>JACQES010000167.1 GCA_016200495.1 Gemmatimonadota bacterium
ATCGCCGCGCCTCGCGAACCACGGATCGCCGAGTTGACGACTGCATAGAAGCCTTCGTGGCCCGAGGCGCGGGCGCTCGCGACGGCGTCGTCGCGAAGTCCCAATGAACGGCAGTGGCTCGTGCGCACCTAACGTACAAGGTTCAGCTGCGGAGCCATATCAACAAAGTGGTGAGCCGCGAAGCGGCTCGCCACCCTCCCCAGCGGCTCCGTCAGTTGCAACTGGCGTTAGGCATCCGCGCGACCTAGTTCGGGAGCGGGCCTGAGAGTTGCCTCACGATTCCTCGCTTCTCGTCATCGTTCGACCACTGCACCTGCCAGACGCGTCCATCGCGTTGGTCTAGCAAGAGGAACGTGAAGAGGTTCGAAGTCTCCCGCAGCGTGAATCGCCCCACGTGCGCCTCTCCTTCAGTGGCTAGCGCAGCACCGCTTAGGACCACGCGTCCGGAAAACGCGCTGTCCGACAGTGCGAAATGAACCTGCCAAATGCGCCCCGTGCTAGTGTCAAGCAGGAGCGAAGTCCAGATGTTCTGAGTTGGAGTGAGAGAAAACCGGGCGTCAGCGCTAGGAGCCGCCGCCGCGGGAGGACGCCGTTGTGATGCTTGGCCGACGAGAGTTCTTGGGGCCGTGCCAGCGGCAAGAAGCAACACGGCGAAAAGGCCAGGGTGTATGCGACGCAACGTGTGCCTCCTTGCCTGAAGGGTCAGTTGCAAGTGGTGTCAGGTGTCCGCGGTGGCGTCAGGTTCGATGACCAGCTTGATAGACGTCGCGCCTCCAACGCCGAAGCCTAGAAACTTGCCCTCGGCGCTGAAGCTCACTTGGACTTCGATGGACTTGATGCGGTAGGGTCCGGCGAGTACTTGGACGAGTTCATCGAGGCTCTCATCAATCTGTGTACGCGCTGCCCGAATCCCAGCGCGGAGCTTCGATGCGGGCACCGGCGCGACGACCGAATCGGGAACCGTCAGTCCCGAGGAGTGGCGCGCGTAGCCCGGAGGATTGTACATCGCTTGCGATTGCGCGGCGGCCTTCGACTTCGCGAACTTGTGCTTCCCTGTCGCTGACGCTGGTCGCGAGGGAGGCATGCGCGTGCCGATCGTGGCCTTCGTGCGCTTTGAAGCGGACCGCTTTGGCATTGAGCGGCCGGGCAGTTTCACATACATGGTCGTGGATGCCTAACGTGAATTCAACAGCCCCATGTAGCCGGGGCCCCGCAGGTCGAGAATCCCATATGCCCCAGTCTCGCTACGCGCCCGCGCCACGGCAACCCACCATAGGGCACGCCGATCGCGACCGGACGTGCGGTTGAGATAACGGTTGGGGGGAGAGTTCTGCGGTTCGACATAGTGCGGCTACGGGCGGCTGGCGTTGCGAAAGTCGGACCCGCCAGGTCCCGCCGATCCACCTGCTCGTCCGTCGGCGTCCGTCGGGCCGACCAGATCCTCCCGCCGCACCGGCGCCTCCGGCCGCCCCAGCGCCCGCCCCACCCGCGCCCCGCCCAGGTCCAACGGGCTCCGCACCCCCAGACCGCCCCGGTTCAGCACGTGCGTGTAGATCATCGTCGTGCTCACGTCCGAATGCCCCAGCAGCTCCTGGACCGTCCGGATGTCGTACCCCGCCTCCAACAGGTGCGTCGCGAACGAGTGCCGGAACGTGTGGCACGTCACGCGCTTCGTCATGCCCGCCAGCCCCGCGGCGCGCGTCACCTCGCGCTGCAGTACCGTCGGGTCGAGGAAGTGTCGCCGCACCTCGCCGGTCTCGGCGTCCTTGTACGGCCGCGTCGCCGGGAACACCCACTGCCACGCCAGCTGGCGGCCCGCCTCGGCGCCCAGCTTCCGGCGGAGCGCGGTCGGCAGCTCCACGTACCCGCCCCCGCGCTTCTGGTCGGCCTCGTGGCGGCGCGCCACGGCGGCCAGCTGCAGCTGCAACGGGCCGCGCACCACGTCGGGGAGCACGCTCACCCGGTCCTTCTGCCCCTTGCCGCTCCGCACGGTGAGCTCGCCGCGCGCGAAGTCCACGTCCTTCACCCGGAGCGCGCAGCATTCGCGGAGCCGGAGCCCCGCGCCGTAGAGCAGGCTGGCCATCAGCTGCGGCACCCCACGCAGCTCGGCCAGCACCAGCGGCACCTCCTCGCGCGAGAGCACCGTCGGCACTCGGCGGGGCCCGCGGGCGCGGAGGTAGTGCTCGCCCACGGCCAGCGGCTCGCCCAGCACTTCCCGATAGAGAAAGAGCAACGCGGCCAGCGCCTGGTTCTGCGTGCTCGCGCTCACCCGCCGGTCGCGCGCGAGCCAGGTGAGGAACGCCTCGACCTCGACGGGCCCCATCGTGCGCGGATGGCGGCGCCCGTGAAAGCGCACGAATCGGCGGGTCCACAGGACGTACGCGGTGGCCGTGCGAGGGGAGAAGTGCTTCTGGGCGATCCGGTCGCGGATTGCCCCGAACAGCGTGGTGGGGGTGGGCATCATCTAGCCTCGCACGTTCAGCAACCGGAAACGGCACCCGATTCATGCTGCAGGGTGCAGATGCTTGCGAAGGGAGAACAGTCGGGCGGAGGGCTGTGGCGCGAGCGCGCCGCATGCGGCGCAGGGATCACGGGGGCGATCGGCGGGTGGCGCAAACGCGACCGCTCGCCGCGCCCGAATAACCGGGGCGTCACCTGCAGCGCCGACTCTTCCCGATGGCGCGATGTCACCTCGCCAACGGACTCGGCCTCATCTGGAAGTGCACCGCCTTCGCCGTCGTCCCCTTGCCCGTCTCCATGTGGAACGGCGCGCGCGTGCTCACGGTCGCCCACAGCCCGCGACCCTTCCACCCGGCGCGCGCGTCGTCAATCCGCCCGTCCATCCACTTCGTGTAGAACCCCGTCGGGTACGGCACGCGCAGCACCACCCACTGGCCATCCTTGAGCGCGAGCAACCCCTCCGACGCGTTGCCGGTGTTGATGGGCGTGTTCTTCCCCAACCCCAGCGCGTCGTGCTGGTCCACCCACGTGTAATAGCTCGCCTCGGCGCTCCCCGACGCGGTCACGTTCGACAGCTGCGGCAGCGGCTCGGGGTAGAGTGTCCAGCCCTCCGGGCAGTGCTGCCCCGTCGCGGTCGGGCCGTTGAGCGGGCCGGTGCACTTGCGGCGGTCGAAGCTCGCGAGGTGCCCGCTCGCGAGCGCCACCCATGCCACGCCGTTGCGGTCAATGTCCATGCCGCGCGGTGAGTAGCCGCGCTTGGCGGGGTCGGCGCTGTTGAAGGGCGGCTCGAAGTACTCCACGAGCGCGGTCTCGGGTGGGTGCGCGCCGGGCACCAGGCGCAGGATCCCGCCGGGATAGCCGAGCGATGAGCCCCACACGGAACCGTCGGGGGCGGGGGAGACGGCGTAGAAGCCGGCGGTGATGCGATGATCCTTCGTCGGATCAATCGGCTCGTTGGGCTCGGTGTACGGCCCGCGCTTGCCATCACCATTGGTGTCAAGGATGAGCGCGGTCCATCCCTGCGCGCGCTCCTCGTCGCCGGTCTGCTCGAACAGCTTCGTGTCGAGCCACCCGATCACGGGCCCGCCCCCGCTCGTCCACAGCGTGCGCTGCGGGTCCTCGGCGAACATCAGGTGATGCGTGCCGAAACACGTATTGATATGCGTGAGCTTCTTCGTGGTCGGGTCGTACATCGCGAGCTGGCGCCCCGAGCGATTGAGCGGAAACAGCTTGGCCGACGGATGCGTCGAGCCCGCCTTGCAGAAGGCGGGATTCTCCGGCGGACGGATCGCCGACGTGATCCACACGCGTCCCTTCTCGTCCATCATCGGGTTGTGGACGTTGTTCTTGCTCGTCCAGATCGCCTCGTCGCCCCAATAGACGGAGCTCGCGCCGCGATGCGGGCCGGTCGCGGGCTCCGTCGCGGGGTCGCGCACGGTGAGCGGCACGCGATCGATCGCGTTCGCCTTGGGATCGAGCACGGGCAGGTAGTCGGCGCTCAGCTCGAGCGCGCCGTACATCTTGCCCCACGCGTTCACCGTCGGGTCGCGCCGGTCGGTGGACACGAGGTCGTGCATGTACGCCTTCGGGTCGGCCCAGTCCCACTCGGTGATCACCACGTTCCGCTCGATGCCGCGCGGCCGCGTGGGCGACGTCGCGGGCACCTCGCCCGCCGCGATCCGGTCGGTCCACTCGCCGAAGAGTTGCAGCGCGCGCTGGTGACCCATGCCATCAATCGTCGCGAGCATCTGCGGCCCCGCCTGGCCCGACTGCACGCGCCGCTCCCACTGCGCCGCGGCCGGCCCCATCGCGCGGTACGCTTCGGGCACGACGCGGGTGCCGAGCGTGCCGAGCTGGTGGCACGCGGTGCAGCCGCCCGACTTGACCGTGCGGATCCAGTCCTGCTGCGACTTCATCGTCGGCGCGATCCCGTTCCCCGCGGCGCCCGTGCCGGGGAACTCGGTCTCGGCCGGCACCTTGAGCATCGAGAGCCAGTAGCCGGCGGGATAGATGCGAGCGGCACTGCGCGCATCCGGGGCGGGGGTCGCTTGCACGTTCACCACCGTGCCGATGCGCGCACGCACCTTCCGCGAATCCACGAGGCCGTAGCCGCGCACCCACACGTCGTACGCGGCCCTGGGCAGGTCGGGAATCAGGTAGCGGCCGCTGTCGTCGGTGACGACGATGCGCACGAAGTGCGTGGGCAGCTCCTTCGTCTCGGCGATCACCCACACGCCGGCCTCGGGGCCGCGCGGCCCGCGCACGGTGCCGGCGATGTCGGTGGGGCCGGGGGCGACGGACTGGGCGGTGAGGAGCGCGGACGACAGCGCGAGGGCAGGGAGCGCGGACGAGATCGCGTGGACGGGCAGCAGGCGCATGGGAGTCTCGGCGGGGGACGCTCAATCATGGGGCGCCGCCCATGGCATCCGCAACGTGACGCGCACTCCCGGCGCGTCACGAGCCCACGCGTCACTTCCCGACCACGCGCCGCCACGCGCGTCCGTCCCACCCCCACGTCTCGTCGAGCACGCGCTGGCCGTCGTCGCCGCCGTGCAGGATCGCCATGCCGCGCACGGGATCGAACGCGAGCTGCGCGCCCTTGCGGCGCGGCGCCGTCGCGGTGCGCGCGGCGGGCGCCTGCGGCGAGAAGCGCGGCAGCGTGCCGGTCGCGGACACGGGCACCCAGCGATTCCCGCGCCAGTCGTAGCGCGTGGCCTCGAACGCGTCGTCGGTGCCGGTGGGCTTGGCGGTGATGAGCGTCGCCGGCTGCCCGCTGGACCCCGCGAGCAGCGCATCGGGGAACTCCTCGTGCGGGCCTTCGCCCACGGCGGTCCACGCGCTGCCGGTCCAGCGCCACGTCGCGCGCGTGGGCCCGTCGTCGCCCTTCGTGTGAAACAGCAGCACGCTGCCCGTCTTCTCGTCCCACGCCATCGCGCCGTGCGGATCGGGGGTGGGACCGAGCGTGTCGCGCAGGGTCCAGCCCGCGGGGCCGAGCTCCCACGTGTCGCGCAGGCCGTCGCGGCCGCCGGCGCGCCCGCCGTAGAGCACGAGCACGTGACGGCGCGCGTCATGCGCGAGCATGGCGGCGCCGCGCGGCCGGGGTCCCGCCGCGCTCGTCGCGGCCACGCACTCCCACGCGCGCCCGGTCCAGCCCCACGTGTCGGCCGAGAGCGCGTCGCCGGGCGCCTCGCCGCCGAAGAGCACCACCTGCCGGCGGTCGGCGTCCCACGTCATCGCGTGGTCGGTGCGGGCGGCGGTGGGGGTGCAGCCGGGGACGTGCGCCGTTGGGCGTGCGGCGGCCGCGAGCAGGCACGCGGCGGCAACGCTCACGAGGGGACGAAGCAGGGACACGGTCACTCGACTCCTTGCCGGACGCCATTCGCGTGGCGATCCAGCGCACGGGACACACGTACGCCGCGAAACCGCACGAGGTCGGCGCGGAGGTTGGACACCGCGAAGCGCGCGTTCGTTCGCTGTGGGTGAGGTGCGTGGAGCGCGGTGGCGCGCGGCGCGCCGCAGGTCGCGCCGCCGCCGCGGCTCAGTCGGTCTTCGCCGCCCGCGTCGCGCGAATCGCCTTCACCAGGTTCACCCGCGAGTAGTCCCCGAACGAGAAGTATCCCGTCACGTCCTCGCGCCCCAGCACCGCGCGCTGGATCGCCGCGTCGGTCCACCCCGCGTCCGCCAGCCGGTCCACCTCGCCGATCGTGTGCTCGAGCCAGTCGGCCTTGGCGCTGAGGGCCGCCACCGGCTCGGGCACGTTGCCGCGATGCGCGCAGAAGAGCATCCGCGGCCGGAGCCGCGCGCACGCGCGCAGGCTCGCCACGAGCGCGCGCGGGTCCTCGTCCGCGTGCGCGACGCGCACCTTGACGCCGAGGAACAGGTCGCCGGCGAAGAGGATCTCCTCGAGCGGATCCCACAGCACGTGGTGGTCGTGCGCGTGCCCCGGCGTCGCGATCGGCACGAGCGGCGCGGGGTCGAACGGCATCACCTCGCGCGTGAGCGAGCGCATCTGCCGCCAGGTGAAGTGCCGGTAGAACCCGATCGGCTCGACGTCGCGGATGCGCGCCATGGTCGCGGGCGCGATCCACGCGGGGAGGCCGAGCTTGGCGACGGAGTTCACGTTGCCCGCGTGGTCCTCGTGATGGTGCGTGACCATCACCCCCACGGCGCGCGACGCGGTGAGCCAGTCGCGATACCAGTGGCGCACGTCGGGAAAGGCGGTGTCCACCACGACCCCCTTGTGGAGGTAGCAGCTCACCGTGATCCCGATCAGGCGCGTGCGCGCTGTCGAGAACTCGGCGCGCACCACCGGTCCGTGGGGTTCGAGGCGGATCATGCCGGGGAAATTACCGGGCGGGGAGCGGCGGGGCGGAAGGCGCGCGCGGCGCGGGCTCGGCGCCTCGCCTCACCGCCACCGTTTCCGCCGGCGCCGCCCGTCGCGCGCCGCCCCTCGCGCGCCGCCCCGCGCACTCCCGCGTCAGGGGTGCCACCACGCACTCGGCTTCTATATAATGAAGGGCATCCGAGGCGCCCGGCCCCCAACTGGCCGGGCGCCTCCGTTTCGCTCCACCCGGTCCCGGCGGTGTCCCATGCTCGATCAACTCAAGCAGAAGCTCGGCGAAGAGGTCGAGAAGCTCCAGCACGAGCTCAACGTCACGCTGCCCAACGAGATCCGGAAGGCGGTGGAGCTCGGCGACCTGCGCGAGAACTCCGAGTACAAGGCCGCCCTCGAGCGCCAGCAGTTCGTGCAGGCGCGCCTGGGCCAGCTGCGGCAGCGCCTGTCCAAGCTGTCCCAGATCGACCTCAAGGAGATCCCCGCCGACAAGGTCGGGCTGGGGTCCAAGGTCGTCGTGAAGGACCAGGCCACGGGCACCAAGGAGACGTACCACCTCGTCTTCGGCGACGCGCTCGAGTTCGACGAGCTGCACGTCACCATGGCGTCGCCGATCGGGCGCGCGCTGCTCGGCAAGGCCGTCGGAGAGATCGCCCACCTCAAGCTGCCGACGCGCGTGCGCAAGCTCGAGGTCGTGGAGCTGATCACGATCCACACGGCGGCGCCGGACGATCTGACGTGAGGGGGAGAAGTGCCAGGAGCTTGATACCACCGAGCACACCGGGCACACCGAGAATTCGTTTGGCCTCGTGAGTGTTACCACAGAGGCGCGGAGGCACGGAGGACCGCGAGAAGTGCCATGAATCTTTGGGGCCCGGACGCGACGACTCGCGTGCGGGCCCCGGTTGCGTTAGCGGGTGCAGCCCCCGACCCTCACGCCCCCAACAAGCCCCCTCGCAGTCCTCCGTGCCCCCGTGCCTCTGTGGTGAATCCCTCTCCGCCGAGCCGCGAACCCACGCCACGCGCGCTCGGTGTGCCCGGTGTGCTCTGTGGTGAAACGCTCTTAAGTCTCACGACACGCCGAACAGCCTCTCCACCTCCAAACCGTACTCCGCCACCGCCAGCTCCACCCCCGCCCGCGTCCACCCCAGCTCCGCCCCCATCAGCTCCGCGACCGTCGGCGCCACCGCCACACCATGGTCTCTCAGCTGGTACGCGAGCTTGGTGCGCCGCACCAGCACGTCGGCCAGCGTGAGCGCCATCTCCTCGCGAACCGCCCACGCCACGCTCGCCCACGGCGTCGGCAGTCCGCTCGCCACGCGCTCGCGCCACGCCGGCCGCGCCTCGGTCAGGCGCCACACCGATTCCCACTCGCTGCCGTACGATTCGACCAGGTGTTGCGCGATGTCCTCCGCCCCCACCTGGTCGGCCACCGCGCGCTCGAGCTCGCGCACGCTGCGCAGGTCGCCGCCGGGGAGCGGGCGGTCGGCGGTGCGGCTCCGCGGAATGCGCTGCCCCGAGGCGCGCGCCGCCGCCTGCACCACCTCGGCGCTCATCGAGCGATAGGTCGTGAGCTTGCCCCCCGTGACGCTCACCATGCGGCTCGCGCTCGTCGTGATCTGGTGCTCGCGGCTCGCGCTCGACGGATTGCCGCTGTTGCCGCTCGCGATCAGCGGGCGGATGCCGGCCCACGCGCTGATCACGTCGTCGCGCACGAGCCGGGCCTCCGGGAAGGCGAGGTTCGCCGAGTCGAGCAGGTAGCGGATGTCGGCCTCGCTGGCGCGCACCTGGTCGGGGGGCTCGTCGGTGGGGGTGTCGGTGGTGCCGATGATCGCGTGCGGCCCCGCGGGGAGCACGAACATGACGCGCCCGTCCACGCCGCTGATCACGGTGATCGCGTCGCGGTTGCCGATGCGCCCGCGCTCGACCTCCACGTGCACCCCCTTGGTGCCGCGCACGCCGGGGGCGAGTCCCGCGTTGTCGAGCCGCTCGACGTCGTCGTGCCACGGGCCCGCCGCGTTCACCACCACGCGCGCGCGCACGCGCACCTCCTGGCCGCCGGCGATGTCGCGGACCACGGCGCCGGTCACGCGACCTGCCGCTGCGCCGCGTGCAGGCGCGATGGACGCACCACCGGCGGATGGCGCGACGCCGGTGGCGTCTGGCACAGCGTCCGGGCCGGCCGCGCGGCGCGGCTGCCCGTTCCCCGCATCGCTCGCCCTCGTGAGCGACACCACCATCGCATGGTTGAGCACCACCGCGCCGTGCATCGCCGCGTCCTGCACGTTGGCCCACGTGAGCCGCGCGTCGTGCGTGGCGGCGTCGTAGTAGCGCGCGCCACCGGTGAGCCCGTCGCGGCGCACGTTGGGCTCGCGCGCGAGCACGCCGGCCGCGTCCAGCCGCTCGTGGTTGGCCACGTTGCCGAACGCGGCGAGCAGGTCGTAGAGCCAGAGCCCCGCCGCCAGCTTCCAGCGCGGGATGCGCGCGCCCCGGTACACGGGCCAGGTGAACGGCAGCGGCCGCACCAGGTGGGGCGCGATCGTGAGCAGCGTGCGGCGCTCGCGGCTCGCCTCCCACACGAGGTGCAGGTACCCGTGCTCGAGGTAGCGCACCCCGCCGTGGATGAGCCGGCTCGACCGGCTCGACGTGCCGCTCGCCCAGTCGTCGCGCTCGACCAGCGCGACGCTCATGCCGCGCAGCGCCGCGTCGCGCGCGATGCCGGCGCCGTTGATGCCGCCCCCCACGACCAGGAGGTCGAACGACTCGCGGGCGAGGCGGGCGAGGTGGTCGGCGCGGGTGGGGCCTGGCATGGCGGGAAACCTAGTGCAAAGGGGTCCCAGTCCCCCCTACGTTTCCCGGGATGCCCCCTCTCGGCTCCCCCGGGCGGCGCGTGGCCGTCGTGGCCGGCGTCCGCACCCCGTTCGTCCGGTCCGGCACGGTCTTCAAGCACCTGAGCGCCATCGAGCTCGGGAAGCTGGCCGTCTCGGAGCTGGTGCATCGCACCAACCTCGACCCGGCGACGGTGCAGCAGCTGGTGTTCGGCACCGTGGTGCCCGACGTGCTCGCGCCCAACATCGCGCGCGAAGTGTCGCTGATGCCGCTCTTTCCCAAGACGGTGGATGCGTACTCCGTGTCGCGCGCGTGCGCGTCGGCCAACCAGGCCATCACCAACGCCGCCGACCAGATCCTGCTGGGGCACGCCGACACGATCATCGCCGGCGGCGCGGAGTCGCTCTCCAACCCGCCCATCCTCCACGCGCGCGGCTTCGCCGATGCGCTGGTGGCGGCCAGTCGCGCCAAGTCGCTCGCGGCGCGCGTGCAGGCGATCGCGAAGATCCGCCCGCGCGACCTGATTCCCGTCACCCCCGCCATCGCCGAGCCGACCACGGGCGAGAGCATGGGGCAGAGCGCGGAGAAGATGGCCAAGCTGAACGGGATCAGCCGCGAGGCGCAGGACCAGTTCGCGCTCGCGTCGCACCAGAACGCCGCGCAGGGCACCAAGGACGGGCGCCTCACCGCGGAGATCGCGCCGGTGTACGTGGGCCCGCGCTACGAGACCGTGGTCACCAACGACAACGGGATCCGCGCCGACACGAGCGCCGAGCAGCTGGCCGCGCTCAAGCCGGTCTTCGATCGCCGCTACGGCACCGTGACCGCGGGCAACGCCTCGCCGCTCACCGACGGCGGCGCGGCGGTGCTCCTCATGCGCGAGGACGTGGCCAAGGCGCGGGGCTACACTCCCATCGGCTACATCCGCTCGTACGCGTACGCCGCGCTCGACCCGGGCGAGCAGCTGCTGCAGGGGCCAGTGCTCGCGGCGCCGGTGGCGCTCGCGCGCGCGGAGCTCCGCCTCAAGGACATGGACCTGGTCGAGATGCACGAGGCGTTCGCGGCGCAGGTGCTGTGCAACTTGAAGGGTCTCGCGAGCGTCGATTGGGCGAAGCGCGCGGGGTTCGACACGCCGGTGGGCGAAGTGGACCGCTCGCGCCTGAACGTCATGGGCGGCTCGATCTCGATCGGGCACCCGTTCGGCGCCACCGGCGCGCGCATCCTCACCACGCTGCTCAACGAACTCGGGCGCCGCGGCGGACAGTACGGGCTCATGACCGTGTGCGCGGCGGGCGCGCTGGGGCACGCGATGGTGGTGGAACGCGCATGAGTCGCCCGCCGTCCGCTCCGTGCGCCGCGCCTCACGCGGCCGTGCCGACCCGAGTGGGGAGGAGTGCATGACGACCTCGGTGCTGACGGTCGAGGTCCTCGACGGCATCGCCGTCCTCACGCTCGACATCCCCGGCCAGCCGCAGAACGTGCTCGGCGCCGCCGTGCGCGCGGAGCTCGCCCCCGTGATGGAGCGCCTCCAGAAGGACACGAGCATCAAGGCCGCCGTGCTCCTGTCGGGCAAGAAGGACTCGTGGATCGCCGGCGCCGACATCGACGAGCTGCAGGCGGCGCCGAGTGGCGCGGCGCTCGCGGCGCTCGCCAGGCAGGGCCACGCGCTCCTCAAGCAGATCGAGGGCGGACGCGTGCCGGTCGTGGCGGCCATCAACGGCACGTGCATGGGCGGCGGGCTCGAGATCGCGCTCGCCTGCCGCTACCGCATCGGCACCGAGTACCCGAAGACGACGCTCGCGCTCCCCGAAGTGCAGCTGGGCCTCTGCCCCGGGCTGGGCGGCACGCAGCGCCTGCCGCGCCTTGTCGGGCTCCAGGCCGCGCTCGACATGATGCTCACCGGCAAGAACATCCGTGCGCGCAAGGCACTGCAGATGGGGCTGGTCAACGAGCTCGTGCACCCGGCCATCCTGCGCGAGGTGGCGATCCGCCGCGCGCGCGACCTCTACGAGGGGCGCCCGATCCCGCCCACGTCCAAGTCGGGCAAGGGAGTCGGCGTGCTCCTGCTCGAGGAGAACCCGGTCGGCCGCTCGGTGATCTTCCGCAAGGCGCGCGAGTCGGTGCTGGAGAAGACGCGCGGCAACTATCCCGCCCCGCCCGCCATCCTCGACGTCGTGCACGAGGGCTACGCGCACGGCATCGAGGCGGGCTACGCGCGCGAGCTGGAGACCTTCGCGCGGCTGGCCGAGACGCCGGAGTCCAGGGCGCTGATCTCGATCTTCTTCGCCACCACCGCGCTCAAGAAGGACCCGGGGGTGGACGGCGACGCCCCGGCGCCGGCGCCCATCACCAAGCTCGGCATCCTCGGCTCGGGCTTCATGGGCGCGGGGATCGCCGCCGTGAGCGTGATGCAGGGGATCCCGGTGCGCATGAAGGACGCGCAGCACGAGCGCGTGCTCAAGGGGGTCGCGGCCGTGCGCGACGTGCTCCGCGAGAAGCTGGTGCGCAAGCAGGTCACGCGGCAGGAGTACGACGATCAGCTCTCGCTCCTCTCGGGCACGATCACCTACGACGGCTTCGGCAACGCGCCGCTCGTGATCGAGGCGGTGTTCGAGGACCTGGACGTCAAGCACCAGGTCGTGCGCGAGCTCGAGCCGGTGGTGCCGCACGACGCGATCATCGCGTCGAACACGAGCACGATCCCGATCGCCGACATCGCGCAGGTGGCCACGCGCCCCGAGAACGTGATCGGGCTCCACTTCTTCAGCCCCGTGCACAAGATGCCGCTGCTGGAGATCATCGTGACGCCGAAGACTTCGGCGCGCGCGATCACGACGAGCGTCGCCTACGGCAAGCGCATCGGCAAGACGTGCATCATCGTCAACGACGCGCCGGGATTCTACGTCAACCGCATCCTCGCCCCGTACATCAACGAGGCCGGCAAGCTGCTCGACGAGGGCGCCGCGATTGACGCGATCGACCACGCGATGCTCGACTTCGGCTTCCCCGTCGGGCCCATCACGCTGCTCGACGAGGTCGGCCTCGACATCGCCGGCAAGTCGGGGAAGATCATGCTCGAGGCGTTCGGCGACCGGATGAGCCCGAGCAAGTCGCTGCAGCGCGTGCTCGAGGCCGGGCGCCTGGGCCGGAAGGGCAAGTCGGGCTTCTACCGCTACGGCGAGACCGGCAAGAAGGAGGGGGTGGACGAGTCCGTGTACGCCCTCCTGCCCACCGGCAACACGCGCAGCAGCGTGCCGGCCGAGGAGATCCAGTGGCGCTGCGCCCTCGCGATGCTCAACGAGGCCGCGCGCTGCCTCGAGGAGGGGATCGTGCGCTCGGCGCGCGACGGCGACATCGGCGCCATCTTCGGCATCGGCTTCCCGCCCTTCCGCGGCGGGCCGTTCCGCTACATGGACGCGATCGGCGCCGACGAGGTCGTGCGCCGCCTCGAGGAGCTGCACGACCGGTTCCGCCCGCGCTTCGAGCCGTGCAACCTGCTCCTCGACATGGCGCGCAACGACGCGCGCTTCCATTCGGGGGTGCGCGCGTGATCGTCCGGCGGCCAGCGTCGTGGCTGGGCTTCCTGCTCGCGCTGACCGCCCTCGCGCTTCCCGTCGCCGCCCAGCAGAGCCCAATCGACTCGCTGCGGCAAGCGCGCGCCAAGGCCGACTCGGCGCGGCGCGCGGCAGCCGGACCCGCCGATTCCCTGCGCCGAGCGCGCGGCGACACGGCCCACGATCCGGGCGACTCGGCCGTCTACCATTCGCGACACCCGGGTCGCATCATCACGATCGACCACACGCCGGGCGGCGACCTCCGCAGCACGGAGACCGTCTTCGCCCCGACCTTCTTCTACGCCCCGGAGACGGGCTTCGGCGGCGGCGGCGGCCTGGTGCGCTCGGTGCTCCTGGGGGACCACGACCATGAGCAGCGCCCGAGCACGTTGCAGGTCTCGGGGCAGGTGACGCAGGAGCAGCAACTGACGGTGTACACTGTGGGCGACCTCTGGACGCGCCACAACGCGTACCACGTGACCTTCGAGGTCACCTACTCGCACTATCCGCAGAAGTTCTTCGGCGTCGGCCCGCAGTCGGCCGACTACGCCGAGGTCTGGGCGCCGACGCTCGAGCGCGTCGCGGCCAGCGTGTCGCGCAAGCTGCACGAGAACCTCTACGTCGGCGTGCAGGGGCTGGTCGAGCACGAGGTGGTGAGCGTCCGCGACACGGGGGTGCTGCTGAGCGGCGCGGTGCCGGGCCAGCTCGGCTGGAACGTCGTGCAGCTGGGCGCGCTCGCGCAGCTCGACACGCGCGAGCCCTACTACTTTCCCCTCAAGGGGAACCTCGCGCTCGTCTCGCTCTGGTACGCGAACGCGGCGTTCGGCAGCGAGTTCGCCTACGCGCGCGCATCGATCGACCTGCGCCACTACCAGGGGCTCGGCGACGGTCACGTCTTCGCCATGCAACTGCTCATGGACGGCGTGCTCGGCACCATCCCGTTCGACCGGATGCCGCAGATCGGCGGCATGACGATCCTGCGGGGCCTCTGGGACGGCCGCTACCGCGACCGCGGCATGGTGGCGCTCCAGACGGAGCTCCGCTCGGCGGCGTGGCACCGGATCGGCGCGACGGCGTTCGCGAGCACGGGCAGCGTGGCGGCCTCGCTGCGCGACCTCGCGACGCGCAACTTCCGCGTGGCGGGAGGCTTCGGCCTCCGCTTCGCGCTCACCGACGACGACCGGCTCAACATCCGGATCGATCGTGGCTGGTCGAACGGCACGTCCGGCACCTACTTCACCCTTGGCGAGGCGTTCTAGATGATCTCCACCCCCTGGCGCCGGGCGCGACGTAGCGCCGTCGTCCTCGCGGCCCTCCTCACCAGCCCGGCGTTCCTCGCGGCGCAGGGGCCGAGCGCGGCCCCCGCCCCGCGCGACACGATCAAGTCCGATACCGGTCGCCTGGTCGAGACCGTCGGGCCGATCGTCTCGCCGTTGCTCATCTACTCCCCCGAGACCGGCTATGGCGGCGGCGCGGGGCTCGTATGGGTGCGCGCCGGCGAGGCGCCGGGACAACGTCCCACGCTCTACCAGACCTCGTTCCTCGCCACCGAGACGTCGCAGTTCTCGTTCGTCGGCAACATCGACCACTGGACCGAGGGGAACACCAACCGGCTCACGGCCGAGCTCACAGTGCAGCGCGCGCCGACCAAGTTCTTCGGCATCGGGCCCTACGCCACGATCGACCCGCCCGAGAAGTTCGTGCCGAGCACCGTGCGGCTCATCCTCACCGGGCAGCACCGCGTCGCGTCCAAGTTCTTCATCGGGCTCCGCTACTACTTCGACGTCACGCAGCTGGGCGACGTCAAGGCGGGCCCGATCAAGAACGGCACCGTGCCGGGCGCGCCCAACGGCTGGTACGTCTCCACCCTCTCGGCGCTCGCCGTGTACGACACGCGCGACCGCTACTACTTCCCGCTCAACGGCGCGTTCGTCACCGCGCAGTTCGGCCGCGCCGACCCGATCATCGGCTCCGAGCTCAACTACTGGCGCGGCGTGCTCGACGCGCGCTGGTACCAGTCGCTCGGCGGCCAGCACGTGCTCGCCCTCCAGTGGTTCGCCGACGGAGTGGCCGGCGGGCTGCCGCCGTTCGAGCGGCTGCCGCGCCTGGGCGGCAAGGACCTCGTACGCGGCTTCTTCACCGGGCAGTTCCGCGACAAGTACGCGACCTCGTTCACGGCCGAGTACCGCTCTGCGCCGTGGTTCGGATCGGACGCGGGCTGGCAGTGGTGGCGGCTCTCGGGCGTGGCCTTCCTCTCGACGGGGAGCGTCGCCGGGCAGCTGTCCAAGTTCGCCGCGCCCGCGTTCCAGGTGGCCGGCGGCGTGGGGCTCCGCATCGCGCTGACCAGGCCCGACCGGCTCAACCTGCGCATTGATCGCGGGTGGGGCGCGCACTCGGCGGCCACCTACTTCACGGTGGGAGAGGCGTTCTGATCCGCACCACGGCGCGGTCGTTCGCGCGAGCCACGGCGCTGGCCCTCGCCCTCGCGGGCACCGCACGCGCGCAGGCCACCGACACGACGCGCGCCGTCCGCGACACGGCGGTCGCACGCGCGAGCCGCGATTCGTCCGCGGCTCGCGATACCGCCGCCGTTCGCGCCGCGCGCGAGGCCGCGGCCCGCGACACCGCCCCCAACGGCGCCTCCGTCGGCCCGTTCGTGCTGCCGGGCATCTTCTACACGCCGGAGACCGACATCGGCATCGGGCTGGGCGCGCTCTGGGTGCGCGCGCATCCCGTGGCGATGACGCGCCCCTCCACCTACTCGCTCAACGCGATCGCCACGCGCAACGGGCAGTTCACGCTCGGCGGCAGCGCCGACACGTGGACCACGCGCAACGAGTGGCACCTCACCTTCGACGGGCTCCTCTCCAAGTATCCCTACCGCTTCTACGGCATCGGCAACGCGGGCGTGGACTCGGGCGAGACGTACACGCCGACGAGCCGGATCATCGCCGTCACCGCGCAGAAGTCGGTGCTCCCGAACATCTACGCCGGCGTGCGCGTGGCCTACGACGACGTGCTCGTGGACGAGATCAAGCCCGGCGCGCAGCTGCTGGGCGCCGCGGGACACGACGGTTGGAAGCTCGTGACGCTTGGGCTGCTCGCCAACCGCGACACGCGCGACCGGCTCTACTGGCCGTCGCAGGGCACCTTCGCGAGCGTCTCGGCGTCACGCGCCTTCGCCCACCTGGGCTCCACGCACCCGTTCACGCGCGTCACCCTCGACTCGCGCGCGTACGGCACGATCACCGGCGAGCACCTCTGGGCGGTGCAGGCGTGGGGGGACTTCACCGATGGCCTCGTGCCGTTCGACCGGTTGCCGCAGCTCGGCGGGCAAACGGTGGCGCGCGGCTTCCTCATGGGGCGCTTCCGCGACCAGCAGGCGCTGTCGCTGCAAGGCGAATACCGGAGCGCGCCGTTCGCGGTGCTCGAGGACGTGCCGCGCTTCAGCGTCGTCGCCTTCGTGGGCGCCGCCGCCACGTCGCCGGTGCTCGGCGCCTTCGCCACCGACCGCGCGCACGTGACCGGCGGCTTCGGCTTCCGCTACGCGCTCTCGCTCCCCGACCGCTACAACCTGCGCGTGGACTACGGCTTCGGCCGCGACTCGCGCGCCTTCTCGATCACCGTGGGCGAGGCGTTCTGACCATGGCCGGGCGCCACCTTCCCGCCGATCTCTCCAAGGGCGACGCGAACACCATCGGCGGCTACGCGGCCGTGCACGACCGTCCCGCCGCGTTCGAGGGGAGCGACGGCTTCTCGTACTCGGTCGAGCTGTGCACCGACACCACCGGCGAGGCGGCGCGCCCGTTCGGCGCGTACCTCTTCTTCCTCAAGTGGAAGCGCCAGGGGGAGCAGGGGATCGCGGGGCACCTCGAGTCGCCCTTCGTCGCGTGGGGCGACTCGGCCGCCGCCGCGCTCGCCGCGCTCGGCGCGTGGCCGCTGGCCGACGTCCGCGCCGAGCTCGAGCGGCTGATCGCGCAGGCAGCGGCATCCGAGGCGGGGCAGCGCCGGTGGATGGACGTGCGGCCCGCGGACGGTGCACCGTGAGCGCCTCGCTCGAAGGGCTCGTCACCGAGGGCACCGGCGGCCAGTGGCGCGTGCTCGGCCCCGACGGTTCCACCGTGGTGGCGTCCATGCGCGGTCGCCTCAAGCAGGGACGCGAGGACGACGGCGGGATCCACAAGCTCGCCGTCGGCGATCGCGTGACCTTCGAGGACGCCGGCGCGGGCGCGTGGACGATCACCGCCATCCACCCGCGCCGCTCGCGCCTCGCGCGCCGCGAACCCGGCGGGCGCCACGGCGAGCGCGTGATCGCGGCCAACGTGGACCAGGTGGTGGCCGTGTTCGCCGCCGCCAACCCCGAGCCGCACGAACGCATGCTCGACCGGTTCCTGGTGAGCGCCGAGGCCAACGACATCACCGCGCGCGTGGTGGTCAACAAGGCCGAGCTGGTGGGCGAGGCGGCGGTGCGCGCGCGGTTCGCGCCCTACGTGAACGCGGGCTACGCGCTCGACGTCGTGAGCGTCAAGGAGCGCATGGGCCTCGAGGCGGTGCACGACGCGCTCATGGGGCGCGTGTCGGTGGTGACGGGCCCGTCGGGGGTGGGCAAGTCGTCGCTGCTCAACGCCATGTATCCCGGCCTCCAGCTGCGCGTGGGCGAGGTGAGCGAGAGCGTCAACAAGGGGCGGCACACCACGGTGGGCGGCTTCCTGCATCCGCTGCCCGACGGCGGCGCGATCATCGACACGCCGGGGCTGCGCGAGGTCGGGCTCTGGGGGATGGAGCCGCGCGAGCTCGAGCACTGCTTCCCCGAATTCCGCAGCGTGCTCGGCACCTGCAAGTTCGCCGACTGCGCGCACCAGGGCGAACCGGGATGCGCGCTCATGGCGCTGGTGGGGCACACGGTGACCGCGGCGCGCTTCGACAGCTTCCAGCACCTGCGCGCGGAAGTGGCGGCCGCTACGGGTCGACGCTGATGATGTAGGGGCCGCCGGTGGCGCGGGGCGAGCGCGTCGAGAGCCCGGCGATCGTGTAGTAGCCGGCCGCCGGCGCCGTGTAGTCCACCGCCACCGACGAGATCGTGCCCACGTCCTGCCCCGCGACGACGTTGCCGTTGCCGTCGATCACGAGCAGGTACGGGTCGATGGCGGTCGAGCTCATGCGCGCGACCATGCGCTGCCCGGTGGCGAGCCGGATCGTGTAGCGGTGCGCGTAGTACACGGCGCCGTTCTGGTCCGTGATCGTGCACGCGTTCGCGTCGATCGAGGCCTGCGTGGTGAGCGCGCCGGGCGCGATGAACACGTTGGGCTCGCAGCCGCTCACCACCGGGTTGCCGACGCTCACCAGCGAGAACGGGCCCGTGGCGCTCGCGAGTTCCGCCATGGCGAGGACGGTGGCGCCCGTGCCCGGCAGGAAGGCGATCACGCTCGCGCGGTTGGGAATCGCGGTGCTCGTGTCGAACGACGAGGTCGCGACCGGCACGCCGAAGCGCTGGAGCTCGAGGCGCCCCTTGTACGTGCTGCCCCGCATGCTCAGCGTCACGCCGTAGGTGAGCGAGGTCGGCACGTTCTGCGTCGTGTAGCCCACCGCGCGCCGTCCGCCGTTGGTGAGGCAGCCGGCGGCCGTCACGGCGCCGTTGATCGAGTCGTTGACCGCGATCGCGCCGGTGGCCGCGCACGGCGGGGTGACGGTGGCGAGGAAGGTGTACGTCCCCACGCCGACCACGACCGCCACCAGCGTGTCCGTCCCCGGCGTGCCGCTCACGGTCCAGACGCGCGGCGCGGCCACGCCCATCGAGTCCGTGCGCACGTTGGTCGGAAACACCGACGCGCCCGCGTTCTTGACCGAGTAGCGGACCTCGACGCCGAACAGCGGCTGCGAGTCGCGGCCAAGGAGCCTGATGGCGGGCGGCACGGCATCGCTGCCGATGGTCGTCACCTGGCTCTGCCCCGCGATGATGCTCACCGAGCCGACCTTGGGCCGGACGAAATCCTCGGGCACGTCCACGCACGCCGCGCCCCACAACAGGGCCCCCGCCAGGGGGACGAACCGGGTCAGCTGGGCGCGCATGCCGGGATAGTACCGGGGGGAGCCGGGAGGGGCAACGCAGTCGGGCATCTTCATGTATACTGGTGGTCCCAGAGCCCGGTTCCCCCTCCCCCGCGTCCATGTCCAGCCTTCGTCGGCACGCCACACCCGTTGCGGGGCGGACGGTCGAGGCAGGGGTGGTGGGCCGGTGGATCGTCCGGCAGCGGCTCGCGATCGCGCTCGTCTGGGCGGCCATCATCGCCGCCGTGGCGCCCTCGGCCCTCCACGTCTCGGAACGGCTGACGGGGGGCGCGCGCATCCCGGGCTCCGAGTCGGCCGACGTGCAGATCGCCTTGGGCGAGCGGTTCGCGTCGCCGTTCGGGCACTACGTGGTGCTCGTGGCCACCGGGATCCCGAGTCCCACGACCGACATGGGGCGCGAGGCGCTCCAGAGCATCACGACGGGACTGGCCGGCACGCCGGGGCTCACGCGCACCCTCTCGTACCTCGACGTGCGCGATCCGCTGTTCGTGCCGCGCGACGCACAGGGGACGATCATCCTCGCCGGCATCTCGTTCGCCGAGAAGGACAAGCAACAGGGGATCGAGACGTTCCGCGCGCGCACGCGCACCCTTGTGAAGGACCTGCACGAGAAGTGGCCGCGGCTGGCCCTCCGCTGGACCGGCGACCTCGCCCTCGACGCCGACCTCCGCAAGCTCTCGAGCAACGAGATCAAGATCGCCGAGGCGCGCGTCCTGCCGCTCACGCTGCTGCTGTTGCTGGCGGCGTTCGGCGCGATCGTGGCGGCGCTCCTGCCGGTGGTGGTGGGGGTGCTCGCCATCACGCTCACGCTGGGCGTCGTCGCGCTCATCGCGCACCTGGTGCCGCTCTCGATCCTGCTCCAGAACATGGCCACGATGCTGGGGCTGGGCCTGGGCGTGGACTACGCGCTGCTCACGCTCTCGCGCTTCCGCGAGGCGCTGAGCGAGGGGCGCGACCGCGAGGAGGCGGCCGCGATCGCGGCCAGCGCGGCGGGACACACGATCCTCGTGAGCGGCGCGGCGGTGATCATCGGCTTCGTCGGGCTGCTGCTCGTGCCGCTCAACGAGATGCGCTCGATGGCCGTGGGCGGGCTGATCGTGGTGTTCATGGGGATGGCGCTCTCGCTCACGCTGTTGCCGGCGCTCCTCGTGTGGGCCGCCCCGGCGCTCGACCGCCGGCGCCGCCGCAGCGCGACGATCGTCCCGGCCCCCGCCGACACGGGGCGCTGGTGGAGCTTCGCGCGCATGGTGGTCAAGCGCCCGGTGCTCGTGCTCGCCGTCGCGCTGCCGCCGGTGCTGCTGCTCGCGTGGCAGTCGTGGCGCCTCGAGACGCGCATGCCGAAGCAGGACTTCCTGCCGCGCTCGATGGAGTCCGCGCTCGCGCTCGAGGACCTGATGGCCATGGGGCACGGCGGCATCGTGTACGCGCTCCGCGTGCTCGTCGAGGTGCCGGTGGGGCAGTCGGTGCTCGAGGGCGACGGGTGGCAGAAGGTGAGCAAGGTCGCGCAGGCGATCGAGGCCGACAAGCGCACCGCGCGCGTGCGCTCGCTCCCGGGGCTCGTCAACTACGGGCCGCCCAACCAGGTGCTGCTGGGCCTCCTCCCCGGCACGGTGCGCCAGGCCTTCGCCTCCGCCGACGGCCGCTTGGCCCTGCTCGAGGTGCAGCCCGCCCCCGGGGTGGACTACCAGCAGGTGACGTCGTGGGTGCGCGACCTGCGCCAGCAGGGCGCGGTGAAGCTCGCCGGCATGGAGGGGGTCGCGATGAAGATCGGCGGCCTTCCCGCCTTCAACGCCGACTACGAGGACCTGATCGCGAGCAAGCTCCCGCTCGTGATCGCGTTCGTGGTGCTGGGCACGCTGCTCGCGCTCTTCATCGCCTTCCGCTCGATCATGGTGCCGATCAAGGCGGTGCTGCTCAACCTGCTCGCGGTCATGGCGTCGTTCGGGGCGGTGACGGTGGTCTTCCTCGACGGGCACGGCGCCACCCTGGTCGGGCTCGACGGCGCCGCCACGGGGCTCTTCCCGAGCCTCCCGGTGCTCGTCTTCTGCATCGTGTTCGGCCTGAGCATGGACTACGAGGTGTTCCTCGTCGCCCGCGTGGCGGAAGCGCGCAAGCTCGGCCGCGACGAGAGCGAGGCGCTGGTCGAGGGGCTCGCGCGCACGGGCGGCGTGATCACCAGCGCGGCCGCGATCATGGTCGCGGTGTTCGCCGCCTTCACGCTGGGCGAGCTGCTGCTCGTGAAGGTGATGGGCTTCGCGCTCGCCGCCGCGGTCTTCCTCGACGCGACGATCATCCGCATGGCGATCGGCCCGGCGCTGCTGCGCCTCGCGGGCAAGTGGAACTGGTGGCCGGGCGACCGGTGGGACGCGGCGCGGCGCGCGCGCGCGGGGCGGGGCGGGGGAGAGAAG
>JACQES010000181.1 GCA_016200495.1 Gemmatimonadota bacterium
GTCACGCTCAACCGGACCGACTTCGTGGATCGGGGCACGGCCCGCACGTCGGACGAGATCATCGCCACGATCCGGGCGACGCAGGCCGCGTCGATCACGATCTTCGGCGTCTCGGACGACACCGTGCAGGTGCTGCTGCCCAACCTGTACGTGCGACAGGCCGAGGTCGCGGCGGGCGATTCGCTGCTGTTCCCGACACCGACGCAGCGCCGGCAGATGGGCCTCGTGGTGAATGCCCAGGTGCCGCCGGGTCGCGACCGGATCACGGAACTGTACGTGGTCGTCGCGACGCGCCGACCGGTGCCGTTCGAGGGGCCACGCGGCGTGCAGAATGGCGGCGTGTCGACCGTGCGTGGCACCCTCTCCGCGCTCAATCGCTGGCTCGTGAACATCCCGCTCAACGAACGCGCCGTGGCGTTCGCCGCCTACGAGGTGCGCCGCCAGCGTGCCTCCGGCTCCCCCTGATGGAGGCGCATCGCATGCTTCGACTTGATCTCGACTCCCTGCGAACCGTGCTGGCGATGGCCGCGGCGCTGGCGCTCGGCGCGTGCGGCAGCGCCAACCCGCAACCCGACCTGTCTCCCGAGCCCAATCGCGGCGTGCTGCGACAGGCGCCGGGCTGGTATCTCGCGCCCCCGCGCGACGCGGACTACCTGCTGAGCGCGTCGACGGCCACGTCGCGCGACCTGCAGGTGGCGATCGACAAGGCGCGGCTGGCCGCCCGCGCGGAACTCGCGACGCAGATGGAGGCGAAGCTCGAGGGGCTGGGCAAGCGCTTCGCGGAAGAGGGCAGCGAACCGCTCGCGAGTGCGCTCATGCAGCAGTACAGCGCCACGAGCAAGGCCATCGTGAGCACGGTGCTCACCGGCAGCCGCCCGCGCCAGCAGCAGGTCGACACCGAAGGGGAGATCTACCGCGCCTACGTCCTGATGGAGCTGCCGATCGGCACCGCCAATGCGGCCCTGATGGCCAAGCTCAAGCAGAACCAGGCGATGGTGACGAAGTTCCGCGCGACGTCGGCGTTCAAGGAACTCGAGCAGGACGTCGCGCGCTTCGAGGCCAGCAAGGGCGGCGGCAGCAGTCCCGACGGGTCGTCCCGCTAGGCCGGCACTCCGCGCATGTCTCGCGTCCCCACCCCACTCGCGCGTCGCGCCGCTGCCGTCCTCGTCGCGATGCTCGGCCTGTCGTGCGCGGAGCAGTTGACCTTCACCGCGGCGGTGGCCACGTCGGCCACGTCCGTGAACGCCGGCGGCGGCCTGAGCGCCACCGTCGGGACCGTCGCGAACCCGAGTCCGGGCGTGAAGGTGCTCGACCAGAAGGGCAATCCGATGCCCGGCGTTCCCGTGACATTCACGGCCACCGCCACGGACGGCACGGTGAGCGGCACGACGGTGCGCACCGGAAGCGACGGCATCGCGCTCGTCGGCAGCTGGACGCCACCGACGATTGCCGGCACGGACCAGACCGGCGCGGACGTGACGCTGGGAAGCGGCGTGCAGCGCGTCACGCTCGCGCTCAAGGCGCGCCCCGACCTGCCCGACACGTTGCTGCTGCTCTCGGGCGCCGGACAGACGGCGATCGTCGGCGCGACGCTGGGCACGCCGCTCGCGGTGCTCGTGCGCGACAAGTACGGGAATGCGGTGCCCGGGGTCCCGGTGACCTTCAGCGCCGGGAGCAGTGGCGCGACGTTCAACGGCGCCACGTCGGTGAGCGTCCCGACCGACTCGACCGGCGTGGCACGCGCACCGGCGTGGAAGCTTGGCGTGACGGCGGGGTCGCAGCCGGTCACGATCAGCGTGCCCGGCGCGACGATCCGGGGCGGCCCAGTGCAGCTGGCCGCGACGGCGACGCCGGCAGGTCCCAAGCAGATCCTGGTGAACGGCGGGAGCGGGCAGCAGGCGCCGGTCGGCACCGTCGTCGCCGTGCCGCCCTCGGTGGTCGTGAAGGACTCGCTCGGCAATGCAGTCCCGGGCGTTCCCGTGACCTTCACCTCCTTTCCCGGCAACGGCACGATCACCGGCGGCAGCGCGACGACGGACTCGCTGGGAGTGGCGCGCGTGGGCTCGTGGACGCTCGCCGCGACGCCCGGCGTGGACACGCTGGTGGCCCGCATCGGCATCACGACGACGACCGTGAACATCACGGCGCTGGCGGTCGGGCCGCCGGCCAAGCTGGCCTTCTCGTGGACTCCCGGCGTGAACATCCGGAACGGCGTGCTGGTGCCGAGTCCCAAGGTGGTGGTGCAGGACGCGTTCGGCACGACCCTCGTTGGTGCGACGAACGCGGTCACCGTCGGCATCGCGACGAGTCCGTCGCCGACGACACTGGCGGGCACGGTAACGCGCGCCGCGGCCGCCGGGACCGCGACGTTCAACGACCTCGCCATTCCCCTCGCGGGCAACGGCTTCTCGCTCATCGCGAGCGCGACCGGGCTCGCGAGCGCCACCTCGGCGACGTTCACGCTCAACCCGTACGGCGGGCTCAAGGCGCTGCAGTTCGCGGTGCAGCCCACGAGCTCGGCGACAACGGTGGCGATCGCGCCCGCGGTGCAGGTCCAGCTGCTCGACTCGCTCGGCAACGCGGTGGCCACGGCGGGTACCGCCGTGACGGTCGCGTTCGGCGCCAACCCGGGGAGCGCGACGCTCGGCGGCACGCTGTCGGCGACGACGTCGGCGTCGGGGATCGCGACCTTCGGGAACCTGACCGTGTCCGCGGCCGGCAGCGGGTACACGCTGGTGGCGACGTCGGGCGCGGTGACGCAGGCGAGCGCGCCCTTCGACGTGCGGGCGCCCGGAGCGCCTGCCAAGCTCAAGTTCGTGACGCAACCCGCGGCGACCATGACGGCGGGGCTCGCGATCGCGCCCACGCTGCAGGTGGTGGTGCAGGACAACACGGGGCTGACGGTACCGACTGCCACGAACGCGATCGGCGTCTCGCTCGCGGCGAACACGGCGGCAGGGGCCGTCGTGACGGGGATCGTGGCGGTGAACGCGGCGGGCGGCGCCGCCGCGTTCTCGAACGTCCGCGTGCGGAAGGCGGGCAGCGGCTACCGGCTGGTGGCGAGCGCAACGGGCCTCGCGCCGGACACGACGACCGTCTTCGCGGTGACGCCCGCCCCGGCGAGCACGCTCGCGTGGACGACGCAGCCGCCGGCGACGGTGGCGCCCGGCGCACGGATCGCGCCGCCGCTGACGCTCGACGTGCTCGACTCGACGGGAAACCGGGTGACGAGCTCGACGGACTCGGTGCAGCTGGCGTTCGGCACGGCGGCCGCGGGGCAGGTCCTGTCGGGGCGCAGCGGAGCGCGGGCCATCGCGGGCGTCGTGACCCTCGATAGCGTGGTCGTGGGGAGCGTGATCGCGTCGCAGACGCTGACGGCGCGGCACGTGCCGACGGGGGCGACGGTGGCGAGCAACGCGTTCGCGGTGGCGACGGGACCCGCCGCGAAACTCAAGATCACCGTGCAACCCACGGCGACGCTGGTCTCGGGGGCGAGCTTCGCGCCAGGGGTCGTCGTGGCCGTGCAGGACGCCGCCGGCCTCACGGTGCCGACGGCCTCGAATACGGTGACCGTCTCGCTGGCGACAAACGGTGCGGGCGCGACCGCGAGCGGCACCACGAGCCTCGCCGCGACCGCCGGCGTGGCCACGTTCAGCGCCCTCAAGGTCACGAAGGTCGGCACGGGTTATCAGCTGGTCGTGGCCGCCTCGGGGCTCACACCGGACACGTCCACCGTGTTCGCGGTGACGCCCGGCGCACCGGCGACCGTCGCGTGGGTGACCCAACCGCCGGCGAGCGTGCAGGATGGCGTCGCGATCGCGCCGCCGCTCGTGCTCAACGTGCTGGATGCGCAAGGCAACGTGCTCCCGACATCCACGGACTCGGTGGCGCTCAGCACGAGCCTCACAGCCGGACAGAGCCTCACGGGGCGCCTCGGGGCACGCGCGGTGGCCGGCGTCGTCACGCTCGACAGCGTCGTCGTCGGCGGCGTGATCGCTTCGCGCACGCTGTCAGCACAGCTCGTGTCGACGGGCGCCGTCACACCGAGCACGGCCTTCGCCGTCACCGCGGGACCGCCGTTCCGCCTCAAGTTCACCACGCAACCGCAGGCCGTGGAGAACCAGGGGGTGACGCTGACCTCGCTCGGTGTCCAGTCGCGCGACCTCGCGGGCAACGTCATCGCCAGCGACACGGCGTCCGTCACGGTGTCCCTCATCGGCGGACTCTCCGGAGCGACGCTGGGTGGGACGACGCTCAAGCCACTGGTGAGCGGCGCCACCTCGTTCGGCAACCTGACGGTGAGCCGGATGGGGAACCTGTATCGCGTCGTCGTGTCTCGAGCCGGCATGCTGCCGGACACCACCGTCCCGTTCCGGATCGTGGGTCCGGCGTATCGCGTGAAGCTCACGTCGGCGCCCACGGGCGCGATCCGCGGCGGCGGCTTCAGCGTGAGCATGCAAATCCAGGACTCGCTCGGTTTCCCGCGGAATGCGGGCACGGTGGGCACGAGCGTCACGATGATCGGCGGCACGCTCGGCGCGGTGCTGGGCGGCACGACGAGTGGCAGCGCGACGGCCGCGACGGGCGCCGCGTCGTCGCCTTCGGGCGCGACGCTCACGGGGCTCACCGTGAACCTTGCCGGGGCCGGCTACCAGATGGTGGCGAGCGCAAGTGGGCTCGTCAGCGACACGTCGGCCGCCTTCGCCGTGGCGGCGAACGATGTGCCGGCGCGCGTCCGCGTCGTGCAGCAACCCCCGGTCGTCAGCGCGACGGGCAGCATCCTCACGCCGGCCATCACGGTGGCCGTGCAGGACAGCGTCGGGAACCCGGTGCCCACGGCGACCAACGCGGTCACGATGAGCATCAATCCCAACCCGGGCGGCGCCACGCTGGGCGGCACGCCGACGGTGGCGGCGGTCGCTGGCGTGGCCACGTTCGCGGACCTGTCGCTCAGCGCCGCGGGCAGCGGCTACAAGTTGCGCGCGAGTGCCACCGGCCTTGCGCTCGACAGCTCGGCGGCGTTCAGCATCGTCGGCGCGTCCGCGCCCTGCAAGCTCGCGTTCGTGCAGCAGCCGCAGTCCATCACCGCTGGCGCTGTGATGCCGTTGGGTGTGCAGGTGCAGGTGCAAACGTGCGCCGGCGCCCCCGTGAGCTCGACAACGCCGGTTACGCTCGCCGTGGGGAACAACCCGACGGGCCTCGCGCCAGGGTTGAGCGGCGCAGGACCCGTGGCCGCGGTGGCCGGGACGGCGACGTTCAACGCGACGACGCTCACGCGGAGCGGCGTCGGCTACACACTGACTGCCTCGGCGCCCGGGCTGATCGGCGCGTCGAGCGCCGCGTTCGACGTGACGTCGGGCGCCGCTTCCCGAGTCATCTGGATCGATTCGCTCCTGCCCGTACTGGAGGTGGGGCAGCCATATCCGGCTGGCACCGTGGTGCGGTTGGCGGTTGCCGACGGATTTGGCAACGTCGTGACGTCCGCTTCGAACGTGTTCGGAGTGACGTGGTTCGGACAGCTCGCGCAACCAGGCACTGCGTGGCAGGGTCCACCGCTCGTCGCGACGGGATGGAGCACGAGCAACGGGACGGCCACGACCTGCCTCGATCCCACGGGCGGCGCATACGGAAAGTCTGGTGGGGCCGCCGGCCCGAATCTCGCGGCCGTCAACGGCGTCGTCACATATGACTTGAGCGGACTGAGAGTCCGCCTGCTCAACGTCGGATTCTTCCGCTTCACCGCCAGCGGCATCGGGGGACTCACGGATCTCGTTCCGTCGTTCACCGCGGCGCCGGCGGCGGGCCTCGCCTGGAGCGTCGGCGTGCAGCAGGGGTGCCTCGGCGGCGGATCGGGGCTCGTGGCGAACCAGACCCTGTACTCGCCGCTCGGCGGCTTCACCTACGCGCCCATCGCTTTCGTCGTCGATTCCCTGGGCAACGTCGCCGCGCCGAGCTCCCCAGTCGTGACGGTCTCGCTGCAATCAGGCGCGCTGGGCTCGCTGACCGGGGTGACCACGAAGGCCGCGACCACGTCCGTCGACTTCACCGGCATCGCGATCACCAAGGGCGGCACGTTCAACCTTGTCGCTACGGCGCCGGGGCTCGCCAGCGCGACCAGCCCGCCGATCGTCATCGCCGACTTCGGCGCGGCAACCGCGCTGCGGTTTCTCACGCAACCACCCAATGGCAGCCTGGGCGCGGCGCTCATCCCCGCGCCACAAGTGGCGGTCCTGGATGCCTTCGGCAACACGGTGACGAATAACAGCAGCGCCTCCATCACGCTCGCGCTGGCGAGCAATCCCGGCAGCGCCACGCTCACGGGCGGCGGTCCGGTCACCGCGGTGAACGGCGTGGCGACGTTCCCGGCCGTGAACCTGAGCGCGGCCGCCACCGGGTATACCCTGCTGGCCACCGCTACGGGGCTCACCGGCATCACCTCCTCGGCGTTCAACATCGTCGACCCGAACCCGCCCGCCTCGCTGTCGTTCACGACGCAGCCACCGACGACGGTGACCGCGGGCAGCATCCTGGCGCCGTTGCCCGTCGTCGCGATCATCGGAAGTCTCGGGACAAAGAACTCGTTCGCGACGAACAGCGTGACGATCGCGGTGGACTCCGGACCGACGGGCGCGCTGGCACTGCAGGGGACGCTCACGAAGCCGGCGGTCGCCGGAAGCGTCACGTTCAACGATCTCGTGCTGCGGACGGCCGGTACGTATCGCTTGCGCGCGTCGGCCACCGGGCTGAGCGTAGGACTCAGTGCGTACGTCACCGTCTCTCCCAGCGTAGCGACGTCGCCGGTCTTCATCGACCCGATGCCTACCGTCGTGACCGCTGGCGACGCCTTCCCGGCATTTCGCGTCGGAATCCAGGACGCTTACGGCAACCGGCTGACGAACTCCGGCGCAACCGCAACGCTGAACGGCCCGGGTACGGGGAACTACTATCTGACGTATGGCCGCCTTGGCGGCCCATACGATGGCACGCCCGCGTACGTGGGGACGCTCACGGCCACTCTCGTCAACGGCGTGGCCACCTTCACGGGTGTGCGCGGCCGACTCGCCGTCGACACCGCCCAATGGTTGGTCAACGTCTCGGGGCTGAGTCCTTCCGCGGTCTCGAGCATGTTCAAGGTCACGGCGGCGCCTGCCGTTCGGCTCGGGCCGGCGCGCCGGGCGCAGTACCTCGCCTACCTGGGCTACTACTACTACTACGGACCCGCACTCACCTTCCCGAACCTCATCGCCAACCAGGCGACGCAGTTCTACGTGACGGTGATCGACTCGATTGGCAACGTGGCGCGCGTCCCCGGCGTCACGATCAGCGTCGGGGTGCAGGGAGGTTCGCCTGCCGCGACGCTCCTGGGTGCAACTGTCGGTGTCACGGACGCCAATGGAGGAGCGGACTTTGGCAACGTCGCCGTCAGCGGCGTAGGAACCGGCTATTCCATTCGCGCCACGGACCTGTCGGGGCAGCTCGCTCCATCACTGTCCGGAACGTTCTCGACCACGACGGACGTCGCCGCTCGGCTCTTCTTCCGCGTGCAGCCGTCAACGACGGTCGCGGGGCAGGCGATCAATCCGGCCATCGTGGTCGAGATCCAGGATCAATACGGCAACGTGGTGAACAGCAACGCGTCGGTGACCCTGGCGATCGGAACCAATGCGGGTGGCGGGACGCTGAGCGGCTCGTTGACGGTATCGGCCGTTGCGGGCGTCGCGACCTTCTCGAACGTGCGATTGAGCAACGCGGCGAGCGGCTACACGTTGTCCGCGAGTTCCACGGGGTTGACCGGGGCGACCAGCAGTACGTTCACCATCACCCCGTAGCACGCGGGCCGGCAGGGAGCCAGCGACGCGAGCGGTCCATGGCCTCGAGGCGTCGGCGGAATGCGCGAGCGGGGGTTTAGCGCGCGAGCACGCGCGCGAAGTGCCCCTCGATGCTCGGATGCACCGCCACCGGATCGGTCAAGGGCGCCATGTGGGTCGCTCCGGCGACGCTGTCGAGCGTGGCGCCGGGGGTGACGCTCGCGAGCGCGCGCGCCATCGCCGCGGCGGTGATGCGCGTGCGCTCGCCGTACGCGACCGTGAGCGGGGCGTCGGGACGCCATTCGGCGAACGTGGACCGCGCGAAGAAGATCTCGTTCAGTTCGGCGAAGATCTTGCCGGCGGCGCGGCGCACCCCATCCCGCTGCTCGGCCGGCATCCGGTCGAAGGCGCCGGGACGGTTCCAGTAGTCGATGAAATGGCGGCACCACGCATCGCTGCCGGCGTGCGCGGGATCGCGGAACTCGGGGGTGGCGAGCAGCGTGTCCGCCTCGGCGCGCGCGGCGGGATCGCCGATCGGATCCTGCCGCAGGGCGGAGAAGATGACCGGCTCGTAGACCCACACCGAGGCGACGATGGAGGCGAGGCGCCGCGCGAGCCAGAGCGCCATGACGCCGCCATACGAGTGGCCGACGAGATGGAGGCGCGTGACCCCCGCCGGAATGAAGCCGGCGAGATAGGCGGCTTCATCGTCGAGCGTGACCGTGGTGCCCACCGGGATGGGCGGGTTGGGGCCGTAGCCGAGCAGGGGCGGCGCGACGATCTCGAGGCCGGCGAGCACGGGGAGGCGGGCCACGGACCGCCACATGGACGCGGGGGAGCCGCTCGAGTGGAGGCAGAGGACGAGGGTGCTCATCCCGCCCTAGACGCGCCACGGCGGCCGGGCGTTGCGCGGCGCTGCGCGCTCACGCGCCATCGGCTTGCGGCTCCCCCCCATCGCCTTCGGCCGCCACCGCCTCGTCGAGGGCGTCCGCCAGCGGATCGTGCTTCACGACCCGGGGCGCACGCCCTGCGCGCTTGAGGGCGTCGCGCAGGAGGAACTCGATGTGGCCGTTGACCGACCGGAACTCGTCGGCGGCCCACGACGCGAGGGCGTCGTGGACCGCGGGGTCGAGGCGGAGGAGGAAGGGCTTGCGCGGGGCCATGCGCTACGACGCCGGCGCCACCGGCGACGGTCCCAGCCGGCGCATGAGCAGGACGAGACCCATGCCGAGTTCGAAGAGGAAGATCGGCGGACCGTAGATCGCGACCGTGAGCGTGCCGGAGAGCCCGGGCATCAGGAGGAGCGCGAGGGTGCCCGCGGCCAGGGCGAGCGAGGACACGATGCCCCAGATCGCCAGGGCGCGCGGGATGTATCCCGAGCGGACCCAGAGGATGGCAAACAGCGTCGAGCCGAGCCCAGCGAGAATGAGGCCGACGCTGTATCCGACGGCGTGCTGCGTGAAGGCGAGGCGCGCGAGCGCCCGGAGCTGGTCGACGGGGATGGCCGTGAGATACGCGGCCGGGCCGAGGAGCGAGATGGCGTCGAGGTACTTGAGGGTGACGACGAGGAAGAGCGCCGTCTCGACGATGCGGAGGATCGCTGCCCCGAGCGCGAGGAGCCGGTCGACGGGCTCGAGCACGAGGAAGAGCCCGGTCACGAGGGCGACGTCGACGACGAACGCCGCGAGGTCGCTGGTGACGGCGAGGCGGAAGAGCGGCTCGTTGGCCAGCAGCTGCGCCGCCGTGGTGGCCGCGCTCTGCACGTCGACGATGCGCGTGCCCATGACGCCGACGCCGAACACCGAGAGGGGAAGGGCGAGCAGGTACGCCCAGCCCACGACGCGCGCGGCGCGCTGCTGGAGCGGCGTGATGGCGACCGGTGGCATGGGCGAGTCTCGACGGAGCGACGGGAAGGGGAGGCCGGGCGCGCTGCGGGGCGGCGCGCCCGGGAATCCGTGCTAGTACATGGAACCGGTGTTCACGACCGGCTGCGTGGAACGCTCGGAGCAGAGCACGACGAGCAGGTTGCTCACCATGTGCGCCTTGCGCTCGTCGTCGAGGCTGACGATGCCCTTCTGCGCGAGCAGCTCGAGGGCGTTCTCGACCATGCCCACGGCGCCTTCGACGATCTTGCCGCGCGCGGCGATGATGGCGCTGGCCTGCTGGCGCTGGAGCATGGCCTGGGCGATCTCGGGCGCATAGGCGAGGTGGCTGATGCGCGACTCGACCACTTCGACGCCGGCCTTGACCAGCCGTTCCTGGATGGCGCCCTTGAGGGCGTGCGAGACGGCGTCGGTGTGCGTGGAGAGCGCCTCCTGGCCGGTCTCGTGCGCGTCGTACGGGTAGCTGGTGGCGAGGCCGCGGAGCGCGGACTCCGACTGCACGGTGACGTACTTCTCGTAGTCATCCACCTCGAAGAGGGCCTCGGCCGTCTCGACGACCTTCCACACGACGACCGCGCCGATCTCGATGGGGTTCGAGTGCGAGTCGTTCACCTTGAGCTTCTGCGTCTCGAAGTTGCGGACGCGGAGCGAGATCTTGCGCTTGCTGAGGAACGGGTTGGCCCAGAACCAGCCGGGCGTCTTGACGGTGCCCTTGTAGGTGCCGAAGAGGACGAGCACGCGCGCGTCGCCGGGCTCGACGACGAAGCAGCCGCCGGCGCAGAGGAAGCCGATCGTGATGAGCACCACGCCGACGCCGACGCTGATCGGGTCGCTGGACGAGGATACGACGCTGGCGAATCCTGCGGCGACGCCGGCGAGGCTGATGCCGAGGGCGAGCGGACCTGAGGTGGCGTGGACCTGATTTTCGCGGAACACAGACACGACTCCGATTGGGGTGACATCAAGATGATATCACTCAGATATCGCGCGTGTCAAGCTTCAGGGAGTCTCCCGACAGGGATTTCCCTTATGTCGTTGAAATACAATGAGTTGCATGGTAAGGCCCATGGGGCGGCTCGTCGATCGCGACTCGTTCACCGATGCGGAATTCCGCGAATTCCAGGAGCGCGCGGAGGAGCAGCTGCATGCTCTGGCGGTGGTACTCGAGCGTCCCGACTTCGGTGAGGGACCGACCAGCGTCGGCGCGGAACTCGAGCTCAACATCGTCGACGAGGACGGTCGGCCCCTGGGGATCAACCGCACGCTGCTCGCGGAGGCGGTGGACCCGCGCTGCACGCTCGAGCTCGACCGGTTCAACCTCGAGATCAACCTCACGCCCGTGTCGGCGAGGGGAACGCCCTTCTCGCACATCGGCGCGGAGATGCGCACGCTGCTCGACGTGCTGGGCGCGGTGGCGGCCATGCACGGCGGCCGCATCGTGCCGGTGGGCATCCTGCCGACGCTTCGCCCCGAGGACCTGCAGCGCGACGCGCTGACCGACCTGCCGCGCTATCGCGCCCTCTCCAACGGGCTCAAGCGGTGGCGCGAGGCGCCGTTCCGGCTGCGCATGGATGGCGCCGACCCGCTCGACCTCACGGCGGACGACATCACCTTCGAGGGGGCGAACACGTCGGTGCAGCTGCACCTGCGCACGCGCGTGGACGACTTCGCGCGGACGTACAACGCGGCGCAGCTGGTGACGCCGGTGGCCCTCGCCCTCGGCAGCAACTCGCCGGTGTTCTGCGGCCACCGGCTCTGGGACGAGACGCGGGTGGCGCTCTTCAAGCAGTCGCTGGACCACCGCGACGCGGAAGCGGTGCGGCGGCGCCTGCCCGCGCGCGTGTCGTACGGGTATGGCTGGGTGCGCCAGGGCGCATGGGAGCTGTTCGCCGAGGCGGCGTCGCTCTACCCGCCGATCCTGCCGCGGCTGGAGCCGGAGCGCGAGGACGCGGCCGGGCTCGCGCGCGCGGGCGGCGTGCCGGTGCTGCGCGAGCTGCGGCTGCACCAGGGCACGGTGTGGCGGTGGAACCGCGCGATCTACGATCCCTCGGCCGGGGGCCACCTGCGCATCGAGTTCCGGGCGCTGCCGGCGGGACCCACGACGGCCGACATGATGGCGAGCGCGGCCTTCCTGCTGGGACTCACGGTGGCGTTCCGCGACCGGGTGGACGCACTGCTGCCGACGATGCCCTTCCTGTACTGCGAGACGAACTTCTACCGCGCCGCTCAGGACGGCATCGAGAGCACGCTGCTGTGGCCGGAGTCGACGGCGCCGAGTCCGCGGATGGTGCAGGCCCGCGAACTCGCCGCGCGATTGCTCCCGTTGGCGGCCGAGGGATTGGCGACGCTTGGCGTGGACGACGCGGAGATCAGCCGGTGTCAGGACGTGATCGAGGGACGGATCGCGACGCGGACGACCGCGGCGCGCTGGCAGCGGCGCGTGCTGGCGCGACTGGGCGCGGGGAAGCCCACGCCCGACGCGCTCGCGCGCATGCTCGAGGGCTACGTGGCCGAGAGCCGCACGGGGCGGCCGGTGCACGAGTGGCGCGAGTCGATCTCTGACCGCGAGCGCTATCCCGCCATCGACGCGATGGTCTTCTCGACGATGTCGCGGGCGGTCTTGGACGCGGCTTCGGCGCGGGCGAGGGCCTTGGCCACGGCGGCATTGAGGGGGGCGCCGCGCGGGTCGGCGCCAAGCGATGCGACGTTGATGCGGACGTTGTAGGCGGCGCCGCGGGCGCCCGCCTCGGCCAGGAGGGCGGCGACGCCGGCGTCGCTCACGGCATTGCTATTGCCGTCCTGCGCGACGATGGCGGCGAGTTCGGCGGCCTCGGCGCAGGCCTCGGCGGTCTCGAGGGGGACGCGCGCGGCCTCGATGAGGGCGTCGGCGATCTTCGCGTCGCGCCCCTCGGATCCCGGGCCCTCGCGCGGAATCTTGTACGCGTTGCTCACGCCGGTGTAGGCGTCGGCGTCCTGCTGCACGAGCGCGGAGCAGCGCGTGACGAGGGCCGCGGCCTTGATGGCGAGCGCCTTCATCTCGGGTTCGACGGCCGCGTACTTCTTGCGACCGACGGTGAGCCCGGCGACCATCTGCGCGAGCGCGGCGGCGAGCGCGCCGGCGTGCGCGCTCAC
>JACQES010000182.1 GCA_016200495.1 Gemmatimonadota bacterium
ATCGTGCCGGTCGGGTTCTGCGGGTTGCACAGGAAGACGAGTCCCGTGCGCGGGCCGATCTTCGCGGTCATCGCGTTGAGGTCCATCTCGAGCGCGTCCGTCTGCGGCACGCGGTGCACCGTGAGCCCCATGACGTCGCCGTAGCGGCCCACTTCCTCGTAGCTCGGCCACGGCGTGATGACCTCCTTGCCGTTGGCGCCGTACGCGGCCACCGCCATCGCCAGCACCTCGCGCGAGCCCTGCGTGAGGAGCACGTGGTCCTCGGGCACCCCGTTCAACTCGGCGAACCGCTTCTTGAGCACTCCTGCCTGCGGGCTGTTGTACCGGTTGTGGTACTCCCACGCCTCGCCGAAGGCGACCTTGGCCTTGGGGTTCATGCCGTAGGGGTTCTCGTTGCGCGCGAGGATCACGGGGCCGCCCGCGTTGCGCGCGCGAGCCGCCGCGTCGAGCCCGGCGATCCATTCACGCGAGCCCATCGGGAGCGCGGCGAGCTCGCGCGGCGTGAGGAGCGCGGGGAGCGCCACGGCCCCCGCCGCCACGGCGGCGGAGCCACGGAGGAAGTCGCGGCGGGACGGACGCGAAGCGGGCATGCAGGCCTCTCGGGGGTTGGCGCGTGGGCAATGACGGTGGCCGCCCGGCCCGTGGCCGGACAGTCGCAACCCCAAGAGACTACCGAGCGACCGACCCCCCGGCAACGGCGTCGTGCGGACCGGTGCCGGGGAGAAGGCGGCCAATCGCCGCGGATCGAGGCGGATCGCGGCGGATCGCCGCGGATCGCCGCAGATCGCCGCGGATCGAACCGCGGGTCAGGGCATCTTGTGCGCGGCCGGCGGCGTGCCCGGCGCGCGGTGATCCTTGCGCTGGAACGCGAGGAAGGCGCGCACCGCCTTGAGCGCCTGCGCGTCGGTGGTGGTGATGCGCACCTCGCCGCCACCGGGGCGCTCCTTCATCGCGTAGCGGAGCTTGTCGCGCCGCGCCGTCATGACCGCGGTGCCCGGCACCTCCTGCGCGTGCGTCGCGAACGGCGTCGAGAAATCGCCGCGCGTGAACGCGGCCGTGATGTCGCGCAGGTGCGCGCGAATCGTGGCCACGCCGGCCGTATCCTTGGGGTCGCGCTCGAGGATGATGCGGCCGCCGTTCGGCAGGTCCTGGAAGACGTGCTGCGAGGTGTACTGGTCCACCCCCATCGTGCGCTTCCCGCGCGCCTGCAGCGCGGCGAAGCCGGTGTCGGGCGCCGGCATGGCCATCGCATGCGCGGCGTGGTCCATGGCAGGCGCTGGTGCCTTGGGGGCCGCGGGCATCGCGTGCTGCGCGTGGTCCATCGCGGGGGCCGGTGCGGGTGCCGGCGCCTTCGGGGCCGCCGGCATCGCGTGCGCGGCGTGGTCCATGGCCGGTGGCGCGGCGCGCGTGGTGTCGCGCGCTGCCCCGGAATCGGTGCGCGGCGCGGCCGCCGCGTCCATGCCGGGCGTCGCGTGATGCATGGCGTGGTCGCCGATCATGTTGCCGTCCTTGTCGTGGCGCATCACGGCCCCGCGCGCCACCGTGGGCGTGGGGGCGCCACCGCTGCCTTCGAGCACCGGGCCGCCCATGTTCTCGATGCCCATCATCAGCGCCATGCGGCGCCAGCCGTCCACGGACATCACCTCGGTGGTGTCGTCGCGGTAGGCGGCCGCGGCGGCGAGCAGCGTCGCGCGCTTGGCCTCGGGCGACACGCTGGTGTTCGCGAGCACGTCGCTCACCACGTCGTGCAACGAGTGCAGGTTGTCGAAGATGATGCTCGCCTCCGGGTAGCGCGCCGCGAAGGCGGGCGCGACGGCCGGCGTCATCGGCATCACCACGGGCAGCCCGTTGGGCGGATCCGCCAGCATGCGCCGGAACCGCTTGAGCGCCTCGGCCACCCCCGCGCGACGGTCCGCTTCGTCCTTCGCGGTGACCAGCGGCTCGTACAGCCCCATCTGCAGCCAGTGGTACGCCCAGATGAGGCCGTTGAACTTGGGATAGCGCTGCCGGAAGGCGAGCGAGTACGGCTGCTCCTGCATCAGCGCCATCGTCTTGGGGCGCGACGAGAAGGCGAGGTCGGGGCGCGAGCGGTACCAGCGCACGAGCGTGGCGACGGCCGTGTCGCGCGCCGCGTCGGGGATGCGCGGGTCGGCGAGCACGTCGTACACCTGCCGGTGCAGCAGGTGGGCCCAGTTGAACATGGCCATGATCTCGGGCGCGAGGCGGCTCATGCGTGGCGCGATCGCCCCTTCGGCCAGCGGCAGCCGCGGCGGCGTGACGAGCAGCGTGCCGGTGAGGTAGTCGAACGCCTCGACCTCGAGCGTCTCGACGTTGCCGGGGCGCGTGATCAGCCGCTCGCTCAGGATCGCGTGGCCGTAGTCGAAGGCGTTGAACAGCCGGTCGGCCTCGGGGAACCGGTCGCGCCAGGTCCAGTTGTGCGAGGCGGAGAGGTAGGCCTGCTCGTACGTGGTGATCCACTGCGCGCGCGCGGGCGCGGCGAGCGCGAGGGAGAGCAGGGCGGGAAGCACGAGGCCGCGCGCGCGCGCCGTTGGGCGACGGGTGGAGCGCTCCATCGTGCGAGGGTCGCGAGGACTGCGATCCATGGCCATCGTCAGCGCCCTCCGCGGTTGAGGCCCAGGCGCCAGCCGATCGCGACCGACGCGCCCGCGGTGAGGTACCAGCCGTCATGGCTGGCCCCGGTGTGCTGCCCCGCGCCCACGTCGAGCCACCAGCGCGGATCGAGCTGCCAGCGCGCCCCGGCGCCGAGCGTGAGTTCCTGCTTGCCCGGTTGCGACAGCGGCTCGGACAGCATCCACTCGACGCCGACCAGGAACGAACGCACGACGAAGGTGCGATCGAGCGCCATTCCCACGCTCCAGCGATGCACGTCGAGCGAGCCGCCGATGGCGGTGCCCGAGGCCAGCGCCGCCTCCGCGTTGGCGTGGACGCGCACGGCATTGTCGAACGAGCGCGTGAGCAGGACGCCCACCTGCGGGATGGCCTGCGTGGGGCCGAGCACTCCTGCGGGGACGAGCACGCTCCCGCGGAGCGCGAGCGCGGGCAGGGCCTCGCTTTCGGCCGTGAGCTGGTGGAGGACGCCCAGGTCCACGCCGGCGAGCGAGGCGGTGCGCGTCGCCCCGTTGGGCACGACGATGAAGGGCAAACCGAGCTCGAACTCGGTGCGCGGCAGGAACCCGACGGCGACCGCGGGCTCGAAGCCCCACTCGGTGACGCCGAGCTTGCTGCGCTCGAGGCGGAGCGGGGCGGCCTGGAGCTCGAGGCCCCACCGTTCGATCGGGATGGCGTCCTCGATGGCGAACGGCCGGCCGCGATCGAGGTTGCGGAAGTCGGTCTGGGCGTGCGCGAGCGCGGGGAGCAGCAGGCCCATCAGGGCGGCGCTCGCGCGGCGGGTGCGTGCGAGTACGGATGGACGGGCGACGCGCGCCTGGGGCGCGCGGACGCAAGGGACGGACATGTGCGGCGTTTCCACGGTCGGAAGTCGCGGGGCGCGCTCGGGCGGACGGACGTCCGGGAGCGGGCCCCGCGTGCGCACCCGCGTGGGTGCGCACTGCCGACCGTCAGCGCGGAGGGGGCGGCTCCGGGGCGAGCGGGAGCGAGCGGAGCGCGCTCGCGGGGCCCTGCGGGGGCGCCACGCGCTCGATCACGCGCGCGGTCGGTCCAAGCGTCGGCGCGGCCACGACCGCGGCCGTGGCGCAGGCGTGCATGAGCGGACACGGCGTGTCGCCGCCGTGGTGGGGGCGGGCGGGGGCGTCGGCGTCGCGCGCCCCGTGATCGTG
>JACQES010000183.1 GCA_016200495.1 Gemmatimonadota bacterium
GCCAGGCCGCGTCGCCGATCGCCAGTTCCAGGGCGTCCGACGCGTCGCGCATGACCCCCAACGCGTCCGCCGCCGGCCCCGTCAGGAGCCGGGCCTGTCCCTCGAGGTCGTCGTGCATCCCCTCGGCCTTCGCCGTCACCGTCCGCAGCCCTTCGTGCGCCGATTGCGCCGCGGCCACGAGGGCGCCCACCTTCTTCGCCTCGGCCAGCGCCGGGTTGTCCTTGAGTCCCAGCGCCTTCGCCTCGGCCGCCGTCCGCGTCACCCCGGCGAGGTACGCGAGCCCGGCCGGGATGATCTGCGTCCCCGCCATCTGGTCGAGCGTGTGGCACTCGATCAGCATGTCCTTCACGTAACGCTCCAGGCGCACGTGATAGCGCGAGGCCAGCTCCTCCTTCGAGAGGATCCCGAGGCCCGTCAGCAGCTTCTTGGCCCGCGGCGTCGTCAGCTGGGCCAGCGCCTCCGGCGACCGGCGCAGGTTGAGCAAGCCCCGCTTCTCCGCCTCCTTCACCCACGCGTCGGAATAGTTGTTCCCTTCGAAGCGCACCGCGGCCGTGGACTTGAACACGCGGCGGCACACCGCCAGCGCGGCGTCGTCCACCTTCTTCGTCTTCTTGAGCTCCGCCTTGAGGTCGGCGGTGATCTCCTCGATCGCGCCCGCCACGCAGGCGTTGAGCAGCATCACCGGGAACGCGATCGATTGCGACCCGCCCACCGCACGGAACTCGAACTTGGCCCCGGTGAACGCGAACGGGGACGTGCGGTTGCGGTCCGTGTTGTCCTGCGCCACCTCCGGCAGCTTCGCCACGCCCAGCGCGAGCATCGCGTCCTCGGCGCCCTTGCCGCCGGTCTTCCCAGCGGCGATGTCCTCGATCACGCGCGTGAGCATCTGGCCCATGAACACCGAGATGATCGCCGGCGGCGCCTCGTTCGCGCCCAGGCGGTGCTCGTTGCCCGACGTCGCGATGCCGGCGCGCAGCAGCCCGGCGTGCTCATGCACCCCCTTGAGCACCGCGGCGAGGAACAGGAGGAAGCGCACGTTCTGGTGCGGCGTCTTCCCGGGCTTGAGGAGGTTCACGCCGTCGAGCGCGTTGTCGGAAATGATGGACATCGACCAGTTGCAGTGCTTGCCGGAACCGTTCACGCCGGCGAACGGCTTCTCGTGCACGATCGCCTGCAGCCCGTGGCGCAGCGCCACCCGGCGCAGCATCGCCATCACGAGCTGGTTGTGGTCCACCGCGATGTCCGTCTCCTCGAAGATCGGCGCCATCTCGAACTGCGAGGGCGCGACCTCGTTGTGGCGCGTCACGATCGGCACGCCGAGCTTCGTCAGCTCCCACTCCACTTCCGCGATGCAGGCCTGCACGCGCTCCGGGATCCCGCCGAAGTAGTGGTCCTCGAGCTGCTGTCCGCGCGGCGGCGGCGCTCCCACCAGCGTCCGGTTCGCCATCACGAGGTCCGGGCGCATCGCGAAGTGCGTGCGGTCGATCAGGAAGTATTCCTGCTCGGGTCCGAGCGTCGTGAAGACGCGGAGCACCCCCTTGTCACCGATCGTCTCCAGCAGCTCCATCGCCTTCGCCGAGAGGATGTCCGAGCTGCGGAGCAGCGGCGTCATCTCGTCGAGCGCCTCGCCGTTGTAGCCGATGAAGACCGACGGGATGAACAGCGTCTTCGTGCCGCCCGACTCCAGGATGAACACCGGGCTCGCCGGGTTCCACGCCGTGTACCCGCGCGCCTCCCAGGTTGCGCGGAGGCCGCCCGAGGGGAAGCTCGAGGCGTCCGGCTCGCTCTGGATCAGCTGCTCCCCCGAGAACTGCTCGATCGGAAGCTTGTTCTCGTCGAAGGTCAGGAACGCGTCATGCTTCTCCGCCGTCAGCCCCGTCTGCGGCTGGAACCAGTTCGTGAAGTGGGAGACGCCGCGCGAGACCGCCCACTCCTTGATCACCTGCGCCACGACCGGCGCGATGTCGCTGTCGAGCTTCTTTCCGAGGCGCACGGCGGCGACGAGCTTCGCGTACGTGGCCTTCGGCAACTTCTCGCGCATCTGGCGCGCGCCGAAGGTGTTCATGCCGAAGTAGCTCGGCGTCGGGCGCACGTCGGACGTGTCGCGGTAGGCACTCGGCACGCGCACCGGGTGATGCGTGATCTCGCGCAGCGCCTGCTGGCGCGGGGTCAGGGAATCGCTCGACATGACGGTTGAACTCCGGAAGGATGAAGGCGTACCCGAATCGGAAGAAACGACGTCGAGCGGAGAGGGCCTCGACAGGTCGATCGCGCACAGACTGCAAAACTAGCAGGACGTCTAATCGCTTTCAACTCCGGCACTTGCAAGAAATTGGCCGAAATCGTGCAGAAAACGCATGAATGGCAGTGCAAATTTGCAACATGATAATTGACAATCACTTAGATAACACCTCCGAGACGCGCATGTAGCCCACCAGGCCGAGTGGCACTGCGCGAAGCCCTGGCAATCGTGTCGCGGGCTCCTCACCACCGCGCACCAGCAGCTGCGCCGAGATCCCGCCGTCGAGCAGCACGGCGTCCCGCGTGCCGAGCAGGCCCATCACCGCCGCCATCTCCGGCGTCGTGAGCCCGAACGGCAGCCGCCCCAGCGCCTCGCCCAGCATGCCGAACCGCGTCATCGCGATCACGACCGTGCCGTCACACCGCGTCCCGATGGCCAGGCGCGCATCCCGGTGGCCGACGTCGATGCCCTGTCCCGCGAACCGCAGCGGCGCGGGCACCGCGCCCGCCGCCAACAACGTGGGATACGACTGGAACGCCCAGCGCGACGCACCGCTCGGCGGCAGCGTCGCCCCGTGATGCAGCGCCATGCGTCCATCCGCGCCGATCGCCACGGTCGTCACCAGGGGACCTCGCGCCGGCGGCAGGTACGTGCGACCATCGAGCTGCACCCATCCCCACGGCTGGTCGGCCACGAACTGGCCGGCGTTGACGGCGAGCGCCGCGCGCGGGCTCGCCCGGTCGAGGGTCCACGCCCGCGCGCCGCGCTGGAACGCGGTGTCGAGCGTGAGCTGCACCGAGTCGGGATTGATCCTTACCACGTACAGGTCGGTGCGGAACGCCTCGCCACTGCCGCGGAGCCGGGCGCGCGCCAGGTGCAGACCGGGCCCCACGCGCCGTCCCGACGTCAGTCGCACGAGCCGACCCGTGTCCGCGCCATCGAACGCAGCGGGCGCGGAGTCGGAGCGCCACGCGCGCCACCATCGCCCGCCCCCATCCGCGACCTCGATCGCCGACCGCGGCAACGGATCGACCGGCATGCGCGCGGGGGGCGCGCCCAGGGACGCGCCCCCCGCAGACAGGAGGCCCAGCAGGACGGCGCGCCCCGGGGTGCGGGCCGCCCGCCACCTCACAACGCCTTCTTGACCTTCTCGAGCTCGGCCCGCTTCGCCCGCAACCGGTTGAGCTCGTCGCGCGTGAGGATCCCCCCGCCGTTCCCGCTGCCCAGGAACGTGGTCGCCTTCTCGCGCTGCAGCGCGAAGTCCGCGAGGTCCATTCCCGCCGCCTTCGCCCCCGCCGTCTGCGCCGTCGCCTCGAGGTCGCGCACGCGCACCTGCAGGGTGTCGCGCTGCCGCTCGAGCGTCTCGAGCTGCGTCATCACCGCCAGCTTCCTCGGCTCGGCGCCGCACGTCGCGCGCGCCTTGGCGGAGTCGGCGGACAGGTCGATCCCCATGAGCTTGTTCAGCTCCGCGATCATCGTCCGCGACGCCTCGTTCAGCTTGGCCGTGTCGCCGGCCTGCATCGCCGCCTGCTGCGCGGCCGAGTACTTCTGCGTCAGCTGCGCGTACGCCTGCTGCTTCTTCGGGTCCGCCATCACCTTCATCATCGCCGACTGGGCCTGCGCGTCGCGGGCCTTGCTCCCCTTCGACAGCGCGTTCGACACGCACCCCTGCCAATCGGAGCTCGCGCGCTCCCAGCTGCGGATCGCGGTCTCGTTCGGCTCGCGCAGCGCACGGGCCTCGCCGTCCTTCGCCTGCAGCTGCTGCTGCAGTTCCTCGCGTTGGCCCATCTTCTCGGCCGTCACCGCGAGCCCCTTCAGCAGCCGCCCGAGGGCGTCATCGGTCAGCTCCGCGCCATTGGGGTTCTTCGCGACCTTGTCCTCCGCGCCCGTCGCCTTGTCGACGGCCTTCTCGCCGACCTTCTTGAGCAGGCTGCCGAACTGCGCCTGCGCGCCCGTCGGCGCGAGCGCGAGCAGCGCGGCCACGAGGACCGCGGGACGACGGATGGACATCGGGATCTGCGGCATCGATCGGGCTCCTCCAGGGGTCAGGCCTGCAAGCTCATGCGGTCGGGAGCGCGGCGCCAGCGGGGAAGCCCGCCGGCCGGCGCCTCAGTATTTCGCGAGGTACTGCTCCAGTTCCCAGCTCGACACCTGCGAGATGTAGTCGCGCCACTCCTGCCGCTTCGCCGCCAGGAAGTGTCGCGTCACGTGCTCGCCCAGCGCCGCCGTGATCACGCCGTCCTTCTCGAGCTCGCCGCACGCCTCGTTCAGGTCGTGCGGCAGGTCGTCGATCCGCAGGCGCCGCTTCTCGCGGTGCGACATCTCCCAGATGTTCGTGTTCACCGGCTCCCGGCTCGAGAGCTTCTGGTCGAGCCCGTCGAGGCCGGCGGCGAGCAGCACCGCGAGCGCCAGGTACGGATTGGCCGCCGGGTCCGGCATCCGGCACTCCACCCGCGTCCCCGTCCCGCGACGATCCGGCACGCGCAGCAGCGGCGACCGGTTCCGCATCGACCACGCGACGTTCACCGGCGCCTCGAAGCCCGGCACCAGCCGCTTGTACGAGTTCACGAGCGGGTTGGTGATCGCGCACATGCCGCGCGCGTGCGCGAGCAGCCCGCCGATGAACCAGTGCGCGTACTTCGAGAGCTCCCACCGCGCGTTCGCGTCCCAGAAGAGGTTCTCGGCTCCCTTGAAGAGCGAGAGGTGCGCGTGCATCCCGCTCCCGTTCTGCCCGAACACCGGCTTGGGCATGAACGACGCGTGCAGCCCGAACCGCCGCGCCACGTGCCGCACCACGAAGCTGAACGTCGTGATGTTGTCGGCCGTCGTCAGCGCATCGGCGTAGCGGAAGTCGATCTCGTGCTGCCCGTGCGCGACCTCGTGGTGCGCCGCCTCGATCTCGAAGCCCATCCGCTCGAGCACGTCCACGATCGCGCGGCGCGCGTCCTCGCCGCGGTCCACCGGCGTCAGGTCGAAGTAGCCGCCGCCGTCGTGCGTCCCGAGCGTCGGCCGCCCGTCGTCGCCGAGCTTGAACATGAAGAACTCGGCTTCCATTCCCGCGTTCATCAGGATGCCGAGCTTCGCGGCGCGCGCGATCTGCCGCTTGAGGCAGCCGCGCGGATCGCCCTCGAACGGGCGCCCGTCCGGGTACGTGATGTCGCAGATGAGGCGCGCCACGCGCGCCTCGTCCTCCGCGAACGGGAAGATCCGGAACGTCGCCAGGTCCGGCTTGAGGAGCATGTCCGACTCCTCGATCCGCACGAACCCCTCGATCGACGACCCGTCGAACATCATGTCGCCGGCGAGCGCCTTCCCGATCTGCGACGCCGGCACCTCGACGTTCTTGTTCACCCCGAGGATGTCGGTGAACTGGAGCCGCAGGAAGCGCACGTCGTGCGCGCGGGCCAGCTCCAGCACGTCCGCGGCCGTGGCGCCGGACAGGTCGGGCAGCATCGCGCGGGACGAGGTGGGCATGACGAGATTCCAGGTGGGCCAGCGGGACGGGAAGGATACGTGTCCCCCGCGCATCGCGGGAGCGTCGTGCGCCTTATCTTGGGCGCATGGCCACCGGTTCCGCCCCCCTCCCTGCCGCCGCGGCGCCCTGTTCGCGCTGTGGTGCCGCCACCAACGGCCGCTTCTGCGCCGAATGCGGCGCCCCCGCGGGCGCCGCCCGCTGCCGGCGCTGCGACAGTGCGTTGTCCGCCAGCGCGCGATACTGCCACCGCTGCGGAGCGCCCGCCGACAGCGGCGCGCGACCGTCCGCGTGGCGCGGCAACGCCCTCCCGTGGGGCATCGCGATCACCTGTGGGCTGCTCCTCGTCGCCGTGCTCGCCACCAACCGGTTCGCCGAGAAGGCCCCCGCCGCAGCGGCTGGCGGCCCTACGCCCGGCGGCGCACCCTTCGCCGGCGGCGGCGACGCGCGCGGCGGCGGCCGACCGCCCGACATCTCCTCCATGTCGCCCAAGGACGCCGCCGACCGGCTGTTCGATCGCGTCATGCGGCTCAAGGAAGAGGGCAAGCTCGACTCGATCCGCTTCTTCGCCCCGATGGCGCTCACGGCCACGGCCAGCGTGCAACCGGCGGACGCCGACGTGCGCTTCCACCTCGGTGCGATCGCGCTGGCCACGCAGGACACGGCGATGGCAGGCATGGCGCGCGCGCAGGCCGACACGATCCTGGCCGGGCGCGGCACCCACCTGCTCGGGCTCATCCTAGGCGCGCAGGCGAGTGCGCTCACCGGCAATCGCACGGCGCAGAAGCAGTTCGAGCAGCGCCTCGTGGCCGCTTCGGCCAAGGAACTCGCCCTGCCCCTCGATGAGTACCTGCAGCACCGCCCGGTGATCGACGACGCCCTGCGGACGGCCCGCAGCGCGCCGTGAGCCCGCACGCGATCCGCTGGGGGTCCGGGCCCCGGCCGGCCGATACCTGTGGCCAGATGCCGGCTCCCTCCTCGTCCCTCCCACCCGCGCCTTCCCGCGTGGCGCCGCCCCCGCCGGGCGAGCGCCGCGCGTGCGCGCGCGGCCGGCGGAGCGCGACGGTCTGATGGCGCCCGACGCACAACCCCTGGGCCTGGTTCCTCCGCCGGGTCGGCACGCCGCCGTGCTGGCCGAGGCGCTGCACGCGAGCGCGCGGGCGACCTCGCTCGCGGAGCTCTTCGCCGCACTCGACGCGCTCGCGACCGGGCCGCTGGGCGCCCTCGGGGTGACGGTGTTCGTGGCGGGGGCCGACCACCTGCTGCGCGTCGTGCACTCCGGTGGTGCCGCACTGAACACCGCGGGAGCCGCGCCGAGTCCGGTGTTCGCGAAGATCGCGCACGCCGCCGTCGCCACCGGAACGCCGATGACGATGCGCTCGCTCGACACGCTCCCCGGCGGTCGCGACGATTCGCGCCTGCGCGCCCTCCTCGACGCCGGCGTCCGCGCGATCGCCTGCATCCCCTGTGCGACCCCGCGCTCCGCGCCGGCGCTCCTGTCGGTGCGCTACGCCCTTGGCGACGCGCTCGATGACGCCGAGGTGGACCTCCTCCGCGATGTCGCGCTCCTGGTGGCGATGACCATGGAGCGCCTGGACGCTGCGCGCCCGGGGCCACCCTCGCCGCCCACCGAGGCCGAGCGCCGGCAGCGGCACCTCGCGCTGCTGGGCGAGCTCGTGCCGGCCATCATCCACGACCTGAACAACCCGCTCACGGGGATCTCGGCCTTCGCCGAGCTGCTGGAGGCGGAGGTCGCGGAGCCGGACCAGCGGGAATCCGTGGGCTACATCCGCCGCGAAGCGCAGCAGGCGGCGCGGCTGCTCAAGGACCTGCAGCTCCTCGCACGGCCGACGACGTCCACGACGCTGGTCGAGATCAATCCCCTCGTCGAGTCGGCGGCGCGCCTGCGCGCGTACCTGCTCCGCGCAGCGGGCGCCACGCTGCGCGTGACCCTCGAGCCGGGCATTCCCCCGGTGCAGGGCGATCCGCAGGCGCTGCTGCAGCTGATCATGCACCTGCTGGCACGCGCGGAGTCCGCCGTGCGCCAGGCCGAGGCGACGCAGCGCGTCGTCGAGGTCACCACCGTGCGCGAACCGCACGTGGCCGTCCTGCACGTCACCGACTCGGGTCCGGGGATGTCGCCCGAGGCGCTGGGCCGTATGTTTGACGCAGTGCCGCCGACCGCCGCCCCCGCGCCTGCGGGAAGCCCCGGCCTCCCGCTCGTGAAGGCGATCGTCGAGTCCCATGGCGGGACCGTGGCGGTGGACGGCGGACCGGCCCGATCGACGCGCATTTCCGTCCGCCTGCCGCTGCTTCCCGTCGCCGAATCCCGGTCCCCCGCGTCCCGATGAGCGAACGTCCCGCCCCGTCGGCCGCCCGGCTCACGCGCACCTTGCGCATGGTCAACGAGCCTGGCCTTCGCCGCCTCCTCGTCATCGACGACGAAGAGGCGATCCGCGTCGCGCTCGCCAAGTTCCTCCGGTCGCGCGGCTTCGAGGTCCAGACGGCGGAGTCGAGCGAGGTCGCGCTCGAGATCCTCGCGAAGGAGCGCTTTCACGCCGCGCTCTGCGACGTGCGGATGCCGGGCATCAGCGGCCTCGACCTCGTGCCGCGCGCGCTCGCGATCGACCCGGACCTCGCGATCCTGATGCTCACGGCCGTCAACGACGCGCCGACCGCCACCGAGGCGCTGCTCCTCGGCGCGGTGGACTACCTCATGAAGCCCATCGAGCTCGCCGACCTCGAGCAGGTCATCGAGCGCGCGCTGCACAAGCGCGACCTGGGCATCGAGCAGCGCAAGGTCGACACGATGATCCGCGAGGAGGTCGCGCAGCGCACGCTCGACCTCGAGCGCGAGCGCGCGGCGCTGCGGCAGCTCACCGTGGCCGTCGTGGACAGCCTCATCGCGGTGCAGGAGGCCAAGGACATCTACCTGCGCGGCCACGCGCACCGCGTCGCCGACTTCGCGGCGGGGATGGCCGAGTTCCTCGGGCTGCACGAGGAGGTCGTCGAGGCCGTGCGCATGGCGGGCCGCCTGCACGACGTCGGCATGATCGGCATCCGCGAGAGCGTGCTCCACAAGCCCGGCCCGCTCACCGCCGAGGAGTTCGAGCACGTCAAGGAGCACGTGCGCATCGGCGTCGAGGTCCTCACCCCGCTCGAGCACCTGGGCGTCACGCTGGAGTTCGTGCGCGACCATCACGAGCACTGGGACGGCGGCGGCTACCCGCGCGGGCTCAAGGGCGAGGAGATCGCGATCGGCGGGCGCATCATCGCCGCGGCCGACGCGTTCGACGCGCTCACGTCGCGCCGGCCGTATCGCGAGCCGGTGTCCCCGCAGCAGGCGATCGAGTACCTCGAGAACCACGCCGGCACGCACCTCGACCCGCGCGTCTTCAACGCGCTCAAGGCCATCGTCGAGCGTCGCAAGAGCCTCGTTTTCCTCGACGACAATCCGTAGCGCGCGCGGCCGCCGCCGGGCGGCCTAGAGCACGCCGCCCAGCGCGATCAGCAGCTTCCACGGGTCGGGGCGGTCGATCGCGCGCGACGCGCCGATGCTCACCGCGCCCCCGAAGAAGCGGAGTCGCGCGTCCATCGTCGCACGCCACCCCTCGGTCGGCACGTAGCCGTACGGCGCCATCTGCGCGCGCGTCGCGAGGCTCGCGCCGACGCGCCCACCGTAGACGCCGACGGTGGGCATCGGGGCCACCGCCGGGAAGATCAGGCCCCAGAAGCGGAGCGGCGCGTTCCAGAACGGCAGCTGGTAGCCGACCGTGCTGCGCGCCATCACCCCCTTGTCGCCGGTGAATTCCTTGTACGCGTATCCGGGCAGTCCCTCGACGCCGCCGGCCTCGACCAGTTGCTGCAACGGCGCCCCGTCGCCGAACAGCCACACCGCGTCGGCGCGCTGCACGAACAGGAAGTCGCCCAACCAGCGCCGGTGCTCGAGGCGCGCCTGCGCGCGGTTCCAGTGCAGCGCGCCGAAGCCTGACTGCCATTGCAGCGTGGCGCGCGTGCCGCCCTGCGCGGTCGCGGTGCCGCCGTTGCGACCCAGCTCGAGCGAGGCGGTCGTGAGCCAGTAGCTGCCGGCGTTGAGCGGCCGGTTGTCGCGGAAATCCTGCCCGGCGAACGGCCCGCGCAGCACCACGCGCGGCGTGGGTGCGTCCTCCCCCGCCCCGGCTTCGACGCGGAACGCCGCGTTGTGCCCCCGGCCCAGCTCGCGCGAGAGGCCGAGCAGCGCCACGCGACGATCCACCCAGTCGGCGTCGTCACGGCCGAACAGTCCGCCGATCGCCTGCTCCCCGCCACCCATGAACGGCGCGAAGTCGCTCGTGCTCGCCACGTAGCGTTCGGCGCGCAGGCTGCTGATCCACGGCCCCCGCACGTACGCCGCCTCGAGCCCGCCCTTGGGCGCCTGCGCCGACCAGGCCCACCCCGCGATCCCCCGCAGCGTGAGCCCCGGTGCCGCGTCGCGGAACTGGAGCGTGCCCGCCACGCCGGTGTAGAGCCCCTCGACGCGGTTGAAGCGCACGAGGTCCGAGAAACGGCGGGCCTGGAACACCACCTGCGGCGGGCCGTCGGCACGCAGGTCGGGGGGCGCGACGTCGTCGAAGTCCCGCGCTCCCACGCTGCGCGTCTCCTCGCCGATCGCGCGGCGCCAGTCGCTCCAGAGGCGCACGCTGTCGGCGCTCGCCGTCGTGAGCCGGTAGCGCGTGAGCCGGAGCGAGTCGGCGGAGTCGCGGCCCGCCTCGGGGTTTTCCGTGACGTCAAGCTCGCGCCACTGCGAGATGATGCGGATGAGCGGGCGCGTCTCCGTGAGCGACGTGACCGCCTGCATCTCGAGCCGCTGTCGCCGGGGGAGCCAGTAGCGTCCGTTCACCTCGGCGTTCTCGTAATCGACGTACGCGATGCCGCGCAGTCGCGACGCGGCCTGCAGCACCCGGATCGCGAGCGGCGCGCGCGCGCCGCTGCCCTGCTGCTCGCTGTACAGGCGCCCCCGCATGCGGATGATCTCCGCCCGCGCCGCGTCCACGAACAGCTCCCCCCCGAACAGCAGCGCCTCGCCCGGCGCGTCCGCCACGGGCTCCACGACCACGTGCACGACCGTCACGAGCCGGCCGGCCACCATCATCGTGGCGCTCGTGTCGCCTCCGGAATACCGGTAGTAGCGCGGACCATCCACGGCGAAGGGATGCACCGCGATCCGGCGCGTCGAGTCGCGCGTGGCGCCACGCAGGGACGAATCGCGCCGCGCGATCGAGTCGCGCCCCGTGCTGTCGCGCGCGCCAAACCCGCCGAAGAAGAAGGCGAGCCGGTTGCCGTACAGCGTCGGGGCCGTCCACGCGCCGCGGAGGAAACTGAGCGCCGAGATGGACGGGCCCAGCATCTGCGACCGGTAGCCGATGATGTGCTGCTCGTAGGCGCCGTCCCGCTGCCACCGCCCCGTGCTCTGTACCTGCTCGACCTGTCCCGCCTGCTCCTGCGTCGCGGCCGCCGTGCCGGCCACAGCCCCGGCTGTCGCGACGGGACTGTTGAGGATGAGGCCGATCTCGCTCTCGATCTGGGCCGTGTATCGCTCGATCCCCGCGGGAACCCGACGGTTGGAGACCTGGGCCCGCCGCACCAGGGCTTCGAGCCCGGCCGACGCGAACCGTCCGGAGTCTCGGACGACCGACACCGCCACCGGCTGGCCGGCCGGTGGTCGATCGGTCGAGGCCGGCGGCGCCGGGCGAACTTCTCCCTGGAGGAGGACTTGGGCCGTCAGGACGAGCGCGGTCAGCATGGGGGTTCCGGGTTGTACCTGTGCCGACGTCGTTATACATCGTGTCCGCGGATGGCGCGTGTTCCGCGCCGGAGTTCCCGAGGGTCTGCCCCCGGGTCCGCATCAAGACGGGCGTACGATCGTGATGGGTGGCGACAACCAACCTGGGAGGCGAAATGCCCCGCGGTGATGAGCTGGACAAGGAGCTGCGGCTCTCCGAGCGCGACGATGAGGGCGAGGACGTCGGGTACGGCGGCGGTCCGTCGTACGACGAAGAGGACGAGGAGGACGGCGGCTGGGCCCTGACGAAGGACCGCTCCGACGATCTCTGGGATTCCACCGACGACCTCGATGACGACGAGGAGGAGGGCGAGCGCCCGGCCGTCGTCGAGGAGGAGGAGGAGGAGATGGTGTTCGGCACCGCCCCGATGCCGAAGCCCAAGCTCCCGAAGGAGCCCGCCGCGGCGCCCGGTGAGGCCAAGGCCCCTGCTCCGGCCAAGCCGGCGGCGGCTCCGAAGGCTACTCCCGCGAAGCCGGCGGCGGCAAAGCCCGCTGCGGCCAAGCCGGCCCCCAAGGCCGCCGCCAAGCCGGCCAAGGCGGCCACCAAGCCTGCCGCGAAGAAGGCCATCAAGAAGGCCGCAAAGAAGGCGGCGAAGCCGGTGAAGGCGACGGCCAACAAGAAGAAGGCCAAGCCCGCGCCGAAGAAGGCCGCCAAGAAGGTGGTGAAGAAGGCCGCCAAGAAGCCGGCCAAGAAGGCGCCAGCGAAGGCGAAGAAGGCGGGCAAGAAGAAGAAGTAGCCGTCGCCAGCCGGCGACGCGACGACGGCGGCGGCCCCACGGGGTCGCCGCCGTTCGTGCGTCCGGGCCGTGCGTGGTAGCTTTGCCACATGGCCGTGGTGGAGCGACGGATCCTCGACGCCCTTCCGTTCACGATCTACGCCGTGGACCTCGAGGGACGCATCACCCACGTCAACCGGTCGTGGGGCCTGTTCGCCTGCGACAACGGCGCCCCCGCATTGGCGGACGAGGACGCCGTGCGCGGGGTGTCGGTGTGGGATGCCCTCCCCGATCGCGGCGCCCGCGAGCAGGTCGAGAACGCGATGGACGCGATCGTCGCGGGCCGCGCCGCGCATGTCCGCTGGGAATTCCCCTGCTCCTCCCCCGAGGAGGAGCGGGTCTTCCTGATGCAGATCTCGGGGCTCGGCGACGATGGCCGCATCACCGGCTTCGTGTTCTCGACGGTGGACATCACGCCGAGCCACCAGTCGCGCGAGGCGCTCATCGACACGGGCATCGCGCTCTCCCGCACCCTCGACCTCGAGCGCGTCTTCCTCGAGGTGGGCCAGCAGGCGCGCCGCGCCACGCGGGCCCACGCCTTCGCGCTCGCGCTCGCCGACGCCGACAGCGCCCGGTTGCGCATCGCCTTCCGGGCGGGATTCGGCGGCACCGACGATGAAGTCGAGGCGTCGCTCGTGAGCGTGTGGCTCGACGCGCTGGCGCACGACCGTCCCACGGTGCGGCAGGACGGCGACCGGACGATCATCGTCGCGCCGATGACCTCGGCCGAGGGGGTCGTCGGCACGATGACCGTGGCCATGGCGCGCGAGGGCCAGCCCCACCGCCTCGAGGCGGCCGAACGCGTGCTCGACACGCTCGCCGCGCAGACGGCCGCCGCCATCGAACGCGCCTGGCTCGTGCGGCGCGTCGAGCACAAGCGGCGCCTCGAGGCCATCGGCGAGGTGGCCGCCGGGGTCGCCCACGAACTGCGGAACCCGCTCTTCGGCATCTCCTCCGCCGCGCAGCTCCTCCGCTTCCGCACCGGCGAGGATCCGCTCGTCGAGAAGAACGTCGGGCGCATCCTCCGCGAGGTCGAACGGCTGAACCGCATGGTGGGCTCGCTGCTCGAGTACGGCCGCCCGCAGGCCCCCGTGCTCGTGCCGCATGATCCCGACCAGGTGTGGGACGACGTCCTCGAGGGGCTGCGCGGCCGGCTCGAATCCAAGGGGCTCTCGCTCGCGCGCACGCGCGCCACGCCGAGCGCGACCTGCAAGCTCGACCCAGAGCAGTTCGCGCAGGTGCTCAGCAACATCTTCGGCAACGCGTGCGACGCCGCGCCCGAGGGCAGCACGCTCACCCTCGTGAGCGCCCCGCACGGCAATGGCGGATGGCGCTGCCGCCTGCACAACGGCGGGCCGGCGATTCCCGAGGACGTGCTCGCGCGCGTCTTCGAGCTCTTCTTCTCGTCCAAGACCGGGGGCACGGGCATCGGGCTCGCCCTGTGCCAGCGCATCATGGACGAGCACCACGGCGACATCGCGATCGAGAGCGCGCCCGAGGCCGGCACCACGCTCACGGTCACCCTGCCGGGCGCCGCCTGAGTCCCGGCATGCCGCTCTCGGTGATCGTGGTGGACGACGACGCGACGGTGCGCGAGGCGCTCGTCGACTTCTTCGAGCTGCAGGGCGCGGTCGCGCGGGCGGCCGCCACCGCGTCGGAGGGACGCCGGCTGGCCGCCCAGCACGCGTGCGACGTGGCGATCGTGGACCTGCGCCTGCCCGACGCCCCGGGCCTCACGCTCCTCGAGGCGCTGCGCGCCGACGACCCCGAACTCGCGGTCATCGTCCTCACCGGTCACGCCGACGTCCCGACCGCGGTGCGGGCGATGCGGCAGGGGGCCGTGGACCTCCTCGAGAAGCCGGTGGACCTGGCCGTGCTGCTCGCGACCGTGGAGCGCGCCGCCGAGGGCGCGCGCATGCGCCGCGAACTCGCGATCCTCCGCACGACGCACGACCGCGAACCCCCGGTCCCGGGCGACGAGATGCTCGGCGTCGAGCGGCTCCTGCAGCTGGCGGCGCGCAACGACGACGTGCCCGTGCTGCTCACCGGCGAGACCGGCACGGGCAAGGGCTACGCGGCCCGCCGCATCCACGATCGCGGCCCGCGGGCGGCGCGGCCGTTCGTGGCGATCAACGCGGCGTCGCTCGCGGGCGCGCTGGTCGAGAGCGAACTCTTCGGGCACGAGAAGGGCGCCTTCACCGATGCCCGGTCCGCGAAGCGTGGCCTGCTGGAAGTGGCCGGCACTGGCACGGTGTTCCTCGACGAAGTCGCGGAGTTGCCGCTCGACGTGCAGCCGCGCCTGCTGCGCGTGCTCGAGGACGGCACCTTCCGCCGCGTGGGAGGCGTCGCCGAACTCAGGTCGGCGGCCCGGCTCATCGTGGCGACCAACCAGCTGCTCGACGCCGCCGTGGCATCAGGCCGGTTCCGCGCCGACCTGCGGTACCGCCTGCAGGTGCTCGTCATCGAACTGCCGCCGCTGCGCGAACGACGGGGCGAGATCCCGGCGCTCGCGGCTGCCCTCGCACCTCGCGACGCGACGCTCACCGATGACGCGATCCGGGCGCTGGTGGCCTACTCGTGGCCGGGCAACATCCGCGAGCTCAAGCACGTGCTGTGGCGCGCCGCCATCGTGGCCGAGGGGCGCCCCATCAAGGCCGCGCACCTCGGGCTGGGCAGCGCCGCGAAGGCGGCCGCGCCCGCGGACACCGGCCCGATGACGCTGGAGGAGGCGGAGCGCCGTGCGATCGAGGCGGCGTTGATCGCCACCGGCGGAAACAAGGTGCAGGCGGCCAAGGTTCTGGGCATCGCGCGCAGCACGCTGCAGGAGCGCGTGCACAAGCTGGGCATCTCCGTCGAGCGTGCGCGCGCGGCCAAGCCTCGCACCGCCATGGATCGCTGACCGGATCTCACGCGTTCGAGTCGTTCAGTGATCGAATACCGGGCAGTATTCGGGCTTGTCCGTGATCGGCTTCTTGCACTCAACTTGTTGATATAGAACACCTTACATCTGAGTCTTTGGTTCGGCACGAAAGTCGCCCTTCTGGCGGTACCTCCCGCCAAGACTCCCGTGACCGAAAACCAGAAGAAGAACGTCCTGATCGTCGAGGACGAGCAAGGCATTCGCGACACCCTCGCCGAGCTGTTCGAGAACCCGAACTCGCGCGTCGCGACGGCAGCGAGCCTCGAGGAAGCCAAGAGCTTCCTCACGCGCGATACCTACGACCTCATCGTGACCGACATCCGGCTGGGCGCGCGGCGCGACGGTGGATTGCAGGTGATGGCGGCCGCTGGCCTCCTCTCCCCCGACGCCACGGTCATCGTGCTGACGGCGTTCCCGGACGACGACAATCGGCATGCCTCCATGCGCCTCGGCGCCACGCACTTCCTGGGCAAGCCGGTTGATCTCTCGGTGATCGCCGGCCTCGCGCGCCAGGTGGGCGTCCTGACCTCCATCGAGTCGGCCTCGCTCTCCAACTGACGGTGCGCCGAGGGCGCACGGCGACCGCAAGGTCCGACTCGAGCCGCTCGAGCCGCCCGCCCGACGATCGGGGGCCCGGGACCCGAAACTGGCGCGATGCTGCGCGACTCGGCATCCGGCGCTAGCTTGGGCGTCATGGCCGAGAATCCCGTCACCCTGCTGCGCGCGCACGCCAAGCAGGCGCCGTGGAATGCGCGCGGCCTCGCGGCGTATGCGTCGGGACTCGCCGACGCTGCCGGCGTGCGCCCCACCAACGCCGTGGCCCGCGCCGCACCGAGCATGCGCGCGGTGCGCTTCTACGTTTCCATCGGCCTCCTCGATCGCCCCGAGGGGGCCGGCACGGCGGCCACGTACGGGTACAAGCACCTGATCCAGCTGCTGGCCATCAAGGTCCGCCAGCGCGAAGGACAGACGCTCGAGGTCATCAAGAAGGAGATGACCACCTCCACGGGCGACGCCCTCGAGCGTCGCGTCGCGACGGCCCTGGCGCCCGTCCTCGGTGCCGCGCCCGTGCCTGTCGCCGATGACGGTGCGCTCGGCACGCCGTGGCGCCGCGCCCAGGTGGCGGACGGCATCGAGCTGCACGTGCGCGCGGACTCCCCCGCCGCGCGCGACGACGTGCTCGCAGCGGTGCGCGACGCGGTGCGCGGCGCCCTCGGCCACCTGGAGCGCTGACCATGCCCGAGGCCCGCACCATCGTGCTCACCGGCGTCGGCCGGCCGGGACAGGTGGGCGAAGCCGTCGCGGCCGCCTTCGCGACGCCAGGCGCGGTGCTGCACCTGATCGATCGTGACGCGTCAGTTGCCGACCGCGCGCGCGACCTGGGCGGCAGCGGCGCCACCGTGCACGCGCATGTCGCCGACCTCACCGATGGCGACGCGGTCAAGGCGGTCGCCGCCAAGGTCGGACCGTCGCTCGATGCGCTCGTGCACATGGCGGGCGGCTTCGCCATGAGCGGGCCCGTGGCCGAGGCGGACGTCGCCGTGATGCGGCGCCAGCTCGCGATCTCGCTCGAGACCGCCTTCTTCGCCACGCAGGCGTTCCTCCCCGCCCTCCGCGCGGCCAAGGGCGCCATCGTCTACTTCGGCGCGGCGGCGGTGCTCGAGGGCGGCACGACCAGGGGCATGAGCGGCTACGCGGCCAGCAAGGCGGCGCTGCTGGCCTTCATGCGCGCCGTCGCGCAGGAGGAGCGGGCGACCGGCGTGCGGGCCAACGCCATCGCGCCCACGGCGATCCGCACGGCCATGAACGAATCGAGCATGGGCTCCGCGTTCGACTACGTGGAGCGCGAGGAGGTGGCGCGCACGGTGGCGTGGCTCGCGTCGAGCGCGTCGTCGGCCGTCACCGGCCAGGTGGTGCGGCTGGGATGACTCTCGCCGAGCGCCGGCGCGCCATGGTGCGCACCATCCGCCTCGACCGCTCGCTCGAGGGGCTGCCCCTCTTCCGCCTCAGCGATTCGGCCGAGGAAGGGGCGGTCGTGTGGGAGGATGGCGAAGGCGCGCGCTGGCGCGTCCTGCCGGCGCCGGGCGACCGCCTCCCGGGCACCTTCGACCAGGACGTGTACGTCGAGCTGATGCACCGTTGGCACGACGCCGGCTCGCCCGACGACGGCGTGGTGCACTTCACGCTGCACGACTTCCTCCGCTCGATGGGCCGGCGCGCCGACGGGCGCACGTACGAGCTGCTGCGCTCCGCGCTCGCGCGGCTCGAGCGCACGATCCTCGAGTCGCAGCAGGCCTACTACGACGCCGCGAACGCGACGCGGCTCGACGGGCGCTTCACGATCCTCACGTCGATCGTCATCGACCGGCGCCGCGCCGGCGACCGCGACCAGTTCTCGCTCTTTCCGGCGCTCCCCGCGGGCGAGCCCGGCGACGCGCGCGTCACGATCGGGCCCATGATCCGCGGGAACATCACCGCGGGACACCACGTGACGCTCAACGTGCAGCAGTACAAGCAGCTCTCGTCGCCCGTGGCCCGGCGCATCTACCGGCTGCTCGAGCTCGTGCGGGAGCAGGGGGAGGCGCAGTGGCGGCTCCCCCTCGAGAAGCTGGCCGCCTTGCTTCCTCTCACGCAGCGGTATCCCTCGCACCTCTCGCGCGTCCTCCAACCGGCCCACGAGATGCTGCTCACGGCGGGACTCGTGAAGGCGGCAACCATCCGGCAGGTCAAGCGTGTCTGGGTGGCGGAGTACGCGGTGATCCCGCGCACGCTGGGCGTTTAGCGGAACACTCGCCCGGTCCGCAGCGTAAAGCCATAGATTCCGCAGACCTACCCGAGGCCAGGACACGCCATGCAACGCAAGCCCCTTCTCATCGCCGGCATCGTCGCCATGCCGCTCCTCGCGGGCGGCTTCTTCCTGCAGGCGCGCGACTCGCGCGACGGGGCGCAGCTGTTCGGCGAGGTCTACCAGCTCGTCAACGAGCGGTTCGTGGACACGGTCGGCGGCGGCGCGCTGTACGAGCGCGCGGCGCGCGGCCTCGTGAAGGAGCTGCAGGACCCGTACAGCGAGCTGCTGTCGCCCAAGGACCTCGCCAACTTCCAGCGCAACACCGGCGGCAAGTATGGCGGCGTCGGCATGCAGATCGAGGACCAGCAGGGCGTGGTCACGGTGAGCCGCGTCTTCCCCGGCACGCCGGCCGAGGCGGCGGGCATCGCCGAGGGCGACCGGATCATCCAGGTCGACACCTCGAGCACCCGCGGCTGGAAGCTCAGCCAGGTCTCCGACCGGTTGCTGGGCACGCCCGGCACCAAGGTCACCGCGAAGTTCATGCGCCCGGGGGTGCCGGAGCCCATCTCGGCCACCTTCACGCGCGCCATCATCAAGATCCCCAGCGTGCCGTTCGCCATCACCTTCGACGGCAAGATCGGCTACATCCCGATCCAGAGCTTCAACGAGAACACCTCGCAGGAACTGGCGCGCGCGCTCATGAAGCTGACCAACGAGGGGGCCAAGGGGCTCATCCTCGACCTGCGCGGCAACCCCGGCGGCTACCTCGACCAGGCGCTCACGGTCAGCAACATGTTCATCCAGCAGGGGCAGGAGATCGCCTCGGTGCGCGGTCGCACGGCCGAGGAGCACTACAAGGCCGAGCGCCGCCCGCTCGCGCCCACGCTCCCGATGGCGATCCTGACCGACGGCTACACGGCCTCGGCGTCGGAGATCGTCGCCGGCGCGCTGCAGGACCACGATCGCGCGGTCATCCTCGGCACGACGTCGTTCGGCAAGGGCCTCGTGCAGACGGTCTTCCCGCTCGACGGCGGCTGGGCGCTCAAGATGACCACGGGCAAGTGGTTCACGCCGAGCGGCCGCACGATCCAGAAGGAGCGCAAGCTCCTGCCCGACGGCCGGTTCGTCGAAGTCCACCCCGACTCGCTCGAGAGCGACTCGGCGCGCAGGGCGCGTCCGCTGTTCAAGTCGGATGGCGGCCGCGTCGTGTATGGCGGCGGGGCGGTGACGCCCGACCTCATCATCAAGCCCGACACCTTCACGGCCAAGGAGCAGGCGTTCATCCGCGCCATCGCGCCCAAGTCGCAGGAGGTCTACGTCCAGCTGTACGAGTTCGCGCTGAGCCAGAAGGGCAAGGTTGGCGCCGACTTCCAGGTCACGCAGGCGTGGCGTGACTCGCTCTTCCGCCGCATCACGACCGCGGGGGTGAAGGTCGAGCGTCCCGCGTTCGACGATGCGTCGAAGTACGTGGACCGCCTGATCGAGAACCGCGTCGCGCGCTTCGCCTTCGGTGACTCGACCGCCAAGCGTCGCGACATCGACGACGACGTGCAGCTGCGCCGTGCGCTGGAGATCCTGCGCAAGGGGCAGACGCAGAAGGACCTGTTCGCCATCGCGGCCCGCGCCTCGACCGGCGGCAACTAGTTCGCACCCTCGCACCACTTCCCCCCGACCACGCGCCGCCCCGCTCTGGGGCCGCACGCCCCATCATGACGATCCGTCCCGCGCTCGCCGCCCTGCTCCTCGGGGCGGCGCCGTTCGCTTCCACCGGCGCGCAGCTCCGCGCGCCCCGGCCGCTCCCCCGCCCCATTCCCGGTGACTCGGGCGAGCGCCACCTCCGCAACATCCGGCAACTCACCGACGGGGGCGAGAACGCCGAGGCGTACTTCAGCCACGACGGCAAGTGGCTCACCTTTCAGAGCACGCGCGACGGGCGCACCTGCGACCAGCAGTACGTCATGCGCCTGGCCGATGCGAAGACCACGCGCGTCTCGACCGGCCAGGGCAAGACCACCTGCGGCTGGTTCCTGCCGGGTGACGAGCGGCTCTTCTTCGGCTCGTCGCACGGCGTGGACACCGCGTGCGCCCCGCGGCCGGATCCGAGCAAGGGCTACGTCTGGCGGCTCGATCCCTTCGACATCTACACGGTGAGCCGTGACGGCAAGGGGCTCAAGCGCCTGACCAACTATGGCGTCTACACCGCCGAAGGGGTCCTCTCGCCCGACGGCAAGCGGATCGTGTTCACGTCGCTCAAGGACGGCGACCTGGACATCTACACCATGAACGTGGACGGCACCGACATCAAGCGCCTGACCTTTCAGCCCGGTTACGATGGCGGGCCGTGGTGGTCGCCGGATGGCAAACAGATCGTCTATCGCGCCTGGCACTACGCGCCCGAGGACACGGCGGGCCTGCGCACCTACCAGGAGCTACTCAAGCAGGGCCTCGTGCGTCCCGGGAAGATGGAGCTGTGGGTCATGGACGCCGACGGTGGCAACCAGCGCCAGATCACCAACTTGGGCGGCGCGAACTTCGGGCCCAGTTGGGCCCCCGGCGGCAAGCAGATCGTCTTCTCGAGCAACCACAAGAACCCGCGGTCGCGCAACTTCGACCTCTACCTCGTGAACCTCGACGGCACGGGGCTCGAGCAGATCACGTTCAACAAGGATTTTGACGGGTTCCCGATGTTCAGCCCCGACGGCAGGAAGATCGTCTGGGCGAGCAACCGGTTCGACACGGTCGAGGGCGAGACGAACCTGTTCATGGCGGACTGGGTGCCGTAGGGGGCTCCGCGACGGCGGCGCGCGCCCCTACCGCCCCCCCGGCCGCGCGCGGTAACCTTCGCGCACTCTCACCCCGCCGCCCATGCTCTACATCGGGCTCGCCGTCGCCGCCGCGCTCTTCCTGTTCTCGTCGTTCAAGATCGTCGGCCAGGCCGAGGTCATGGTCATCGAGCGCTTCGGCCGGTTCAACCGGCTCGCGCGCTCGGGACTGAACCTCCTGCTCCCGTGGATCGAGCGCCCGCGCACCATCGACGTGCGCTACTTCGAGGCCGACCCCAGCGGCGTCAAGAAGATCACCGCCGGCTCCACGGCGCGCATCGACCTCCGCGAGCAGGTGCTCAACTTCCCCTCGCAGCCGGTCATCACCAAGGACAACGTCACGATCGACATCGACGCGGTCCTGTACTACCGCGTGGCCGACCCGCAGAAGGCCACGTACGCGGTGCAGAACCTCCCCTTCGCGCTCGAGACGCTCACGCGCACCACGCTGCGCAACATCGTCGGCGAGATCGAGCTCGACCAGACGCTCGCCTCGCGCGACATGATCAACAAGCGCATGCGCGAGGTCATCGAGGAGGCGGCGATCTCCTGGGGGGTCGACGTCACCCGCGTCGAGCTCCAGTCCATCGAGCCGCCGCGCGACATCCAGCAGTCGATGGAACTGCAGATGCGCGCCGAACGCGAGCGCCGCGCCGCGGTCACCAACGCCGAGGCCACCAAGCGCGCGGCGATCCTCGAGTCCGAGGGCTCGCGCGAGTCGCAGGCGCTGCGTGCGCAGGGCGAAAAGGAGGCCGCGGTGCTGCGCGCCCAGGGCCTCGCCGAGGCGCGCCTCGCGATGGCCGAGGCCGAAGCCGAGGCGATCCGCCGCATCGCCGCGGCGCTCCCCGACGGCGACGTCGCGACCTACCTGCTCGGCATGAAGTACCTCGAGGCGCTGCCGCAGATCGCGCAGGGCAAGGGCACGACCGTCTTCCTCCCCTCCGAGGCGGCGGGGGTCATGGGAGCGCTCGGCGGCCTCAAGGAGTTGCTGCGCGGTACCGGCGCGGCGGCCGAGGCCGTGCAGGCGGCCGCGCGCGCGCCGTCCGCCAAGGCCACCATTGATCCCAAGTTCGGCGCCGGCCCGGGCCACGGATGACCACGCGCATCACGGCCGAGATCGCCGAACGGATTGCACGGGCGCACGGCTGCGTCCGCTGCGGCGAGCGCAACTACAAGCGCGTGAAGGTGTCCCCGGCCAACCTGGCCGCGTCCGAGGAGTTCCACGAATCGTGGCACGTGATGCTCCGGTGCGGCGTCTGCGCCGCCGAATCGGAGCTCGGGCTCGACGACGAGGGCGACGTCCTGTACGCGCACTGACGCTCGGCTGACGCCTCGTCGCCATCCTGCGGCGTCCCTCGCCGTCCGTGTTCCCGCCGCCTCCGCCTGCCATGTCCGTTCTCGACCTCTCCAAGCTCAAGAAGGGCGATCGCGTCCAGCATCCGCTCATGGTCCAGGCGCGCGACGAGCGCGCCACCAAGGATGGCAAGCCGTTCTCGACGCTGACGCTCGGCAATCGCTCGGGCTCGCTCGACGTCGCCCCCATCTGGCAGGAGAAGCTCGACTGGGTGGAGGGTGCGGTGCCGGGCAAGCTCGTGCAGGTGCTGGGCACCGTGAGCACCTACAAGGACAAGCGGCAGCTCGAACTCACCGGCCCGCTGCGCGTGCTGCCGATGGATGGCATGGAGCCTGGCGATTTTGTCCCCGCCATTTCCGAGGAGCCGGCCAAGCTCTGGGAGTGGATCGACAAGGAGCGCGCCGGCATGAAGTCCAGGGCGCTGCGCGCGGTGGTGGACCTGTTCTACGCCGATGACGACTTCCGCGTGCGGTTCGAGCGCTGCCCCGCCGCGCCGCGCGGACATCACGCCCTCGTCGGCGGGCTGCTCCTGCACGTCGTCGAGGTCGCCCGCATCGGCAAGGGAATCGCGCACGTGATGGGGGCACACCAGGAGCTCGTCGTCGCCGGCGCGCTGCTGCACGACATTGGCAAGGTCGAGTCGTACGCGATCGAACCCGGCGGCTTCACGGTCACGCCGGCGGGCTACCTCCTCGGCCACATCGTGCTCGGTTCGCTCATGCTCGAGCGCAAGTTGCTGTCGCTGCCGACGGGCACGCTCACCGACGCGCAGGCGCTCGAACTCCATCACTTCATCCAGTCGCATCACGGCATCGCCGAGTATGGCGCGGCCGTGCCGCCCATGACCGTCGAGGCGGAGATCCTGCACTGGGCCGACGAGTCGAGCGCCAAGGCGTCGAGCATGGCCGAGGTCATCGGCAGCGACGAGCACTTCGGCGGTGGCGCCTTCTCGCTGCGGAAGCCGTTCCCCGTGGACAAGCGCGTCTGGCGGCGTCCGCACGGGTGGTAGGCGGGTAGCCTAGGGTGCGATCGCGAGACCGCCCCCTTCCGCGCCTTTGTTCCAGCTTCCACAATAGGATGAACCTTCGCTGCGGTGAGCGACGCCGTTCGCCGCGCGAGATCAGACCCCACCCCCCAGGTCTGGAGACTGCGCGTGACTTTCCGCCCCGTGCTGTGCGCGTTGCTGCTCGCCGGCGGCATCGCGACGATGGTGGCCGCGCAGGACGCGCCGCCGAAGCGCCCGAAGCTCGCGCAGGGCGCCGACTCGAACGACGCGCAGGAGTACCTCGTGCTCGCGCGGCGAGAACTGGACTCCGATCCCGGCGTCGCGTTCCGCGCGTTCTACTGGGCCTCGCGCCTGCAGCCGGATCTGGCCACGGCGTTCTACGGACGCGCCGTCGCCGCGATGCTGGAGGACCACGACCTCCTCGACATCCACTTCAACGGTGGTGGCAACGAGAAGGAGCGGAAGGCGGACAAGGCGCTCGACTCGCTCTATGCGCTCGCCTTCTCCCTCGACCCGTTCCTGCACCGCGCCTGGGACAAGACGCTGCTGGTCACCTTCGCCGAGATGCGCGTGCACGGCGACGGCTCGTCGGCGGCGCTGCGGGCGGCCGAGGATTCCATCGCCACCTGGGGCACGTCGTGGAAGGCGTGGCTCTTCTACTCCTCCGGCCGCTTCCGCGAGGCGCTCGACTTCTACGCGCTCGCCAGCCGAAGGGCGCCGAAGAACGACACCTACCTCGCGCGGCGCGGCGAGATCCACCTGCGCCTCCTCGAGATGGATTCCGCCGTGAAGTACCTCAAGGAGGCGATCGTCGCCGCCGGCGCCG
>JACQES010000188.1 GCA_016200495.1 Gemmatimonadota bacterium
CTGATCGGCACCGAGCTCAAGTCGCTCCGGAGCCCCGTGGCGATCGAGGGGCACACCGACGCCATGCGCTACGCGCCGGGGGCGCGCTACACGAACTGGGAGCTCTCGTCCGATCGCGCCAACGCCGCGCGCCGCCTGCTCGAGGAGATGGGCGTCGCGAACGACCGCATCAACGAGGTGCGCGGCTACGCCGACACGCAGCTCCGTAACAAGGCCAACCCGCTCGCCAACGAGAACCGGCGCATCTCGATCCTGCTGCAGTTCACGCAGCCGCGGACCGACACGCTTACCGTGACGCGGGCCGACGCAAAGACCTCTTAAGGTGCGTGCCCGCGCGGCTCGCGGAGCGTCCATGAGCGAGCCCGTGGCCCGAGTCGTGCAACATCGGGCGGCCATGCGTCCTTCTTTCCAGCGTCCTCGATCCATGTTTCCGCGCGTCGCCCTGGGGCTCCCGCTCCTCGTCCTGCTCGCGACCGCGTGCGCCAGCCAGACAGCCGAAGCCGACGACCTTGCCGATGATCCGCCCTGTGCGGCCGCCGACGGCGCCGACTGGTGCGCGACCGCACTGGTCATGGTGACGGGCCCGGACGGCCAACCCGTCGCCAACCTGCGCGTGAAGGGCGACGGCGTCTCGCCCGAGACGAGCGGCATGCCGTCGCTCGCGCAGGGCCGGACGGACGCGACCGGGCGCGTGACGCTCAACTGGCGCCTGAGCGCGGCGCCCACCAACGCCCCCGAGAGCGCCCAGCTCCGCCTGGTCGCGCTGGCCGGCACCGCCGGCCCGGTGACGGACAGCATGTACGTGTGGGTCAAGGTGCACCGGATCGGCGGCGCCTTCACGACCGACACGGTGCACTGGGCGCTGCGGCCGGCGCGCTGAGGGGCCGCGCGCCGAGGTCCGCCCCCAGCGCGCTAGTGGCCGCGCGCCGAAGCGAGCCCCCTGCGGTCCGCGCGCACCCACCCTTGCCTCGGCGGTAATACTTAGGTAAGTACATAACTAATGACCGGCGCCGCTCCGCACGCGCTGCGCCCGCCGCGCCACCTCACCGATGCCCGCCGCCGCCCTCGACCCCGTCTTCCGCGCCCTCGCGGATCCCACGCGCCGCCGCGTCCTCGAGCGGCTGCGCCGTCGGCCCGCGAGCGTCACCGAGCTCGCCGAGGCTCCAGGAAGCCGAGCACTGGCTCGCGCGCCAACGCGCGATCTGGGAAAAGCGCCTCGACCAGCTCGAGGCCTTCGTCACCACTCCTCATCCCCCCACGCCGTGAGCACCAGCGCCGCCTTCGATCCCGCGCTCGACCTCGAGCTCAATCGCCTCATCCCCGCGCCCCTCGAGCGCGTCTGGGAGGCCTGGACCCGCCCCGAGCTGCTCAAGCAGTGGTACTGCCCGCGGCCGTGGTTCGTGTCGGACTGCACCATCGACCTCGTCCCCGGCGGCGCCTTCTTCACGCGCATGAACGGTCCGGCGGGCGAGGTCTTCGACAACGTCGGGTGCGTCCTCGAAGTCGTGCCGCACGAACGCCTCGTCACCACCGACGCCCTGCTGCCCGGCTGGCGTCCCGCGCCCGAGCCGTTCATGACCGCCATCATCCGCTTCAGCCGCGAGGGCACGGGCACGCGCGTGATCTCGCAGGCGCGCCACGCGAGCACGGCGTCGCGCGAGAAGCACGAGGCGATGGGGTTCTACAACGGGTGGGGCGCCGCCTCCGACCAGCTGGCCGGCCTGCTCGCGGGGACCTTCCCGCCGAAGTAGGGCTGGCTACGCGGCCAGCACCTCGCGCGCCCACTCGCAGCTGTGGCGGTACAGCGTCGGCACGTCGGTCAGCACCCCCATCAGGTCCGCCAGCGGCGTCGCCTGGTCCCAGTCGCCGTCCGCCCAGTGCGTTGCGAGCTGCAGGTACGGGGTGTACGGCCCCTCGTGGTGCAGGAGGGCCGCCTCGACCTCGGGCGCGACCTTCACCTGCTGCAGCAGCTCCGGCATCGGGATCCCGAGCACCACGTCGAAGGTGGACAGGAGCCCCGTGAGGAACAGGCTCGGCGCCGCGGCCTTCCGCCCCGACAGCTCCGCCAGCTGCTCGCACAGCCGCGCCCGCTCGAGTGAGCGCGTGATGAGCTCCTTGTCCATGTCGTTGGCGCGCGGCGCCGAGCTCGCCATGATGAGTGCCAGCCACCGGTGGAGCACCTGCCGCCCCACGAGGCGGATCGCCTGCGCGATGGACTCGATCCCCGAGCCGCCCATGCTCGCCGTGTTCACGATCTTGAGCAGCTTGAGCGAGAGCCCCGGGTCCTGCCGGAAGATCCGCTCCAGTTCGCGCTCGCTGACGCGCTGGTCGAGCACCTTGTTCATCAGCTGCGCGATCGCCGCCATCGCCGGCGACAGGTCGCGTCGCTGCACGATCTCGGGACGGCTGAAGTAGTAGCCCTGGAAGAGCGAGAAGCCGAGCTTGCGGCACATCGCGAACTGCGACGCGGTCTCCACGCGCTCGGCGAGCAGCTTGGCGCGGTACCGTCCGAGCTGCCTGATCTGGCTGTCGATCTCCTGTTCCCCCCGGCCGAGCACGTCGAGCTTGATGACGTGCGCCATCTCGAGCATCGGGGCGTACTCGTCGCCGCCGATGAAGTCGTCGAGCGCGATCGTGAACCCGCGGGCGTGCAGCTCCTTCGTGGCCGTGACCGTGTCCTCGTCGCAGGGAATCGTCTCCAGCAGCTCGATGACGCAGCGCTTGGGGTCGAGGAGGTCGAAGTTCCGCTCCAGCAGCATCGCCAGCGGGAAGTTCACCCATGCCTTGGCCTCGCCGATCAGGTCGTCGAGCCCGATCGCCAGGATCGAGTTCACGATCGTGTTGCTCGACATGTGCACCGAGTCGCGCGCCCCCGCCGTCGTGGCCATGGCATTCGCGCGGTAGAGCAGCTCGTAGCCGGCGAGCTGCAGGTTCTTGTCGAAGATCGGCTGGCGGGCGAGGAAGACGTCGGACACGGGCGGCTCCGTAGGAGGACTGGCCCGCCCCCCCGGCCATCGAGAGGGCGTCACATGCCGCGAGTATCGGCCGCACCCCCCGCCGGGCTTACCCTGTCCCGGTCCCCATGACAGAATGCCCTGACATGGCCGCCCCCGCCGCCCCCGCCCCGAGCGCCGCCCCCGCGCCCCCGGGCGCCCCCCTCGAGGCCTCGCTGCGCTCCATCCTGCCGCTGATCCTCGTGGCGGGGCTGGGCTACATGGTCGACGTCTTCGACATGCTCCTCCTGAGCATCGTCCGCGTCCCCGCGCTCACCAGCCTCGGCATCACGGGCGACGAGGTGCTCAAGGTCGGCACCCACCTCCTCAACCTGCAGCTGGGCGGCGCGCTCATCGGCGGCATCGCGTGGGGGATGCTCGGCGACAAGCGCGGCCGCCTGTCGGTCCTGTTCGGCTCCATCCTGCTCTACAGCGCCGCCACCCTCGCCAACGGCTACGTCCACACCGTCGAGGCCTTCGGCATCCTGCGCTTCATCGCCGGCTTCGGCCTCGCCGGGGAGCTGGGCGCCGGTCTCACGCTCATCGTCGAGGAGATGCCGATCCGCTCCCGCGGCGCGGCCACTGCCACGGTCGCCGCCATGGGCGTGAGCGGCGCGGTCTTCGCGGGGCTTGCCGGCGAGTTCATCGGCTGGCGCGGCTGCTTCATCCTCGGCGGCGCCATGGGCTTCGTGCTCCTCCTCCTTCGCCTCGGCGTGCACGAGTCGGGCATGTTCCGCGTGGCGAAGCAGTCGAGCCACGAGCGCGGCAACCTCTGGCGCCTGTTCGATGACGCGGACCGGTTCCTGCGCTGGATCCGGAGCGTGCTGATCGGGATCCCGATCTGGTTCTCGGTGGGCATCCTCGTCACCTTCAGCCCCGAGATGGCGCGCGCGCTGGGCGTCACCGAGCCTGTGATCCCTGGGCGCATGGTCATGTTCCACTACGCGGCCACCACGCTGGGCGACGTCGCGAGCGGCCTCCTCTCGCAGCGCCTGAGGAGTCGCAAGAAGGCCGCGGCCCTCTTCATCGGCATCACGGCGGCGGGTGCACTGGCATATCTCCTCGGACTCGCGCACTCGGCCATGGGCTTCTACTGGCTGAGCGCGTGGATGGGCGTGGGCACGGGCTACTGGGCCGTCACCAACACCATGGCCGTGGAGCAGTTCGGCACGGACCTGCGTGCCACCGTGGGCACGAGCGTGCCGAACCTGATCCGTGGCGCCGCCGTGCCCATGACGCTCGCGTTCGTCGCGCTCAAGGGCTCGCTCGGCGCGGTCGGCTCGGCGCTGGCCGTCGGCGCGGTCGCCTTCGCGCTCTCGGCGTGGGCGCTGTGGACGCAGCCCGAGACGTACGGCAAGGACCTCGACTACCGCGAGCTGGCCTGAGCGCGAGGGCCCGGGCGCCGGCGCGCAACGGCCCCCGTGCGCCGTACGTTCTCGAATGAGCCCGTCGTCGCTCGGCCTTCCGTGAGACCCCCGCCCACCGCTGCCATGCGCCTGTCGCTCCGCGCCCTCCTCGCCGTCGCCCTCGCCGCCGGCCCCGCCGCCGCCCAGAACGCGTCCAAGCGCCCCATCACGCAGGACACGTACGACCTGTGGCGCACGATCTCGGGCACCGCCATCTCGAGTGACGGCAGGTGGGTCGCGTACACGCAGTCGCCCGTCGTCGGCAACGGCGAGCTGGTCGTGCGCGCCACGGCCGGCGCCAGCGAGTACCGCGTGCCGCGCGGCTACACGGGACGCGAGCAGCTGAGCCCGAGCGCCGACTCGACGTCGATCTTCAACCCGGCCGCGCCGGTGTTCTCGGGCGACGGTCGCTTCGTGGCCGCGCTCGTCTATCCGAACAAGGACGCGATCGACCGGGCGCGCCGCGGCCGCGTGCGCGCGGCCGACCAGCCGAAGACCTCGCTCGCCATCGTCGCGCTCCCCGACGGCCGCGTCGCCACCGTGCCGCGCGTGCGCTCCTTCCGCATGGCCCGCAACGGCGGCGCCTGGATGGCGTACCTGCTCGAGGCCGACTCGGGCACCCCCGCCACGCCGCCCGGGCGCAACGGCGCGCGCCCCGACACCGGCGAGAAGCGCAAGGACACCGGCACGATGCTCGTGATGCGCGCCCTCGCCACCTGCGCCGAGGAGCGGATCGAGAACGTCACGCTGTACGCCATCGATGAGGGCGAGAAGTGGCTGACGTACGCGGTGTCGTCGAAGGACGGCGCCACGGATGGCGTCTACGTGCGCGCCCTCACCACCTCCGCCGCCGCGCCGGCCGTCGCGCTCGCCACGGGCAAGGGCAACTACAAGGGGCTCACGATCGACCGGAAGGGAACGCAGGTCGCCTTCACCACCGATCGCGACGACTACGCCGCGAAGAAGTCGCGCTACGCCCTCATGCACGCCACGTTGCCGCAGGCGGCCACCGTCGTCGCCACGAGCGCGGCGCTGCCGCCGGGCCTGCTCGTCGCCGACCGCGGCGGCCCCGCGTTCACCCGCGACGGCAGCGCCATCACCTTCGGCATGATGACCCCTCCGCTCGACTCGATCCCGGCCGACAGCCTGGCCGAGAAGGCGGTATACGACCTCTGGAGCTGGAAGGACGATCGCCTCCAGCCGCAGCAGAAGCTCGAGCTCGCGCGCGATCGCAACCGCACCTTCGCCGCCGTCTACCAGGTCGCGCTCCGGAAGGTCGTCCCGCTCGGCGGCGACTCGCTGCCGCAGGTCACGGTGAGCGACGACGGCCGGGTCGCGCTCGCGGTCACCAACGTGCCCTACGCCATCGAGCAGATGTGGGCCGAGAGCGACGCCGGCACCGATGCATGGCTGATCGATGCGACCACCGGCGCGCGCCGCCGCGTTGCGACCAAGGTGCAGGAGCGCGCCGCGCTCTCGCCCGGCGGCAAGTACGTGATCTGGTTCCACGAGGGGCACTGGTATGCGCATGACGTGAAGCTCAACAGGACGCGCGACCTCACCGGCACCATCGCCGACACGCACTTCGAGCAGGAGACGTGGAGCACGCCGTCGCTCCCCAACCCGTGGGGCGTGGGCGGCTGGACCGTGGGCGACGCGCGCGTCCTCCTCTACGACCGCTGGGACGTGTGGGAAGTCGATCCCGCCGGCGTCGCCGCCGCGCGTCGCGTCACCGACGGCGTCGGCCGCCAGCGCCACGTCGCCTTCCGCGTCGTGCGCACCGACCTCGACGAACCGGCGCTCGACCCCGCGCAGCCGCTCCTCCTCGCCGCGCTCGACGATTCCACCAAGGACGCCGGCTTCTGGACCGACCGGATCGGCGGCAGCGAGCCGCCGCAGCCGATCGTGATGAGCGCCAACCGCTGGGGCACGCCGATCAAGGCGCGGAAGGCGCAGCAGTTCGTGCTCACGCGCCAGACGTACCGCGAGTTCCCCGACCTCTACACGGGCAGCACGCTGGCGGGCGTGACGAGGATCTCCGACGCCAACCCGCAGCAGGCCGAGTACACCTGGGGCAACGTGCAGCTCGTCGGCTGGCGCACGCTCGACAACGTGCCGATGCGCGGCCTGCTCTACACGCCGGAGAACTTCGACGCGAACAGGCAGTACCCCATGATCGTGTACTACTACGAGGAGCACACCAACGACCTGAACGCGTACGTCGCGCCGGCCGGCCGCAACACGATCAACCCGACCTCCTACACGTCGCTCGGCTACCTCGTCTTCATGCCGGACATCCATTACATCCCCGGCTACCCCGGGCCGAGCGCGTACCGCACCATCATCCCCGGCGTCCAGGCGCTCATCGCCAGGGGGTTCGTGCACCCGAAGCAGATCGGCATCACCGGGCAGAGCTGGGGCGGCTACCAGACGGCCTACATTGCCACGCAGACCTCGCTCTTCGCCGCGGCCGTCCCCAACGCCACCTTCGCCAACATGACGAGCGCCTACGGCGGCATCCGCTGGGAGTCGGGGCTCGCCCGGGCGTTCCAGTACGAGAAGTCGCAGAGCCGGCTCGGGTGCTCCATCTGGCAGTGCCGCGACCGCTACATCGAGAACTCGCCCCTCTTCTTCGCCGACCGCGTCACGACGCCGCTCCTCTTCATGGCCAACGACAACGACGGCGCCGTCCCGTGGTACCAGGGAATCGAGTTCTTCGTCGCGCTGCGCCGCCTCGGCAAGGAGGCGTACATGGTCAGCTACAACGGCGACGCGCACAACCCGACCAAGCGCGCGAACCAGAAGGACATCGACATGAAGATGCAGCAGTTCTTCGCCCATCACCTCCTCGGCGCCCCGGCGCCCGACTGGATGACCCGCGGCATTCCCGCCACGCGGAAGGGGCGCGACCAGGTGAGGATGGCGGCGGACGACGAAAACCCGTAGCCTACGTCACGCAGCGAAGGCGGCGCTCGCCCCGGCGGTCCCGGGGCGAGGCGCCGGTTGGCACACCCCTCCCGCATCTCCACTCATGCGTTCGATCGCTCGCCCTGCCGCCCGCCGCGCCGCCGCGGCCGGCGTCCTGTCCGTCATGGTCATCGCCGCAGCCCCCGCCCGCGCGCAGCGCGGCCGGACCGCCCCGGTGCCCGCGCCACCCGCCGGCCTCACGCTCGACTCCGCGCAGGTGCGCGGCCTCGAGTGGCGCAACATCGGCCCCTTTCGCGGCGGGCGCGTCACCACGGTGGCGGGCGTTCCCACCGATGTGCTGACGTACTACATGGGCGCCACCGGTGGCGGCGTCTGGAAGACCGAGGACGCCGGCATCAGCTGGAAGAACATCTCCGACGGCTGGTTCAAGACGGGCTCCGTCGGCTCGATCGGCATCGCGCCGAGCAACCCGCGCGTGATCTATGTCGGCATGGGCGAGGCGCCTGTGCGCGGCGTGTCGAGCTCCGAGGGTGATGGCGTCTACAAGAGCACCGACGGCGGCAAGCGCTGGACGCACTTGGGCCTCGAGAAGACCAAGACCATCTCGCGCGTCCTCGTGCACCCGCAGGACGAGAACACCGTCTACGTGGCCGCGCAGGGCACGCGCTGGGCGCCCAGCACCGAGCGCGGCATCTACAGGAGCAGCGACGGTGGCAAGACGTGGAAGAAGATCTTCTACGTGGACTCGATCTCGGGTCCGGCGGAGCTCTCGCTCGACCCGACCAACCCGCGCGTGCTCTACACGGCCAGCTGGGATCACCAGCGCCTCCCGTGGAAGGTCCGCTCGGGCGGCCCGGGCTCGGGCCTCTGGAAGTCCACCGATGGCGGTGACACGTGGACGCGCCTCACCAAGGGGCTCCCCAAGCTCATCGGCAAGTCGTCGATCCAGGTCTCGCCCGCCAACCCGGAGCGCGTCTTCGCCATGATCGAGGCGGAGGACGGCGGCTTCTTCCGCTCCGACGATGCGGGCGAGTCGTGGACCAGGCTGAACGACGACCGCATCCTCCGCGCACGCGCCTGGTACTACATCCACCTCATCGCCGACCCGAAGGATCCCGAGCGCGTCTTCGTCATGAACTCGCCCGCGCTCAAGTCCACCGATGGCGGCAAGACGTTCACCGTCATTCCCACGCAGCACGGCGACCATCACGCGCTCTGGGTCAACCCCCTCAACACGAAAATCTGGATCAAGGGCGACGACGGCGGCGCGCAGGTGACGATGAACGACGGCGCCTCGTGGAGCACGATGTACAACCAGCCCACCGCCCAGTTCTACCGCGTCAACACCGACAACCTGTTCCCCTACCACGTCTACGGCGGACAGCAGGACAACTCGTCGATCATGACCGTGAGCCGCACCAACCGGTTCGGCATCGGCGAGCGCGACTGGACGGACGTCGGCGGATGCGAGAGCGCCATCCCCGCCTTCGATCCCGAGCACCCGGTCAAGGTCTACTCCGGCTGCTACCAGGGGCTGATCCAGGAGCACGATGTCGTGCTCGGCCGGGGCCGCGGCATCCAGCCCTATGCGCAGAGCGGCCTCTCCGTCCCGTCCGACCAGCTCAAGTACCGGTTCAACTGGGCGGCGCCGATCGCCACGAGCCCGGTGGACCGCCGCGTGCTCTACTTCGGCGGCAACGTCCTCTTCCGCTCGACCGACGGTGGCACCACCTGGGCGCCGATGAGCCCCGACCTCACGCGCAACGAGAAGGACAAGCAGGGGCTGGACGGCGGCCCGATCACCAACGAGGGGGCCGGCGGCGAGGTGTACAACACCATCTACTGGATCGCGCCGTCGCCGCACGACATCAAGGTCACCTACGTCGGCACCGACGACGGCCTCGTGCAGCTCACGCGCGACGGCGGTGCCACCTGGGCCGACGTGACGCCCAAGGGCGTCGGCCACGCGCTCACGTACGTCGTCGAGGTCTCGCCGCACGACCCGGCCAAGGCCTACGCCGTGCTCACCCGCTACAAGTACGCCGACGAGACGCCCTACCTCTTCCGCACCACCGACTACGGCAAGACCTGGACGAAGATCACCACCGGCATCCCCGGCGACCTGATCACGCGCGCCGTGCGCGAGGATCCCGTGCGCCGCGGGCTCCTCTATGCCGGCACCGAGCGCGGCGTCTACGTCTCCTTCAACGATGGCGACCGGTGGCAGCCGCTTCCGGCCACGTTCCCGGCGGTCCCCGTGACCGACCTGCAGGTCCGCCAGGGCGACCTCGTCGTCTCGACCGAAGGGCGGGCCTTCTGGATCCTCGACGACATCTCCGCGCTCCAGCAGATGACGGAACAGACGATGGCCGCCGCCGCGCACCTCTACGCGCCGCGCCGCGCCATCTACCTGCCGGGCGGTGGATTCGGCGCCGAATACCAGCCCGGGAAGAATCCGTTCAACGGCGCGCACATCTACTATCACCTCGCCAAGGCGCCCGACTCCACGCAGGCCGTGCGCGTGGACATCCTCGATGGCGCGGGCAAGTTCGTCCGCACCTTCCACTCGCAGCCGCTCGCCGACTCGCTCATCCGTCCCGTCGGCTCGGCCCCGTACAGCAAGCTCGAGCCCAAGGCCGGGCTGAACCGCGTGCAGTGGGACCTGAAGAGCGAGCCGCTGCGCACGGTGCCCGGCCTCTTCTCCGACTTCCCGCCCGACGGCTACGTGGTGCAGCCCGGTACCTACACCGTGCGCCTCACCGCCATGGGGCAGACCGTGGAGCAGAAGCTTGTCGTCGCGCCGGACCCGCGCGCCACGGTCGCGGTCGCGGACCAGCGCGAGACCGACGCGGTCACCAAGGCGCTCTACGATCGCGTCAACGAGATGGTCGATGCCGTCGTCTCGATCCGCGAGGTGCGCACGCAGGTGGGCGAGCGCGGCGGCCGCGTGGCCAGGGAGCCCAACGGCGCCGAGATCCAGTCGGCGGGCAAGCTCCTCACCGGCCAGCTCACCGCGGCCGAGACCACGCTCGTCCAGCCCAAGTGGAAGACGTTCCAGGACGTCGTGAACTTCAGCCCCAAGCTGCTGAGCCAGGTCGGCTTCGCGTACAACACCGCAGCCGGCGCCGAGGGCCCCGTCACGAGCGGCCTCAAGCTGCGCGTGAGCGACCTCGAGGTCGAATGGCAGGCCGCCAAGCGGGAGATCGATCGCCTGCTCGACACCGAGCTGCCCAAGTTCAACGAGCTGTTCAACAAGGCGAAGATCCCGCACGTGGTGGTGCCGAGGCGCGGGAAACCGGCGCAGGTGGTGCCATGACCGCGACCACCCGGGCGCGCGCGGCGTGACCGTCGTGCGGCGCGTCGCCCGGGCCGCGCTCGCCGTCGCCGCGTCCCTCCTCGTCGTCGCGACGTGGGGGGACGCGTGCGCGCCGGTCTACGCCTTCCCCGACGCGCACCCGTTCAGCGGCTCGACCTGGTACAACCCGTATGACGTGAGTCCCGGGAGCGGCTGGCACGTCGCCAACTTCCACGCACACTCGATCGCGTGGGGCGGCCTCACCAACGGACACCAGCCGCCCGCCGAGGTGCGCGCCGCGTACCGCAGGCTCGGCGCCGAGATCGCGGGCATCTCCAACTATCACCTGATCGACACGACGGGCGCGGGCGCCGACTCGACCTGGATTCCCACGTACGAGTACGGCTACTCGGTGCCGAAGTCGCACCGCCTGGTCCTTGGCGCGCGCGAGGTGCAGTACCTCGAGGCCCCCGTCGGCGAGCGGCGCGGCCTCAAGCAGTACATCCTCGACCGGTTGCGCCCCACGGCTGCGCTCACCGCCATCAACCATCCGGTGATGCGCCATGGGCACACCGAGGACGACCTGCGCGCCCTCGGCAACTACGACCTCGTCGAGGCGATCTCGTCCTACGGCGATTCGCCGGCGGAGTGGGATGCGGCGCTCTCGACCGGGCACCACGCGTGGGCCATCGGGTCCGACGACAACCACGACATCACGCGCACCGACCTGCTCGGCCGCTGCTGGACCATGGTGCTCGCCCCCTCGACGCGCGCCAGCGTGGTCCTCGGCGCGCTCAAGCAGGGGCGCATGTACGCCGTGCGCGGCGCCGCCATGCGCATGGACAACGGCGTGCGCGCGGTGACGATGGCGGGCGACACCCTCGCCATCGTGCTCGATCGCGCCGCGCGCCGCGTCCGCTTTGTCGGCGACAACGGGCGCGAGCTCGCCGTCGCCAGCGACGTCGCCGAGGCGCGCTACGTCGCGCGGCCGGCCGACAGCTACGTGCGGATCGTGGTGGAGAATGCGGCGACGTCGTTCTGGCTCAACCCCGTCGTGCGCGCGGGGGCGGGGCTCATGCTCGACATCGAGCCCGTCGAGGATGCGGGCGCCACGTGGGCGCTCCGCATCGGGCTGCTCGTGCTCGCCTTCCTGCTGGTCGCGGGGCTGCGCCGACTCGGCCGGCCCGCGTAGCCGGCCCTACCGCGGCGGCCGCTGCCGCTGCCGCTCGCGCTCGCGCATCGCTTCCTGCCGCGCCACGTTCTCGCGGTCGGCCTCGCGCTGCTCGTCGGCGTTCTTCTGGAAGCGCACGAGCTGGTCGCCGCTCAGCAGCGCCGCGATCTCGTCCACTTCCTTCTTGCGCAGCGCGTCCACGCGGTCGAACCGCTTCTGCACCAGCGCCATGTCCACGTCCTGCCCCTTCTGCTTGCGGACCATCTGGTCGCGCAGCCAGTCGTACATCGGCAGCAGCTGGGGATCGTAGCGGTCGCGGATCGCCCGGAGCGCGGAGTCCTGCGCCGGCTGCAGCTTGATCCCCTTGAGCAGCGGCTTCACGTCCACCAGTTCCTCGCTCTTGGGGCCGGCGTCGGGCGCGCGCCGCTCCATGCTTTCCGCCTCGGGCAGGCCGTTCGGGCTCGTGCGACTGCCCGGCGGACGACCGTACGAGCCGCCGTACTGCGCGCTGGCGGTGGCCGGCGCGACCACGAGGGCGGTGACGAGGAGGAGGGAGGTGGCACGCATGGCGAGGCGGGAAGGGGACCCCGAAAGGTAACCCGGCCGGGGGGCGGAGGGTCCCCGGTCAGATCCACCCGCGCACGGTGTAGGCGAGCCAGCCCAGCACCTCGTACGTGACCGCCGCCGCGGCCTGTGCCCGCTCGGCGGTCGTGCTCGCGCGGGCCACGCGGGCGCCGCGCTCCTGGCTGGGCCAGCACGCCACCGTCAGCCCGACCCGCTCGAACGTGCGGCACGCCCGTCGCGAGTGCACGGGCGACGTGACCACCGCCAGCCGCCGCCAGCCGCGGGTGCGGGCGATCGCCGCGGCGCCGATCGCCTCGTCCCGCGTCGAGAAGACGTCGTGCTGGTAGATCACCCGACGCGCGCCGAACCGCGCGACGAGGTGCGCGAGGTCGGCGCCGTTGTCCAGCCGGTTGGTGGTGGCGGGCCGCACGACCGACAGGACCACCGGCGTCGAGTCCCCCGGAGCGACGTGGTCGAATCCGCTGAGCATGCGCTCGAGCCCGGTGCCGTCCGTGAGGCCGTCGAAGTTGACCCCCGCGCCGAGGATCACGATCGCGTCCACGGCCTGCGGCGGGTCGTCCCGCGCGAGGGTGCGCCCGAGCGCGGGCACGACCGGCGTGAACGCCGCCACGAGAAGCAGCACCAGCGGCACGCTCGCCAGCCAGAGCAGCAGTCGTTCGCGTCCCGCCAGGCTCAGCAGGGCGCCGAGCAGGAGCGACGCGAGCAGCGGCACCGCGACGCCGAGCCCAGCCGCCCGGGACGCACCGAGCGCGCTCGCGATGATCCACGCACCGGTGCCGAGCACCGCGCCGCGCACCGCCTGCTCCACGCGCGGATTCATGCCGCCGCTCCGCGCGCGCGCAGCGGCAGCATCACCGCCGGGTCGTCGGAGATGATCCCCGTCACTCCCACGCGCCAGAGCGCTTCGGCCTCGCCCGGGTCGTTGATCGTCCACACGTGCACCGGTGCACCCGCCGTGACGGTCGCGGCCACGAATCCGCCGACGGGGAGCGGCAGCCCGAAGTACGACGTCGGGATCGCCATGAACGAGAACGGCGCGGCGTCGCGCGCGTCGCGGCCGAGCGCGCGCGGCAGCAGCCGCACCAGGTCACGCCGGGAGGCGCCCACCGCGATCCGCGAGCCCGCGAACGGCGCCTTGGCGGCGTGGTGGAACGACTCGACGATGCATCGGTCCTCCGCGCCCGCCTCCTCGATCACGCGCCGGAGCGGCGCGGACGCCTCGGGCACCTTGATCTCGATCAGGAGGGGCGTCGAGGGAAAGTGCGCGAGCACGTCCGCGAGGCGCGGGATGCCGACGCCGCGTCCGCGCCACGGCTGCGTGCGCCCGCCGTCGGGCGAGAACCGGTGGCCCGCGTCCAGCGGCGCCAGTTCGCGCCAGGTCATCTGCGCGATGGCCCCCGATCCGTTGGTGGTGCGGTCCACGGTGGGATCGTGCATCACCACGACGTCGCCGTCGCGGCTCAGGCGCACGTCCAGTTCCAGGGCGTCCACGCCGAGCGCCACCGCCTCGTCGAAGGAGGCGATGGTGTTCTCCGGGGCGTGGGCGCGGTTGCCGCGGTGCCCGACCACGCGGCGTGCCCCGGACGTCAGCAATGGATGCATGCAGGGGAAGAAAGCAAGCGGGGCGGCGCACCGGAAGGCACGCCGCCCCGCCCACCCTCGACCGCGCGCGTGGCGCGGCCGAGGCACCGCCGTCCGACTAGAACGTCGTCGTGAGGCGCGTCATCACCAGGCGACCGATCGCCGGCGCGCCGGCAAAGGTCGTGTACGCCTGGTCGAGCACGTTCGTGGCCGAGATCGAGAGCGTGATCGGGAACGAGCCCTCGTTCTTGAACCGGTACGAGGCGCTCAGGTCGAGCACCCCCGTGCGGCTGACCGGGTCGTACGTGTAGAGGCCCGGGCCCGTCCGGCCGACCCCGGCCACGGCACCCGACACGAAGCCGGGGTTGCCTGCCGGGATCGCGAAGCCCACGCCGCTGGCGTAGACGCCGGAGTTGATCGCGTAGCCGCTCCACGCGCGCACGCGCGCTTCCGTGGACCACCCTTCTTCCTGGTCCGCGAACCGCACGGTGAAGCTGCCCTTGAGCTTCGGCGAGTTCGACATGATCGGCAGGTTGTTGCCGCCGATCGGGCCGAGGTCGTCGAACACGTTCTTGTTCATCCAGCTGATCGTGCCCAGCGTCGTGAGGCGCCGGTTGACCTGGTACTCGCCGGAGAAGTCGAGGCCGAAGACGTCGATCGTCTTGGTCGTGACCGCCTGGTACGTGGCGAGGAGGCTGCCGTCGTTGATCTTCGGGCTGTCGAAGGTCACGGTGCCGAGCGGCGCGCCGCCCAGCGAGCCCACGCTGCCCGGCGTGGCGCCGTAGAACGACGCCGCCAGCGAGCCGACGATGGCCGGGGCGCCCAGCTGCGGGAAGCCCGTGAGCGTGCCGTTGGCCGCGAGGCCGCCGCACGTCGCCGCCGCGGCGCCCGTGCAGCCGGCGCCGAAGCCGCCGCCCGCGGCGACGTTCGTGTAGATCGGGGTCAGCGCCGCCGCGACGTTCGCGATCAGCGTGCCGTTCGAGGCGAGGAACGCCTTGGCCTGCGTCGCGTCAACGAAGACGCTCGGCGTGGCCAGCGACGCCGACGTGCCGACGTCACCGCGCTGCTGGTACCAGAACGAGGCGTCGAAGCGGATGTTGCCGAAGGCGATGCCCTTGTAGCCCAGCTCGAAGTTCTGGTTGTACTGCGCCTTGAGCGGCGCGATCGGGCCCAGCGACGCCGGGTTGATCGGCGTCGTGGCGCTCGACAGGAACGCGAGCCGCGACGGGACGAGCGCGTCGGTCGGGGCGAGCGTGGGCAGCGTGGCCGACACCGCCTGGCCGACCGCCGCGCCGAGCGCACCACCGATCGCCGCGCCGAAGCTCGGCGTGAAGCCGGCCGCGATGGCGCTGGTCACGCCGTTGCGGATGTTCGTCGCGTTGCGCGCCCAGAGGCCCGGGAGCGCGGAGGCGCCGCTCGACGCCACGAACTGGTTGCCGCCGACGAACGGCGAGCGCATGCAGAAGCCGCCGTTGGGGCCGCCGCAGGTGGAGCGGAAGTTCCACCCCTGCTTGGGGGGGTTGCCCTCGGCGCGGAGGTCGAAGCCCGACCCGCCGATGTTCGGCGACGAGATCAGGTCGAGGAAGAACGAGAAGTTGGCCGGCGTCGAGAACGCGCGGTTGTACGAGACGCGGAGCGTCTGGTCCTTGGCCGGGCGGAACACGAGCGCCGCGCGCGGCGAGAACATCGTCTCGTCGATCGCCGAGTGCTTGTCCACTCGGCCGGCGAGGATCAGGTCCCAGCGCGAGCTCAGCTTCGTCTCGCTCTGGATGAACGCGCCGATTTCCTTCACGTTGTCCGCGTTCTCGTTGGCGCCGTTGGTCGTGCCCGCGGTGCGCGGGTTCGTCCAGATGAAGTCGCCACCGATCGTGAACGTCTGGTTCGCCCCCCAGTCGATGCCCTGGATCGCCTGCGCCGCGACGACGCGCGACTGGTCGACGATCGGCTGGCCCGAGCGGAGGAGGTACGTGCCGTTCGACGAGAGCGGCGAGTTGTTGCCCGCGTTGCTCTCGTTCATGAACACCTGGCCGAAGAAGCGCTTGTAGTTGATGCGCTCCTGGAAGCTCGTGTACGACCAGTTCCGGACCATCGACGTGCCGTTCGCGCCCGTGAGTTCCATCCCCGACGGGATCTCGGTGTAGCCGACCGTCGAGATGAGCGTGAGGTCCTTGATGGGGCGCAGGTCGAGCCGGCCCTCGATCGTCTGCTTCTTGACGCCGTAGTCGCGGAAGGCCGCGGTGCCGCGGCGGTCGAGCGGCACGCGCTGCGCCGTGTCGAACGTCACCGGCTCCGCCGGGTCCACGTAGCGCCAGTCGCTGCCGGTGAAGGTCTCGCCGGAAATCTTGTAGCCCACCTTGTCGTTGAGCACGCCCGCATGGCGGAAGGCGGCGCGGAAGATCGAGCGCTCACCCCCGTCCACCGTCACCGTCGTGCCCTGCGACTCGAACGGCGACTTCGTGATCACGTGGAGCACGCCGTTGCCCGAGTTCGGCCCGTACAGCGCCGAGGCGGGGCCGAGGAGGAGCTCGACCCGCTCGATGTCCTCGTTCGAGCCCGTGAAGAGCAGCGGCACGTTGACGCGGAGCGACGGGACGCCGGCGAACCGGTAGTCCTGCAGCATCAGCATCGA
>JACQES010000189.1 GCA_016200495.1 Gemmatimonadota bacterium
ATCCGGGGCATCGAAAGCTCCGATGGCCAGAGCCTCTTCTTCACGAAGCCCGACACGTCGGGCCTCTGGTCCCTGGACTTCGCGACGCAGGCCGAGCGGATCGTCGTGCCCGATGTGTTGGCCGGCGATTGGACCAACTGGGTCGTCGCCGCCGGGAACGTGTACTTCGTGGACCGGGATCGGTCGGGCGCGCAGCGGGTGGTGGCCTACGCGCTCGCCAACGGAGCGCGGCGCGAGCTGGCGAAGGGTGTGAAGACGCCGGTAGGCACCGGGGGCATCGCGAGTTCTGCCGATGGGGAACGCGTGGTGTTCGCCCAGCTGCTCCGAACGGACGCGACGCTCTTTCGCCTGGTGCCGCGGTGAGGTTCGCCGCGGACACCCGGGGCTGAGAGGAGCGGCGGTTACCCGACCGTCCGCAGCCGCCGAGCGGCGCGGCGGCCGCCGGCACGCGCGTGCGCAGGTCGAACGCGATTGCGCCCGCCCGCTCGTTCTCCTCGCGCACGACCGGATCCGCCACCTGCAGGCCGGCCGTCAGGCGACGGGCCAGCTCGGCGCGTGCTCGGCGCACGCATCCGCCTCCCGATACGGCACGTGGCGCGTCAGCCAGGCGACGACGCGGTTCGCCGCGTCGCGCTGCGCTGACGGCGTCGAGAAGCCGTGGCCCTGCGACGGATAGGTGACGAGCTCCGCGACCACGCCGGCGTCGCGCAACGCGCGCAGGAAGGCCTCGGATTGCCCGAGCGGCACGCGGCGATCGCGCTCGCCATGGAGCAGCAGCGTCGGCGCAAGGACCGCCCGCACGTACGTCGAGACCGCATGCGCGCGATAGCTGTCCGCGGCGGCGTCCCACGGCGATCCGCCGAAATAGCCCGCGATCAGCTCGGGCAGGTCGCTGCTGCCGTAGAACCAGCCGGGATCGAAGATCGCGGCGCCGATCGCGGCGGCGCGGAAGCGCGACGTGCGGGCGATCGCCATGCCCGCGAGCGTGCCGCCGTAGGAATGACCCATGACCCCCAGCCGCATGCTGTCGGCGATGCCGGAGGCGACCAGCGCATCGAGACCCGCCACCGCATCCGCGAGGTCGCCGCCCCCCCAGTCGCGCACGTTGGCCATGCGGAACTCGTGTCCGCGTCCGATGCTCCCGCGCGGATTGGGCATCAGCACCACGTAGCCGAGCGCCGCGAGGACCTGCGGCGAGTAGACGTCGCTCTGCATCGTCTTGGGCAGCATGCCCTGCGGCGCGAACCCCTGCACGAAGCTCCACGCCGGCCCGCCGTGCAGGAACAGGATCGTCGGGTAGCGCCGCCCCGCCTGCATCGCCCGCGGCGTGAGCACGAGTCCCTCGATGTCGCGGCCGTCGGGGGCGACCCAGCGCCGTTCGGTCATCGTGCCAAGTCGCACGGAATCGAGCATCGGATTGCTGAACGTGAGGCGACGCGGCACGAACGAATCGACGGGAGACGCGTACAGCTCCCAGGCCGAGCGCGCATCCGTCGCGAGGAAGGCCATGCGCGCCGTCCGGGCGTCGAAGGTGAAGGCGCCGCGGACGCCGGGTGGGGGCGTGCGGTCGGTGATCGTTCCCGATCGCACGTCCACCTCGAGGAGCGTCGTGCCCTGCCGGCGCGGCGTGGATACGAACAGCGAGCGGCTGTCGGCCCGCCATGCGATCGTCGACTCGCCCGGGAGCTGGCGCTCGCCCAGCGACGTCGTCAGGTCGCGAATCGGGCCGCCCTCGGCGCTGATCACGCTCACGAACGTGTCGCCCAGGTACTCGCTGCGTCCGCCGTGCGTGAGGAAGGCGATGGACGCGCCATCCGGCGACCACTGCGGCGAGGCGTCCATGCCGGGACGCTCGACGAGCATCCGGATCGCGCCGTCCGCGACGCGCACGACCGCGAGTTCCGACCGGCTCAGCGTCGCGCCGTCAACGTCGCGAGCATGCACCGCGACCGCGATCGCGTCCCCGCGCGGCGACCAGCTCAGCTCATCGACGTCGAGGGGGCCGCTGGTCAACTGTCGGCTCGTGCCCGTGGCGGGGTCGAGGACCACCAGCCGCACCGCGCCCTCGCGCGATGCGCGCGAGCGCACAGTCGCGACGGCGGGCGCGGGCCGGGCGGCCGCGTCGGTCACGAGCAAGGCGACACGTCGACCATCGGGGGACCACGCGGCGTCGACGACGTCGCCGTGCCCATGGGTGCGGCAGCGGGCGGGGCCAGGCGGCGTGGCGATCCACAGCTGCACCGCACCGGCACACTCGGCGAGGAACGCGAGGTGGCGGGAATCCGGCGACCAGCGCGGTTGCATGCCCGCGACCGCCCAGCGCGCCCACGACACGCGCTCGCCCTCGGGGGGCACGTCCAGTACGGCAAGCTGTTGCACGTGCCGGTCGGCGCGCGCATCCACGGCATCCGTCACGAAGGCGATGCGCCGGCCGTCAGGCGCAAGCGCCGCATCGACGACGGAACGCAGGCGCATCTGCGTCGCGACGTCGAACGGCGGGCGCACGTCCGTCGCGCCCGGTCCCTGCGCCCGCGCCACGTCGGTGCACGTGAGGGCGCAGGCCACGGCGACCCACAGGCGCCGGACCGGCAGAAGCGCGGCATGACGGGCGGAGTTCGACGACGACGCGCGCATCATCCATGCTCGCCATCGTCGCGGCAAAGTCCATCCCGACCGGGATGACAGGCCCGCGTGGCGGTGCGGGAACACCGGGTGCGGTGCCGGCGCGCGCCGGATCGCTCAGCGCGACGGCGTGCCGCGCGACGGGGGGCCGCGCGAGTGCCCGCGAGCCGCCGCGTCTCGAAGCAGGAGCGCGACGGCGGCATCGAGCACCTCGTCCCGTCCGGCACGAACCCCCGCGATGGTCGGCTGCACGGCAAGATCGGGTACGAGGCCGACGCGCTGCAGCGGACGCCCATCGGCGTGCCGCACCTCCTCGCCGGTGATCCGGACGACCACGCCGCCCGGGAGGACCACGTACGTGATGCCACCGTCGGCGCCGGAGGTCGGCGAGCCCACGAACCGCGTGCCGTTGGCCGCTTCCAGGAAGAGACCACTGTGCTCGGCTTGGCTCTGCGCCCGTTCGTCGATCAGCAGCAGGGTGCGTCCCGCGAAGTGGGGTCGGTCCGTGCTGGGAATCCGCTGGCGCACGACCTGGTCTCCGGTCTCGTCCGCATCCGGGCTCGCGGCGACGGGCACGCGCAGCAGCGCGGCCACCTGCGCCGGCTCCCGGGCGAGGCGCGGGGCGATCGCGAGCGCGGTGCCGCGCGGATACCCCCGCATGTCGAAGATGATGGCCGGTGCCCCGGCGAGCAGCGCGAACATCGAGTCGACCTCCGACACGGCGAGGCGCGTGAGGTCGGCGTACCCGATGCCGCCCGCGAGGCGCCGGATCATCGGGCCCGCGCGCTCGCGCTCCCACTGGAGTGCCGCCTCCGCGATGCGATCGACGCGCGCCGTGCGCGCTCGCCCGTCCGCGCCGCGCACCCGCAGCGACACGGACGTTCCCTCCGCGCCGCGCAGCAGGAAGCGGGCGCGCGCCTCCCGCTCCGACTGCGGCGTCGAGAACCCCTGCGGCACGTCCGAACGCGCGAGGACGTCCCGCGCCGGCCGGCCATCGACCTCGAGAATCTCGTCGCCGATCGCGAGCGCGTTCCGCGCCTGCGGCACGCTGTCGAGGAACGCCGTGATGATCGGCCGACCCTCGAGCAGGCGGACGCGCACGGGGGCGAGCGCCCCGCCGCTGTGGGCGCGCAGCACGGGACTGATGACGAGGCCGTGCGAGTCGTGCAGGTCGCGCACCATCGCGACCACGCCGAGCGCGTACGCCACGGAGTCGCCCGATGCTTCCATCCGCGCGATCCACGCCGGCATGAGGTGATCCCACGATGCTCCGGCGATGTCGCGAAACGGGAAGAGGTACCGGGTCGCGCTCCACAGCCGCAGGGCGGCCAGCACCCGGTGGGCGCTGTCGGGGAGCGTCGGGGTGTCGGACGCGCGCGTATCCGGAGGACGAACGCCCGTCGTCATGTCCGCCCGTTCGAGTCCCTCCGCGCGTGAGCGGCTCGGCATCCGTATCAACCGGAGTGCCGCGTCCAGGACGGTCGCGTCGCCGGCGCCATCGCCCAGCAGCGTGTCGACCGGCAGGGCCACGGTGCCGTCGAGCGGCTCCGACGTCCGCAGGCGCGCCCGATAGCCGTCGCCCAGCGCGATCTCGTGCACGGCGCACGGGAGGACCGGCGATGCCCCGACGGCGACCACGTCCAGCAGCCCCGCGGCCCGCAGCGTCACGACGATCTCCGGCACCACCGACGCCTCGTCGACGATGACCGCGATGGGCCGCGCGTGCGCCCCCGCCGCCGGTGCGAACGACACGGGATCGGGGGTGCGGAAGGCCGAGTAGTAGTCGGTGAGGCCGCGCCACTGGTCGGCCAGCCCGACATGCATGCGCGACCGGTGCGGGGTCGAGACAAGGGGTGCGGCGAGCAGGTGCGAATCGAACGGGGCGCGGAAATACCCGAAATGGAACCACCCGGCGAGGTCGAGCCCGCCATCCGACGCGCCGTTCCCTCCCGTGTCCCGCAGGTCGAGGATCACCGATCGGCTGACGTCCACAAGCCGCGCCAGCGTGTCGAGCCGCGCGGCGATGCGCGGGAAGTCGACGAGGTCGCCGATCGCGCTGAACCGGATCACGAGCGTGCTGTCGCCGATCCAGCGCACCAGCGCACCCGTCGGCCGAACGCCGGCGTCTGGCGCGCGTGCCCTCGATACGCGCGTGGCGGGATCGCCGAGCGTGGCCAGCATGCGCTCCACCACCTGCGCGAACTCGTCCGTCGTCAGGGCGCCATGCATCCGCCGATAGGCCGCGACGAAGGCCGCATCCCAATCCAGGTCGCGATGCGCGAGAAACGGGTGGAAGTACGCCGCCGCGCTCCAGACGCGTCCCAGCGTGGCGAGTCGGTCCGCACGAGAAGGCGACGTCATGGCCGTCGCCCGCACCGCCTGAGCCGGCGGCGATCCCACGTCGCCGAGCGCGAGCAGCAGCATCAGCAGCGATCGCATGGTCCGCAGTGTCATGATGCAGCCTCTCGTCGGGTGGAAGTGGATGGGCGGCGGAGACCCCGGTCGACCGCGCGCGGCCGCGCCTCGCCGGGTGCCGTGCGCGACCGACGATTCCACCTGGTGCGCCGCACGCGCGGCTGCGGCATCCTTCCGTGCGCGCGTCGAGCGCACAACCCGCCGTGGGATGACCGGCGCGCGCCCGTCCGCGAATGGCGCGGACTGGAGCCCGATCGCGCGCGGACACCAACGGCTCACTCGATGGCTTCACGGCCGGCGGCGCCTCGTCCCGGCGCGCGCGCGTGTCGCCCCACCACGGTCCGCGCCGGCGCGCGACACGTGTAGCTATGATCCGGGCGTGTCGGCGGGACCGGTCGAGGAGCGGCCCGATGGGTCGCGCGCGCGATTGGCCGCCGACGCGTCGCAACGGGATGCCCAAGGAGACCATCGATGCGTGAATGCCACATCCGTCGCGCCAGGGCGGGCGACCTGGACGGCCTGCTGCCGTTGTTCGCCGACTATCTCGCGTTCTACCACCGGACCGCGACGAGCCTGCGAATCCACCGCTTTCTCTCCGCTCGCCTGGCGGAGCACCCGGTCTTGATCTGGGTTGCCGAAGGCACCGGCGAGTCCGCACGCACCCTGTCGGGCTTCGTGCAGGTCTATCCGACGTATTCATCCCTGGGACTTGGCCGTGCCTGGACGCTCAACGACCTCTTCGTGTGCGAGGAGGCCCGCGGCACCGGCGTGGGGCGCGCGCTGGTGGAGACCGTCCTGGTGCACGCGCAACGGCGCGGGGTGGTCTCCGTGGACCTGATGACCCAGCGGTCAAACGAAAAGGCGCAGCGGCTGTACCTGTCCCTCGGTTTCCAGCCGAGCACGGACTTCCTGTCGTACAGCACGGACCCCACGACGCCCGTGCCCACGGTGCGCGGAGCCCTGAACCACGGGGCGCATCGATGAGCGGTGGCAGGGGAGATCGTCGGCGCGGTCGTCGGACGCCCACGCGGCCGCGCGGTCCGACGGCAGGCTAGGGCACGTGGACGCGGAGCTGGTCGCGCTGGCGGGCGGGCGCGTCGCCACGCATCGGGAGGCAGGCTCCGCGAACACGGTCCCGCTCGTGCGCGAGCGGGAGCGGCCGCCCGATGGCATCGCCATGCACCTCGCGCGCCCGTGAGCGCGGCGCCCACCGGCGGGGGCGCCGGCGCGCTGCGCGCCATGGACATCGCGCTCTTCGCCGCGCGCCATCTCGCGGAGCTGCACGAGGTGAACGCGCAACGGGCCGCGGGCGCCGCCCACGATTGCGTGCTCGAGGCCGCGTTCGCGTCGGCGTTCGGCGCGCACCAGCGGCTGGCGGTGTACGGCTCGCTCGCGCCCGGACAGCCCCATCATGGCCAGCTCGCGATGCTGGCGGGGCGCTGGTCCGACGACGGCGTGGTGCACGGCGAGCTGCTCCGTGATGGGTGGGGCGCGACGCTCGGCTTCCCCGGCCTGCGTTGGCAGTGGACCGGTCCGCCGCACCCGGTGCAGCTGCTGCACTCGGTGCACCTGCCCGACCACTGGACGCGCCTCGATCAGTTCGAGGGGGGCGCCTACCTGCGCATCCTCGTCCCCATCGTGCGCGCGGGCCAGGTCATGACGGTCGCGAACCTCTACGCGCTGCGCGAGAACAGGCGGCGCGCGTACGACCACGGCCGCTGACGCGGTGGCGCGCGCTGCGTCGGCGCGCGCGACTCGCGTCGCCACCGACCCGGCGGCGTCAGCGTGACGGCGACCTGGGCGCCGGTCGCGCGAATGCACCGGCGTCCAGCGCGTCGAGCCGCACGTCGTCGAACACGAACGGAATCGTGCGCGCCCGCAGCGGGTCGGGCCCGTCCGTGAGCTGGAAGTGCAGGTGCGCGAGCGGGCTGTCACCCGTGTCGCCCACGTCGCCAAGGTGCTCCCCGCGCGCCACGCGCTGCCCCGGCCGCACCACCACGCTCCCCTGCTTCAGGTGTGCGTACATCGTGTGAAGTCCGTTCGCATGGCGGACCACCACGTAGTTCCCGAGCAGCGCCTTGTACGGGTCGCTGGCCATGCCCTCCATGTGCAGGCGCGTCATGCGCCGGGCGAACGCCTCGCGGGTCTCCCCCTCGCGCTGGCGACGGGCGGACCAGTCCTGCGTCGCGGTATTCTCGGCGGCCACGACCTCGCCGGCATCGGCGGCGCCGACCGGCAGCCCAAACCCGTGAAAGTCACCGGGCGCGCTGGCGTCGCGGGTGAAGATCGATCCCGCGGAATCGAGCTTCCACATGTCGATGGCGAATTCGGTCTGCGGATTGAACCGATGGTGACTGCTCGCGCCGGGGAGCGACGCGACGTACCAGGTTCCCCGCAGCGGGAACGCGAGGTGCGCCGCGGGGGGCGCCACCAGGGTCAGCGGTGGCGACCACACGGTGAACGACGCACCATCCGCCCCACGCAGGTCCACGCGCGCCCGCACGGAGGTTGGCGAGCCGCCCACGGTCAGGTAGGTCGGCGCGCCGATCGCGACCGCGCCCGGCAGGAGGGAATCGCCCGTGGCCAGCCTCGTGCCAGCGCCGAGAACGCCCGGCGCGAGTCCCTTCTCGACGAGCGTCCCGAGGCCCATCGCCCGCATCTCGGACAGCTCGGCGGTCGCGGCGCGCTCCGCGCGTGGATCGAGGTGGATCGTGCACAGCACGCGCGCACCATCGAGCGCCTCCACCGTGATGCCCTCGATCACGAGCGCGTCGGCGCGGGCGTTCGAGACGACGACCGCCGGCACGAGCACGTCCTCGTAGCCGCGGCGGTCGTTCACGACGTGATGATAGAGCGGCCCGTCGACGTTGAAGCGGACCTGCTGCGCCTGCAGCGCGCTCGACGCCGCCATCGCGCCCGTGCAGAGGAGGACGGCGGCCACGCGGGCGCAGGTCAGGGCAAGTGAAGGCGACATGGTGGTCTCGATGCGGGTGGCGTCGCATGAGGGTGCGACTGGGAGCGACGAGGAACGAGGGGCCGTGATGCCGACGGTACGACTCCACCGTGTTGGCAGTTTCGGTGCACGCCGGGCGCTCCGCGCACCACGCCGGTGCGTGCGGGTGCGGCACGCGCGGGAGACGAACGTGTCGCGAGCGTTGATGCGCCCCTCACATGCACGAGCGCGCGCGTCGTCACACCATCACCCTCGGCGGTCGCGGCATGCGCGAGATTGTGACGGAGAGGGGCGGGGCCTGCGTTTCCCGGACGTGTGCCGTCCGGGAGTCCCCGCGCTGACCCGGGAGTCGTTCCTCTCCGCCACGTAGCCGACAATGGCTTCCACGTTGGATCGATGCGGGCCCAGGAGCGCCCCGCACCACCGGTTGTCTCCGTGACGTCACGCGACGTGTCCCTGGCCCGGCGCCTGGAGCGCGCCGAGGCGGCGGCGTGCGCGGCGATCGTCGATGCCCGCGCGCGCGTGGAGCCCGCGGTGGGAGCCACGCGCATCGACGTCGCCGGCGCGACCGCGCTCTACGATGGCGTCGGTTCGCCGCTCACGCAGTCGTTCGGCATCGGGCTGTTCGATCCGTTCGGCGTGGCCGAGTTCGAGCGCGTCGAGGCGTTCTTCGCCGAGCGCGGCGCCGTGGCCGCCCA
>JACQES010000190.1 GCA_016200495.1 Gemmatimonadota bacterium
CTCGCCGAGGCCGCGGCGTACGCCTGCGACGCACTCCGCACCATCGCGCGCGCGGGCGGCGGTGAGCCGCGCGACGTGCGCACGACGCTGCTCGCGGCCGTGCTGTGGGGCGACGGCACCGATGCCCGGCTCGCCGTCACGCAGGTGGGCGACGGCGCGATCCTCGTGCGCACGCACGATGGCGGCGTCCAGCAGCTCGGCGCCGGCGACGCGGGCGATTACTCGGGCGAGGTCACCTGCTTCGTGCCCGACGACGAGGCGCCCGCCCGCGCCCGCGCGGCGCTCGTCGAGCGCGCCGCGCACGACGTCACGCACGTGCTCCTGCTCACGGACGGCATCGAGGATCCGTTCTACCCGCTCGCACGGCGTGGCGGCACGCTGTTCGCGCAGCTGCTGGCGGGCGTCGAGTCGCCGGCCGAGCACTTCCAGCGGCAGGCGGTGCACGGGCCCGTGTTCGGCGACGCGGCCGCCTGCGCGCGGCTTGGCGCATGGCTGGCCTTCGAGCGGCGCGGCGAGAACGACGACCGCACGATCGTCGCGGCGATCCGGGTGGGAGCACGCTGACGTGGGCCATCTCTCCGCGCGCCTCACCGACGGGCGCACGATCGAGTTCGAGGACCGCCCCCTCAACTCGGGCGGCGAGAAGGTCGTGTTCCGCTCGCGCGACCGGCAGCACGTCGTCGGCTTCTTCTACGGCCGGCTCGCCGACCGGCGCGAGCGCGCCGACCGGTTGCAGCGCATCGTGACGCGCTACAACCCCACCACGGGCAAGCACGGCGCGTTCTGGTCGCCGTACTACTGCTGGCCCTCGGGCGTGGTGGACGGCGACGGCGGCATCCCGCCCCGCTTCGCGCAGGCGCACGGCTTCGTCTTGCCGGCGCTCGGCGTCGTCGCGCCCACCTATCGCGCCCCCTTCTTCTTCCGCGACCGGTTCGGCACGATGCAGGAGAAGGAGGTGAAGTGGTTCACGGGGCGGAAGGCGGCCACCTTCGTGCCCGAGCACGAGTTCGGCACGCTGCTCACGCGGCTCCAGGTGTGCACGCGCCTCGCCCGCGCGGTGCGCCGCATGCACTTCGCCGGGCTCGCGCACTCCGACCTGTCGAACAAGAACGTGCTCATCGACCCCAAGGGGGGCGACGCGTGCGTGATCGACATCGACTCGCTCGTGGTGCCCGGCGTCGCGCCGCCGTCGGTGCTCGGCACGCCCGGCTACATCGCCCCCGAGGTGATGGCCGGGCGCGCCAAGCCGTCGATCGACACCGACAAGCACGCGCTCGCGGTGCTGCTCTACCAGATCCTGCTCAACCGGCATCCGCTGCAGGGGCGCAAGGTACACTCGCACCGGTCGGCTGAAGAGGACGAGACGCTCTCGATGGGCGCGCGGGCGCTGTTCGTCGAGCACCCGCTCGACCGCAGCAACCCGCCCGTGCACCCCATCCGCGTGCCGATGGGCCGCCTCGGGCCGTACCTCGCTCCGCTCTTCGAGAAGACGTTCGTCACGGGGCTCCATCATCCCGCGCGCCGCGCCGACGCGGCGGAGTGGGAGGTCGCGCTCTACCGCACGCTCAACCTGGTGCACCCGACGCCATCGGGACGCGAGTGGTTCGTGACCGGTCCCGGCCTCTCGATGCAGTGCCCGTTCACCGGCGAGCGGTGGAAGCAGCCCGTGCCGATCGCCCACTACCGGCGCGACGCGCACGGCGCCGTCACCGACGAGGGCCAGGCCCTCGTGCTCTTCCACCACCTGCGCCTCCACGCGTGGCACCTGCGGCCCAACGTCGCGCCCGACGAGCACGCCGATCGCACCGTGCTCGGCTATGTCGCGCACCACGAGGATCGGTGGTGGCTCGTGAACCTGGGCGATGACGCGTGGCAGCCGTCGTCGGGGCCCGCCGTGGGGCGGAACGCGTCGGTCGAGATCACCCCGGGGCTCGAGGTGCGCACGGGCGAGGGCGACCCGGCGCGCATCCTGCGCTTCGAGTTCCTCGCGCCGGGACGCTGAGCGCCGTGGACCTGCGCGGCCTGGTGCGCGAGGCGCTGCGCGTGCGCGTGGCGGACACCGCGTGGTGGCCCCCCGAGGACGCCGCGCGCTTCCACAACCGGCTCCTCGACGACGTCGGCGACGCGGCGCGCCCGGAGGTGGCGCTGCTCATGCGCCTCCACGCGCGCGACATCGGCGGCCGGCTGCCGCCGGCGGTGCTCACGCGCGAGGCGTGGGTCCGCGCGCGCGGCACGCTCGTCACGATCCTCGCCAATGAGCTCGCGGCCGACGGCGCGGTGGAGCCGGGGGCGCTCGCCTGGGCGATCGACAGCTGGGCCATCGCGCTGGCGGTCGTCGAGCCCGAGCTCCTCGAGCCGGCGCCGGCGGGCGCGATGCGCGCGCAGCGCGGGCGCGGCGGAGCGCCGGCACGCGGCACCACTCGCGCGGGCTCGCGGGGCGGCGCGCGAGCGGGGACTCCGGGCGCGGGGGCGAGCCCGGTTCGCGCACTCGCGCCGCGCGCCGCGCCGACGCCCAACCACTGGACCCATCGCTGGCCGATCGACACGCTCACCTTCATCGGCATGGGCGTGCTGGGCCTCCTCATGGCGAGCCTCGAGTTCGGCGCCGCGTGGCAGACCCGGCAGCGCAACGCCGCGGAAGCCCGGGCGGCGCAGCCGCGGCGCGACGAGGGCCAACGCGCGCTGGTGCGCGCGTCGGCCGCGCTGGGCGCCACGCCGGCGCTGTCGGGTGTCGGCGGCACGCACGACGCGCCGCGGGCCGCATCGCCGGGTGACGTGCAACCCGCGAGCGACGCCGAGGCGCTGCCGCCGGGCGTGGCGGACACCGTGCAGCTCCGCGCGGGACGCACCATCACGGGCGCGATCACGCTCGTCACCGCCACGCACCTGTACGTGACCGAGGCGCGCACGGCGCACAGCGTCGAGGTCGCGCTCGCCGACGTCGCCCGGGCCGTCACGCGCCGCGGGCTCCCCCTCGACCTCACGCCACGCGGCGACTCGGCGGGGCCGTCCCTGCTGGTGCGCGGCATCGCCGGCCGCTACGCCGTGCGACGCCGCGTGCTCGCCGCCACCGGCGACACGGTGTGCGCCACCGCGGCGCGGTCGGTGGACCCGGCCGTCACCACCGAGGAGGTGATCGCCCACGCGCGCGGCACGACGACCTTCACGATGCCCTCGCGTCCCGGCGTGACGGGACGCATCGCCCCCGACGGCACCTTCGAGACCGACGTGCTCAGCGGCGCGCGCGCCATGGGCGAGTTCAGCTGGCACATGAGCGGCCACTTCACGCCGAACGGCTTCGTGGCCGAGGCGGACGCGGCCACCGAGGTGGTCACCAAGTGGCGCTCGTCCGCCGCGTGCCGGTTCGTCACCGAGCTGATCGGGGTGCGGCGTCCGTGACCGCACGCGCGCACGACGTGTGCCGCCGCCCGAGCCTTCGTCCATGAGCGACGAACGCCGGCTCGTGCAGCAGGGGCTGCGCCGCCTCATCGACCGCGAACCCCGCTGGGCCGAGTGGCCGGAGGCGACGCTGCGCGGGCGCCTGCTCGACGAAGTGGGAAGCGACAACCGGCCGCTCGTCCTCCTCCTGCTGCGCGTCCACGACCTGGGCATCCCGCAACGCCTGCCCCCGGCGGTGATCGATCCCGCGCACTGGGAACGCGCCCGGGGCACGCTGTCGCAGCGGGTGCAGGCCGAGCTGTTCGTGCCGCCCGACATCGGCGCGTGGGCCGTGGAAAGCTGGGCCTGGGCGCTGCAGGTGATCGACGAGGAATTCCTGCTCTCGCCGCCGGCCCGCGTCGCCCCTCCACAGCCGGCGTCGCGCGTGGCAGGCGGTGCGAGTGCCGCGACGACCCGCACCAGCGGCTCGCCGCGCGCCGGAATGGCCCTGCCAGCGCGTTCTGGTGGGGTGGGAGGTCGCGGAGCCCCCCCACCGATCCGCACGACCGCCACGGGGCCATTGCGCGGCACGACTAGCACGGTGCCACAGGGACCGCCCGAG
>JACQES010000191.1 GCA_016200495.1 Gemmatimonadota bacterium
GGACGACTTGAGATTCGGCACTCGGTGGGACTCCTGAGAGGTCGCGTTCAACCCGCGGCTGATGGGGCCTGACAGCCCGCCGCCGGACTCGCGCCGCGGCCCCGACCGGGCGCCTGCCTGCGCGAGCCCTGAAGGCTATCGGCGACAGGCAGCGATGTCAATGCGACACTTGGCTTTGGCAGTGTCCGGTTCTCATTGTAACACTCGGGTTGGGTCCATCTTTTCGAGGATGGTTTCGACGGTCCAAACGCGGTCCGTCAGGCCGCACGCCATCGCGGGCGTCGTCTTCCGGCCCTTCGCCGCCTTGGTCAGCGTCTGGTGGGGGCGACAGAAGTTGTAGAACATGAAATGCAGGCTCACGGCGTGCGCGTGGTTCTCCGCCTTCTTGGAGAAGCCGTTGGTCAGGCGCGTGAAGCGGCGCATGGACATCCGCATGGTCAGGTTCTGGCGCTCCACGTAGGACGTGGAGACCTTCGCGAGATCGGGGCGGCCCATGACTTCGACCTTCTCGACGGCGACCACCACGGGACTTGGACTATACCGTCCCCCCGTGTACGCCGTCCCCGTCGTCTCGTACTGCTTGGTGACGGTCGCGTAGTCCGCGCCGTTCCAGCCGAACGACCGCTCGACGGCCGCCGGATAGGACGGGAAGGCGTCCGTGGACAGTTGCACGCGCTCGGCGAGGCGCGAAGCCACGTCGTCCATGAACGTGCGCGTGGAGGCCTGATTGCGCGGCCCCACGAGCCACGAGACGGCGAGCTTCGTATCAGCGCACAGGGCCGTGAACGTCCACAGGTCGCCCTGGCCTTCACGCGTCTTGTTCGCTTCCTTCGCGCCGACGAACGACCAAATCTCGTCCGCCTCAACGCGGCGGCAGGGCAGGTTGGTCAGCACGACGTCCTGATACAACGAGCAGAACTCCCCGACGTCCACGAGGAGCTTCATGACGGTTTCCTTGTCCACGCCCGTCATGCGGGCGACCGCGCGGATGGAGCCGCCCTCGACAAGGGCGCGAAGGACAGCGGCGCGGCGGGAGATCGAAAGCTGATTCATGGGGGATAGTATGCTTGAGCGCTCAAGCATTGTCAAGAGGCAATGTGACAGAAAAAGGGCCGCCCCCGAGGGAACGGCCCGGCCTCCTGCACCCGCATGAAGGGTGAGGCTACGGCACGCGCTTCCAGCGAGCGGCAGCGGCGCGCTTGGCGATCTCGGAGCGTTCCTCGGGGCTGAGGGCGGCAGCACGAGCCGCGCCGCCCTTGAGGCCGCCACGTCGCCCGAGGGCAACGGCAGCAGGGTTCTTCCGCGCCTTGGGGGCGCTACCCGTCGCCCGGGCGACCACAGAGGCCGCCAGCTCGTTGGCGTCGGGCTGCTTGCTGGTACTTGAGCGCTTAGGCATAATGGCATCCTAGCGCGACAAGGCAGGCCCAACAAGGGGAGGCTGGCGGATGTCACGGCTAGCGGGTTCGCTGTTCAAAGTCATCTGGGCTGACGAGCACCTTGAACTCGTCAAGCGCTATTCGCGGGCCTACATCGCCACGAACCCGTATTACTTCCCCACCGAGCAACAGGGCGACATGACCTTGGTGAGCAAGGCGGAGATCATGCGCAGTCCCGATAGTCGCCTGTGGGGCTCCATCGGGGATTGCGTGACCAACTTGATGGCCGCCCTCGACTACATCTCGTGGGAGCTCGCCGTCCGGCACGCAGGACGGCCCGTGGTCCCACCGCCGAGAGGGACGGACAAGCCGTCGTTCCCCCTCTACAGCGACCCGCTCAAGTACGACGCGGCTATCCCGCAGCGGCTCAAACGCTACAACATTCCCGACGTCGCATCCGATCTCATCAAGAGCGTTCAGCCGTACAACGCTGGGTATGAGCCTCTGGCGCTCCTCTACGTCTTGGTAAACCAAGACAAGCACAGACTCCCGCTTGTCACCAAAGGCCAGGTCGACTCGGGCGATATTCGAATCATCCACGGCGGGGCGTATCTCACCGCCCAGTCCGCCGCAACAAGCGTGGCATTCCAGACACCCTCGCCAAGCGATCTCGCCCGAGCGGGCCGAGATGTGAAGGTGGATGCTCAGGTGACCACGTTCGTAGCGTTCCAAGACCCCACGATGCCACGCGAACCCGTGGAGATAATCCTCGGGCGGATTCGGGACTGCGTGGACCGCGTTGTGAACGCCTTCATTCCCATCGTCTGATGCATGTCGTGCGCCTCGCGGTAGTCGCGTTCTGTTCGCTTGTGGCGTCTTCACAGGGGCCACGCCAGCCAAAGGCCGTACAGAAACACGATGTAGCCGCATCCGACCAGCGCGGCACGGAGGCCGCGCCGCTTGTCGTCAAGCGCGATTCCTCCGAGCGCGATGCCGATGCCCGCGAACATGCAGAGGAGCGGTCCGACAAGCGGGCCGCCGATCGGGCGCTCGTCGGTTACACCAAGGGCTTGTTCATCGCGACGGCGCTGCTCTCCGGCGTCACGCTGCTGCTCTGGCTCGCCACCGCCGCCCTCGTACGCGATGCCCGAGAATCGTCGCGCCGTGAAATGCGTGCGTACGTTCATTTCGTCTTCGCGTCGTACGACGCGAAGACCGAGCGCGTCACGATGCGAATCGAGAACTTTGGGCGCACCCCGGCCCACGACGTCAAGTACATGCTCGGCGTAACCGAGGTCGCACGAGCCACATTCGATGCGGACTTTTGGAAGGAACAGCGCATCGAAGCAGGCAGTGTGCTCGCGCCCGGGGCGCCGTCCGTCATCCCATCGATACAGAAGGAACCACTCACGCCCGCGCGTCTGGCAGCGATAGTCAGCGCGGGAGGGGACAGGGCGATATTCGCGTTCGGGCGCGTGGACTATGTGGATGTATTCGGCCAGAGACACTGGACGCGCTTTTGCTTTGTCTGCGCCGACCAGTGGCTGAGCACGGGAGAGTTCGCACCACATTCCAAGGGCAACGATACAAGCGACAGCGCGAGGCTTAGAACGAGCGAGCCACTGGACGTGCGAGTGCTCGCGCGGCTTGGCTTTATTTGACGGCGCGGCGCACGGCGCGAGGGCCACGCGCGTAGCGAACGCCAGCCCGTTTTCATAGGGGCGCGTAACACTCCAAACCCACCCACTACCCTTGGCTTTGCCTCGGGCAACGGGCTACGTTTCCAGATTGCCCTGACGGCCCGTCCGGCAGGTGCCGCGCGCCGATGCCGGCGCCCCCCTCCACCCCCCAGACGTGGACGCACTCGAAGGCTTCCTGCTGCTGGCGCCGATGCTCCTGTTCTCGTTCACGGCGCACGAGCTCGGCCATGCGTGGGTGGCGCGCCACGAGGGAGACCGCACGGCGGCGGCGCTGGGACGCATCACCTGGAACCCGGTGAAGCACATCGACCCGTGGATGACCGTGCTGCTGCCGGCCCTCCTCTGGTTCAGCTCGAACGGCACGTTCGTCTTCGGCGGCGCCAAGCCGGTGCCCGTGGACCCGCGCAACTACACGCGCGGCAAGCTCTCCGACATCCTCGTGTCGCTCGCCGGCGTGTCGATGAACCTCGTGGTCGCGCTGGGGCTCGTGCTGGGGATCATCCTCGTGGGGCTGCTGGGCAAGGCGGCGCCGGGCATGGGGGAAAGCCTCTCGATCATCCAGGTCATGTTCGGGAAGGGGATCGCGATCAACCTCTTCCTCGCGGCGTTCAACCTGATCCCGGTGCCGCCGCTCGACGGCTCGCACGTGTTCAAGTACGCGCTGCCCGCGCAGTGGTCGCTGCACTACATGCGCCTGGGCTTCGTCGGGTTCATGCTGCTCGTGCTGCTGATGCAGACGGACGCGGGCGCCCGCTTCTTCACGCTCTGGACCGCGCCCGCGACGATGCTCGAGCAGGCGGCGATGCGCCTCGTCGTGCCGTTCGTGATCCCGACGGAGTTCACCACGTGATGACCGTCGCGGTGCTGCCGCACGAGCGCGGGCCGTCGTCGTTCGACGTCGAGCTGCCGGCGTACAACGGCCCGCTCGACCTCCTGCTCACGCTCATCCGCGACGAGAAGGTCGACATCTACGACATTCCCGTCGCGCGGATCGCGCAGCAGTTCCTGGCGCGCATCCGCCACCTGCCGCTCGACGAGGCGGCCGACTACCTCGAAATGGCGGCCCGGCTCCTGCGCATCAAGGCGCAGATGCTGCTGCCGCGCAACGACCAGGACGACCTGTGGGAGGACCCGCGGGCCGAGCTGGTGCGGCGCCTCCTCGAGTACCAGCAGGTGCGCGAGGTCGTGGACCACCTCGACACCATGGCGGAATCGCGGCGCGGCCGGTTCGCGCGCGCCTACCTGCCGGAATCGGGGCCGCCCCCCGCGCCGCCGCTCGCGCTCTCGCTCGTCGAGCTCATGTCGGCGGTGGACCGCGTGCTCCGCGTGACGCGGCAGCCGACGTTGCACGAGGTCGTGCCGCGCTCGCTCGACGTGCCCGGCGCGATCGAGACGGTGCGCGGCGCGCTGCTCCTCCGCGCGCGGCTCCGCTGGCGCGACGTCGTGGTGCCCGGCGCCGAGCCCTGGCAGGTGCTGTCCGTGCTGCTCGCCCTCCTCGAGCTCGCCAAGCTCGGCGAGCTCAAGCTGGCCCAACCGCAACCGTTCGCCGACGTGGAGATTTCCCGTGACGCCGCTGGCGAAGCTGCTTGAAGCCGCGCTCTTCGCGAGCGCCCGCCCGATCCCGACCGACGAACTCTCGACCCTCGACAGCGAGGCGTCGCCGGAGGCCGTGCGCGCCGCCCTCGAGGAGATCAAGGCCACGCTCGACGACGGGGGCCATGGCGTCGAGCTCGTGGAGCTGGGCGACGGCTGGCAGCTGCTGACGCGCCCCGAGTACACCGAGGCGATCGAGCGGGCGCAGCTGGCGCTCCGGCCGCAGCGGCTCTCGGGCGCGTCGCTCGAGACGCTCGCGATCATCGCCTACCGGCAGCCGATCGGGCGGGCCGAGATCGAGGAGATCCGCGGCGTGGCCGTGGGGAGCGTGCTCAAGGCGCTGGTCGAGCGCGGGCTGATCGACATCGTCGGCCGCGCCGAGGGACTCGGGCGCCCGCTCCTCTACGGCACCACCTCGCTCTTCCTCGAGCACTTCGCGCTGCGCCACCTGGGCGAGCTGCCGCGCGCCGACGAGCTGGCGGTCGCGCTCCGGCCGCTCATCCGCGTCGTCGAGGACGAGGCCGAAGAGCTGCCGCTGGGCGACGCCGCGACCGCGGCCGCCGACTGATGGCCGGCGCCCCCATGCGCATCCAGCGCGCGCTCGCGCGCGCGGGCATCGCCTCGCGTCGCTCGGCCGAGGCGCTGGTGGCCGCGGGGCGCGTGCGCATCAACGGCAAGGTCGCGATCATCGGCGTGTCGTGCGATCCGACGGTGGATCACATCACGGTGGACGGCAAGCCGGTCGACGCGCCGCCCTCGCAGGCGACCTGGCTCGTGCTCAACAAGCCCGCCGGCGTGATCACGAGCCGCAAGGACCCCGAGAAGCGGAAGACGGTGTTCGACCTGCTCGCCGGGCGCGACGCGCCGGGCCTCACCTACGTGGGGCGGCTCGACTTCCTGACCGAGGGGGTGCTGCTGCTCACGACGGACGGCGACGCGGCGCACCGGCTGACGCACCCGAGCCGGGAGGTGGAGCGCACGTATGTCGCGACGGTGAAGGGGAACGCGGTGGCCGCGGCCGCCGAGATGCGGCGCGGCGTGCAACTCGACGACGGACTCGCCAAGGCGCACGCCGTCGAGGTGCGGCAGGCAGCGCAGGCGCGCACGTGGGAGATCGAGCTCACGATCGGCGAGGGGCGACACCACGAGGTGCGGCGCATGTGCGCCGCGCTCGAGCTCGAGGTGCGCCGGCTGGTGCGCGTCGCGTACGGGCCGGTGCGGCTGGGCGAACTCAAGAGCGGCATGACGCGGGGGCTCACGGCGCGCGAACGCGCGGTGATCGACGCCCTCGTCGCGGCGGAGGATGTGCGCGCATGACGACCCCGGTGACGAGCCGCGAGGGCGCCCTCGCCCAACAGGTGGTGGCGCAAGTGGCGCGCCGCGTCGTGGGCCAGGAGGCGATGGTCGAGCGGCTGATGGTGAGCCTGCTGACGGGCGGCCACGTGCTGCTCGAGGGGGTGCCTGGGCTCGCGAAGACGCTCGCGGTGCGCACGCTCGCGGAGACGGTGGACGCGACCTTCCGGCGCATCCAGTTCACGCCCGACCTGCTCCCCGCCGACATCCTCGGCACGCAGGTCTACGACCAGGCGACGGGGCGGTTCGAGGTGAAGGCGGGGCCGATCTTCGCGAACATCCTCCTGGCCGACGAGATCAACCGCGCGCCGGCCAAGGTGCAGTCGGCGCTGCTCGAGGCGATGCAGGAGAAGCAGGTGACGATCGGCGGCACGACGTTCCCGCTCGAGGAGCCGTTCCTGGTGCTCGCGACGCAGAACCCGATCGAGCAGGAGGGCACCTACCCGCTGCCCGAGGCGCAGGTGGACCGGTTCATGCTCAAGCTGCGCGTGCAGTACCCGACGCGCGACGAGGAGCGCGAGATCATGCGCCGCATGGCGGGGGGCGAGGCCATCGCGGTCGAGGCGGTGGCGACGCCGGCGGCGATCATGGCCGCGCGCGACCAGGTGCGCGACCTCTACCTCGACCAGCGCGTGGCCGACTACATCGTGGACCTGGTGCTCGCCACGCGCGACCCCAAGGCGGCGGGGATCGCGTCGCTCGCGCCGCTCATCGAGTACGGGGCGAGCCCGCGCGCGACGATCGCGCTGGCGCAGGCGTCGCGCGCGCTGGCCTTCCTGCGCGGCCGGACCTTCGTGTCGCCCGACGACGTGAAGGCGATCGCGCCCGACGTGCTGCGCCACCGCGTGCTGCTGACGTTCGAGGCGGAGGCCGAGGCGGTCTCGAGCGACGAGGTCGTCGCCCGCCTCCTCGCCGCCGTTCCCGCGCCGTGACCGACGCGGCCGCGGGCGCGCGCCGCGCGCCGCCGGCCGAGATCCTGCGCCAGGTGCGGCGCCTCGAGCTCACCGCGCGCGGGCTCGTCAACGCCGCGTTCGCCGGCGAGTACCGCTCGGTGTTCACCGGCTCGGGGATGGAATTCGCGGAGGTGCGCGAGTACCAGCCGGGCGACGAGGTGCGCACGATCGACTGGAACGTGACCGCGCGCATGGGGCGCCCGTTCGTGCGGCGCTACGTCGAGGAGCGCGAGCGCACCGTGATGGTGGCCGTGGACGGCTCGGCCTCGTCGCGGTTCGCCACGGCGGGGCGGTTCAAGCACGAACTCGCGGCCGAATTCGCGGCGGTCGTCGCGCTGTGCGCGATCCGCTCCAATGACCGGATCGGCGGGTTGCTCTTCACCGACCACATCGAGCACCTCGTGCCGCCCGCCAAGGGGCGCCGCCACGCGCTGCGCCTCGTGCGCGACCTGCTCGCGGTGGAGCCGACTGGGCGCGGCACCAACCTGGCCATCGCGCTCGACGCGCTCACCGGCATCACGACGCACCGCGCGATCGTGTTCGTGCTCTCCGATTTCGACGCCGAGGGCTACGAGGGCGCGCTCTCGCGGCTGGCGCGGCGGCATGACACGATCGCGGTGCCGGTGGAGGACCCGGCCGAGCGCCTGCTGCCCGACGCGGGCATCGTGCGCTTCGTGGATCCCGAGCGCGGCATCGAGGTCGAGGCGGACACGAGCGACCCGCGGGTGCGCGAGGCGTTCGCGGAGCGGGCGTGCGCGAAGCGCGAGGCGCGCTCGGCCACCTTCCGGCGCGTCGGCGTGGACGAGATCGCGGTGCGGACCGATCGCGGGTACACGCGCGAGCTGCTCGCCTTCTTCCGCCGCCGGCTGGCGCGGCGCGGGGGGCGCTCGCGGTGAGCGGGACGGCCGCGCGCTGGGGGCTCGTGCTGGCGCTTGCGGGCGCGGCGCGCCTGCTCGCCCAGGGCGCGACGCCCGACGCGTCGGGCCCCGCCGTCATGGTGACGGTCCGGCCCGAGCGCGCGCGCATCGGCGACCCGATCGTGCTCGTGGCCACCGTGCGGGCGCCGGCGGGCGCAACGGTGGAGTTCCCGAGCGTGGTGAATGCGAGCGAGTCGGTGGATGCGCTCGATCCGCGCGTGGTGCGCGTGCAGGCGCGCGATGGCGCGGTGCTGGCCGAGGCGACGTGGCGGCTGGTCGCGTGGGACACGGGGACGCTGGCCCTGCCGCTCGCGGACGCGGTGGTGACCACCGCGGGCGTGGCCACGCGCGTGCCCCTCGGCGCGCGCGTCGTGATCGTGCAGTCGGTGCTGCCGGCGGACACCAGCAAGCGCGAGCCACGCCCGGTGCGGGCGATCGTCGACACGGGACGCCCGTGGTACGACGTCGTGCTTCCGTGGCTGGTGCCGGTGGTCGCGCTCTTCCTCGGCTACCTGATCTGGCGACGCAACCGGCGCGAGCGGCCGCCACCGCCCGCGGCGGAGCGCGCGGCCGACCGCGCGTTCGCGCAGCTCGCCGCCGGGGCCTTCGGCGCGATCGGCGAGCCGGGGCGCGAGGTCGCGATCGCGACGGAGATCGTGCGCGATTTCCTCGCCGCGCGATTCCCGGGCGCGGAGGTGGCGCTCACCACCGCCGAGGTCGCGGCGCACCTGCCGCTGCGCGACCCCGCGGTGCGCACGGCGCTCACCGAGCTGCTGACGTTCGCCGACCTGGTCAAGTACGCGCGCCGGGGGGTGAACGCCGAGGAGGCGCAGGCGTTCACCCGGTGGCGATGGCGTTCCCGGGCACGGCGACGCTCGCGGCCGTCGTGAAGGGTCGCGGCCGGATGGCGCGCGTGCTCGTGGGACTGCGCGTGCTCGCGCTCGCCGGCCTCGTGATCGCGCTCGCGCGGCCGCGCACGGGGGCGCGCGAGGATCAGGTGCTGTCGGAAGGGATCGACATCGTGGTCGCGCTCGACATCTCGAGCTCGATGCTGGCCGAGGACTTCCAGCCGCAGAACCGGCTCGAAGTGGCGAAGGCGCGCATCAAGGACTTCATCCTGGCGCGGCAGGGCGACCGGATCGGGCTGATCGCGTTCGCGGCCGAGGCGCTCACGCAGGTGCCGCTCGCCGTGGATTACTCGGTGCTGATGGACGCGACCGACGACATCCAGGCCGGCATGCTGGAGGACGGCACGGCGATCGGGAGCGCGATCGTGACGGCGGCCAACCGGCTGCGCGACGCGCCCGGCCGCTCGCGCGTGCTGGTGCTGCTCACCGACGGCGAGAACAACCGCGGGGCCATCGATCCGCGCACGGCCGCGCAGGCCGCCGCAGCGGTGGGGGTGCGCATCTACGCGATCGGCGTCGGCACCGAAGGGGTGGCGCCGGTGCCCGTGGGGCGCGGGCTGTTCGGCCTGCGGTACGAGAACCGCCCGGTGCGCATCGACGAGGCGCTGCTGCAGGACGTCGCCAGGACGACGGGCGGCCGGTACTTCCGCGCGCGCGACGCGGCCGCGCTCCAGCGCATCTACCAGCAGATCGACCAGCTGGAAAAGGTGCCGATGCGCGTGAAGACCTACGTGCGCTGGACCGACCTCTATCGGTGGCCGCTGGCACTCGCGCTCGGCGCGCTGGTGCTCGAACTGCTGCTGACCGCCTGGCGGGGGCCGCTGCCATGACGTGGAGCGCGGACGTGCTGACGCCGGTGGTCGCGGTGCTCGTGCCCGTGGTGGTCGGAGTGCTGCTGGCGTACGATCGCCGACGGCGCCACGCCCGGCTCGCGGCGCTGGGTGAGCGGTCGCTGATCGCGCGGCTCGTGCCGCCGGGCGCGCTCCGCTCGCGCCGCGCGCGCGCCGCGCGGCTGCTGGCGGCGTCGCTGCTCGCGGCCGTGGCGTGGTGGGGCCCGCGGTGGGGCAACGAGCGCCGGGCGCGCGAGTCCGAGGGGGCCGACGTGATCCTGGCGGTGGACGTGTCGCGCTCGATGCTCGCGAACGACGAGAAGCCGACGCGCCTCGACCGCGCGCGGCAGGAGATCCGCAAGCTGCGGTCGTCGGCGCGCGCGCACCGGATGGGACTGGTGGTGTTCGCGGGGCGGAGCTACGTGATGGCGCCGCTCACGACGGACGCAGGGGCGCTGGAACTCTACCTCGACAACCTCTCGCCCGACCTCGTGGGCCAGCCGGGGAGCTCGATCGGTCCGGCCATCCGGCAGGGGACCGACCTCCTCACGGCGTCGCGCTCGGCGGCGGACCGGGCGCTCGTGATCCTCACCGACGGCGAGAGCTTCGAGCCGCCCGAGGCGATCGTGGAGGCCGCGCACTATGCGCGCGACGGCGAGGTGAAGGTGATCGCGCTGGGCTTCGGGACCGAGACGGGCAGCTCGATTCCCGAGGTGACCGAGAACGGGCGCGACTATCATCGCGACCGCGAGGGGGTGGTGGTCATCACCAAGGCGCATCCCGAGGTGCTCGAGACGATCGCGCGCGAGTCGGGCGGCGTGGCGATTCCCGCGTCGGTCAACGACCGCAGCGCGACGCTGCACGGCGCGCTCGACGACCTCAAGACCGCGTCGCACACGGAGCAGGGAAGCCGCGAGCTGCAGGCGCGCTTCCAGTGGTTCCTGCTGCCGGCGCTGCTGCTCCTGTTCTGGGACGCCGCGATGGCGGGCTGGCGGCCGCGCCGCGCGGTGACGGCCGTTGCGGTCCTCGCGCTGATCGCGCCAATCGCGCGCGCACAGGATCCCGCGGTCGCCGCCTACAAGTCCGCTCGATCCGCTCACGCGCACCGCCACGGGCGAACTCCGCACGCGCACGCTGTTCAATCTCGGGCTCGCGCACCTGCGACGCGCGCGCGCCCCGCAGGGCGACCCGCAGAGCTACGCGCTCGCCGCCGACGCGTATCGCCGGGTGCTGCTCGCCGACGCGGGCAACGCGGACGCCAAGTTCAACTACGAACTGGCAAAGCAGAAGAAGCAGGGCGGTGGCGGCGGCTCGCCGCCGCCGCCGCCCAAGCCGAAGGTGGGCGAGGGGGAGCAGCAGCCGCAGCCGCCCAAGCGCGAGGGGGGACTCGACAAGCAGCAGGCCGAGCAGCTGCTCGCGAACGCGGCGCGCGACGAACGCGATGCGCAGAAGCGGCACGCCCAGAAGCAGAAGGGCGAGCCGCCGCGCGTGGAGAAGGACTGGTGATCGGCGCGCTGCTGCTCTTCGCCCAGGTGACCGCCGCGGATCCCGTGGTGGTGCAGCGCTCGCGCCCCGACCCGGAGGCGATCGCGTTCCGCGCCGTGGTGGTCCCCGAATCGGTGACCGTCGGGCAGCAGGCGATCTACCAGGTGGCGGTGTTCGTGCCCGACGCGATCCGGCAGCGGCTCCGTCGCAATCCGGAGTTCGTGCCACCCGAGCTGCGTGCCATGCTGGCGTACGACCTGCCGCGCACCGGCTACCAGTTGCTCAAGAACCGCACGATCGGTGCGACCACGTACGAGATCCACGTCTTCCAGCGGGCGCTCTTTCCCATCACGGCGGGGCGGCATGTCATCGCCCCGGCCGAACTCTCGTATTCGCTGCCGCTGGGCTCGTCGTTTTTCAGCCGCGAGGAACTGCACACGGTCCGCTCCGATCCGGTGACGCTCATCGCCACCGATCCACCGCCAGGCGGACGTCCGTCGAGCTGGAATGGCGCCGTCGGTCGCTTCGCCATCACCACGCGCGTGGACCAGACCGCGGCGCGGGTGCGCGACCTCGTCACCGTGACGGCCCGCATCGAGGGCGCCGGGAACATCAACCTCCTGCCGCGTCCCGCGCTCGAGGTGGCGTGGGGCTCCGTGACCAACTCGTCCGAGCGCGTGACGATCGACACAACCGCGACCGAGGTGGCGGGGTGGAAGGAGTTCGACTGGCTGGTGACGCCCCGCGATTCGGGGACGCTGATCGTGCCGCCCGTGCGGTTCGCGATGTACGACCCGGTGTCGCACCAGTACGGCACCGTCGAGTCCGCGCCCGAGACGCTGAGCGTGTCGGGCAGCGCGCCCGTGGGCGCCGCCGGGAGCATCGTGGGGCGCACGCTGCCGCCGGTGCGGACGGCGTGGCGCGGCGAGCGGGGGCCGCTGCTGGTGACGCGGCCCCTCTTCCTGCTCGCGCTGCTGCTCGTGCCGCTTCCGGCCGTGGCCGGGCTGGGGTTGCGTGCGCTGCGGACGCGCCGGTCGCGGCGTCGCCCCGCGCATGGCGCGGAACGACTCGCCACGGCCAGTGGCGCGCCGGCCGACCTCCGGCGCGCGTTCCGCACGGCGCTCGAGGAGCGATTGGGGCTCGACGCGCTCGCGTTCGCGCGCACGACGGATGCGGCGCGCGTGTTGCGCCGGCATGGCGTGACCGCGGTGACCGCCACGGCGGTCGCCGAGGCGCTCGCGGC
>JACQES010000193.1 GCA_016200495.1 Gemmatimonadota bacterium
AGCGCCCAGCAGTGGGCCGACACGCGGTAGTGCGCGTTGCTGCGCGGCCAGCCGGCGTGCGTGAACCGCACGGTGGTGACGCCATCGGCCTCGGTGAACTCGAAGCGCACGCGGGAGCCGCGCCAGTCGTCGTCGGAATCGGTCATCGTGAACTCGAACACGCGCTCGGGCTCGCACGCGCTCACGCGCGCGGCCCATTGGTACTCGGGGCCGAAGCCCAGCGCCCACAAGGCGCCGGCGCGTGCCTCGCCCGCGGAGGTGAGCGTCCACCAGCCGTCGAGACCGGCCGGCGTGCTCACGAGGGCGAAGCAGTGCGCCGCGCTCGCCTGGATGGGGAACTCCTGCTCGAGCACGAGTCCCTGCGGGTGCACGAGCCGCGGCTCGATCAGGTCCCAGCGGTTGCCGTGCAGGTCGAGGAAGACGGCCACGCGCCCGTAGGGCTCGTCGCGCGGTCCCTCGGTGAAGCGCACGCCGCGCGCGGTGAAGGCCGCGTGGTCGCATGCGAAGTCGTCGGTGTGGAGGAAGTACGCGACGCGGCCACCGGCCGCCTGCCCGATGGCGGCGCGCTGGGCGTCGCCGGCGGCCTTCGCGAGGAGCACCGACGTGCCGCCGCCCGGCGGCGCGACGAGCACCCACCGCTTGCCGGGGCCGCGCGGTTCATCGGCGACGACGGTGAAGCCGAGCGCGGTGGTGAACCAGCGGATGGCCTCGTCGTAGTCGGCGACGATGAGGGCGACGTGCGCGAGGCGGGACGAGGCCATCGGGTCCTCCGGGCGCGAGGGAACGCGCCCGGAGGGCGCGACGCTAGAAGGTGAAATTGACGATCGGCAGCACGGGCGCAACACCGCCCGTCTTGATGAAGTTGAGCACGCCGATCTGCAGGCCGCCCTGGTTCATGTGGTCCACGAAGTTGACGAGCCCGAGCTGGAGTCCGTGCCAGCTGTTGGCGGTGTTGACCCAGCCGAACTGGAGGCCCTGGCCCGTGGACGCGTGCGTGTACGCGCCGGTCTGCAAGCCGGTGAAGGTCTTGTTGGTGATCGAGGCGAGACCGCTCTGCCAGCCGCTGAAGTTCCCCTCGGTGATGCTCACGAAGGCCCACTGGATGCCCTGGCCGCTTCCGGTGGAATAGTTGAAGCCGATGCCCAAGTCCACGTACTGGACGTTCGCGTTCTTGGTGTAGAGCACGTTGAGCCGCACCCCCGAAACCGACGATCCCTCGCCGACGATCTGGGCGGGGCTGAAGAACGAGAGCTGGACGGGCTGCTGCGCGGCGACGGGGGTGGCGATGACGCCGGCGAGGAGGGCGATGACAGCGGGACGGACGTTCATGTGGTGACGTGGCGTTGGGGGGATACCACCGGGAGCGGACAACCTAAACGCGCGAGCGCCCCCCAACGGTGCGGTGCGTCACGGCCGCAGGTGCCGGTCGAAGAAGGCGAGCATCTTTGCGAAGGCATAGCGCGTCTGCGCCAGCGACTCGGTGTCCCAGCCGTGCGGCGCGTCGGGGAGCGTCACCAGCTCGACGTCCTTGCCCATCTGGAGCAGGTACTGCGTGAGCCAGGCCGAGTCGCGCCAGAGCACCACGACGTCGCGCAGGCCGTGGATGAGCATCAGGTGGTCCTGCATCCCCGCCGCCTTCGTGTGCGACGACGCCGACGCGAACTCGGCCGGATGATCCTGCGGGCGTCCCATCACGCGCTGCTCGCCCGTGAGCGCGTGCCAGACGTTGGTGGCCGGCGCTCCCGCCACGCCGGCCTTGTACACCCCCGGCTTGGTGAAGAGCGACATCGTCGTGAGGAGCCCGCCGTAGCTCGAGCCCCAGATGCCGATGCGCGCGGGGTCGGCGATGCGCTGCGCCACGAGGTACTCGACGCCCGAGTGCAGGTCCTCGACGTCCACGCCGCCGTAGTCGAGGCGGATGCGCCGGCGGAAGGCGGTGCCGTGCCCCGCGCTCCCCGCCACGTCCACGGCGAAGACCACGTAGCCGCGCTCGGTGAGCAGTTGGTCCAGGCCCCACACGGGGTGCGCGTTGCGGCCGCCCCACTGGTTGCGCACCGTGTTGCTGTACGCGGAGCCGACGATCACCGGATAGCGTCGGCTCGGGTCGTAGTCGGCGGGGAGCAGGATGCGGCCGTGGAGCGTGACGCCGTCCTTGCGGCTCGGGAAGGTCACGTAGCGCGTGTGCGCCCACCGGTAGCGCGCGAAGTCGGCGCGGGGTGAGCTCGTCACGCGCCGCTCGGGCGCGTCGCTCGGCTTCGTGATCGCGGCGTCGGCCATGTAGAGGTCGGGCGGCGTGGTGTCGTTCGAGAAGAGGTCGGCCACGCGCGCGCCGTCGCCGGAGGCGACGGCGGTGTGCGTGCCACCGCCCGACGTGACCCGCAGCCCCAAGCCGCCCGCGAGCGGGACGCGCAGCAGCTGCCGCTCCTCGGGCCGCCCCTCGTTGCTGGTGACGAACAGGCCGCGCGGCGTCACCTGGAAGCCGAACACGGCGAACGGGCCGCGCGTGATCGCGCGCGGCGCGCCGCCGCCGGTGCTCACGTACCACACGTGGTAGTCCGTCTCGCGGTCGGACGTGAAATAGAGTCCCTTGCCGTCCGGCGCCCACTGCACGTCCCACTCCGCAGTGACGTTGAGCGGCTCCTGCTCTCGCACGAGCTCGCGCACGGCGCCGCTGGCGCCGTCCACGAGCACGACGTGCCGGTCCTTCACGAACACGTCGCTCTTGTCGATCGCGAGGGTGGCGCCCGTGGGCGACCACGCCATCGCGTGGATGATGTCGAAGTGATCCGGGCCCAGGTCGATCCAGCGCACCTCGCCGCCGGCCGCGCCCACGAGGCCCACGCGCCGCAACTCCGACGGCTCGCCGGGCATCGCGCGCTTCACGTTCACGGCGCTCGCCTCGTCGGTGAGCGGGTCGCCGATCAGCCGCGTCTTGATCTGCGTGCGGTCCTGCTCGACGATGGCGAGCGTGCGGCCATCGGCCGACCACTTGAACCCCTCGACGCCGACGCCATCGCGCGCGAGCGCGGTGAGGCGCTCGGGCGCGGCGAGCGCATCGCCCGTGAGCGTGCTCGCCCACACGTCGCCGTCGCGGAGGTACGCGAGGCGCGTCGTGCCGGGCTGGAACGCCGCCGCGCGCTTGGCCTGGGGGGTCGAGGTGAGGCGCACGGCGTCGCGGCCGGGCGCCACCACGTACAGGTCTCCCTTGTAGCTGAACACGATCCGCTGTCCGTCCGGCGTCCAGAGCGGCGCCTGCACCCCCTGGTCGAGCTCGGCCGCGATCGCGGCGCGCTGGTCGGCCCAGGCGGGGCCGGGGTTCGCCACGAGCGGCGCGTGCGGCACTCGCGTGAGGCGCGTGGGCGCGCCGCCCGCCGCGTTCACCATGTACAGGTCGCCGAACGGCGTCCCCTCCTCGTTCCAGGTGAACGCGAGCCGCGCGCCGTCGGGACTCCACGTGGGCGTGCGCGGCGCGGTGCCGATCAGCGATGGCAGCGAGTAGAACGCCTCAAGCGAGCCCTTGAGCGGCGCTGCGGTCTGTGCGCTCGCCACAGGCGCCAGCAGGACGACGCTCGCGACGACTGCGAGCGCACCGCGAGACTTGTCGCGATGCACGCCCGAGGCGCGCCGCAGCGTCGTCACGCGCCGCGCGAGCGCCGCCACCATCACCGGCGCGCTCACTTGATCACCCCCAGCGCCTTCATCTCGTCGTCCAGGCCCGTCATCTCCCAACGAATCAGCGAGATCGGAATCATCCCCTTCGAGAGGAACTCGTCGTGGAAGGCGCCGAGCCGGAAGGCCGAGCCGAGCTGGCGCGACCGGTCGGCGACGAGGCGCTCCATCTGCGTCTTCCCGATCGTGTAGTTCATGCCGTACGCCGGGCGCCGCAGGTAGATCGCGAGGTCGTAGCGCGCGAGGTTCTCCTCCATGAGCGGCACCTCGCCCACGAGGTACGCGATCGCGTCCTTGAGGGTGAACGCGCCGGTCTGCATCAGCTGCTCGGCGTGCACGCGCGCGGCGCGCTTGAGCTGCGCGATGTAGAACAGCTCGCGCGTGCGCGGCCGGTCGTTCAAGAGCCCCGCCTGCAGGTACATCTCCTCGATGTAGAACCCCCACCCCTCGGCGCGCGTGCCGTCGCTCACCATGCGGCGGATCGGCCGCGGGTTGCGACGCTGCAGCGTGCCGTCGAAGCGATGCCCGGGGATGGACGCGTGGATGTGATTGTTGAGCGGATCCCGGTACGTGATCTCCTCCCAGAAATGCCGGTGCCCGCCCCACGCCTCGCGGTTGATGAAGAAGGCGTCGGTCTCGTACGTGGCGGGGATGTCGGCGGGAATCGTGAGCAGCTGTTCGCGCGCGGTGAAGGCGCGGATCAGCGTCTCGGCCTCGCGCGTGCGCCGCTCGTGCTCTTGGGCGTTGGTGACCGGCACGAGCTCCGGCAGGTTCAGGTTCCGGTTGCGCTCGATGGCCAGCAGGGTGCGCGCGCGCTCGAGCTCGCGCTCGCCGATCATGCGGACCTGGTCAGTGGTGAGGTTGACGAGGCGCACGTGGCGCACGAACCAGATGTAATGCTCGAGGCCCACGAACGCCGGCTCGCGCATGAGCGGCTGCGCCGAGCGGAGCCAGTCGCGGAAGGCGGTGACGGCGGTGAGGGCGGCCTGCACGTCGGGGACCAGCGCCTGGTCGCCGGCCTTGGCACGCGCGAGCAGCTCCTGGTACCAGCCGATGACCCCGGCCGGCGGCGGATCGCGGCGCGGCTCGCCCTGGTTCACGCCATCGGACTGCTCGAGGTGGAAGAGTGCGATGCCGGCCAGTTCGCCCGAGGGCCGCGTGAGTCGCGTGCGCGCCTCGGCCAGGATGCGCGGCACCGCCTTGAGTTCGGCCACGACGCGCGCGCGGTCGGCGGCGCCCACCGGCGTGGCGACGTACGGCGTGCGCGCGATCAGGTCCACCCAGTGGCCGGGATCGCGCTGCCACGGCTTCGAGACGCGCAGGTCGAAGTCGAAGGCGTCGAGCATGGTGCCGACGAGCACGTGGTCCACGCGATCGGCGACGGGCCACCCCTTCGTGTCGAACGCCGCGTGGCGCGCCTTGAGCGACGCGAGCCCCTGCTGCCAGCGCGCGACCGCGGCGGGCGAGTAGTCGGGCACACCGTCGGTCACCTTGGGCTCGCGCACGGTGCGGAGTTCCTCGGCGAGGCGCACGAGCTGGTCGAACGAGGCGTTCGACGGCGCCTGCGCGCGGGCGCCTGGGCCCGCGAGGAGGAGGGCGGCGCAGGATGTGGCGAGACGGCGCCTCGCGACGGCGCGCCGGGGGGGCAAGGCGGAGGGTGCGCCGGGACCACGGCGATTGAGGCGAAGCATGTGGGGCGTGGTGCGTGGGAGGCGGACGGACCGGACAGAGGGAGAACGTCGCGCGCGCACGGACCGTTCGGGAGGGGTCGGCACCCTGACGCGGGGGCCTCGCCGACCGCATCTTGGGCGAGTCACCGGACCGCCACCGCATCCGCCACGCCCGCCATGGCCACGCGCCGCTCCTTCCTCGCCTCCGCCGCGCTCGCGGCCGCCGCGCCCGCCTTCAACCGCCGGCGGTTCGCGCTCTTTCCGTGGAGCGCCACCGAGTACTCCGCGCGCGCAATCGCCCTCGTGCAGCGCAGCACCGTGATCGACATGCTGAGCCCGCTCAGCCTCAACTTCCCCCTGATGGAGAAGTGGCTGACGGTGCCGAGCGCGTTCACGGCGGCCGACTTCGAGCCGTTCAAGGCGTCGGGGATCAACGCGCTGCACATCGCGGTGGGGATGGGCGGGCCGGACGCGTACCAGCAGACGTACCGCTACCTCTCGATGCACAACTCGTTCGTGACGATGCACGACCAGTGGTTCGGGCGAATCACGCTCGCCAGCGACTTCGACCGCCTCAAGAAGGCGGGACGCGTGGGCATCCTGCTCGGGATGCAGAACTCCGAGCACTTCCGCACGCCGAACGACGTGGACGAGTTCTTCAAGCTCGGGCAGCGCGTCAGCCAGCTCACGTACAACGCGCGCAACATGATCGGCAACGGCTCGACCGAGCGGCGCGACGAGGGGCTCTCGGACTACGGCGTGGCGATCGTCGAGCGGATGAACAAGGTCGGCATGGCGGTGGACGTGTCGCACTGCGGCGACCGGACCTCGCTCGACGCGTTCGAGGCGTCCAAGGCGCCGGTGCTCATCACGCACTCGAACGCGCGCGCGCTGGCCAGCGGCCACCCGCGCACCAAGCCCGACGAGGTGTTCAGGGCGGCGGGAAAGGCCGGGAGTGTCGTCGGGATCACCGGCGTGCGCATGTTCGTGAAGGGGAGCGAGCCCACGACGATCGAGGACCTGCTCAACCACTTCGACTACGTGGCGAAGCTGATCGGCCCCGAGCACCTGGGGGTCGGCAGCGACATCGACCTCTACGGCTACGACAAGATGCCCCCCGACCAGTACAAGGCGCTCAAGGCGAGCTACAAGGGGGTGTACGGCTTCCGCGAGAAGATCGACATCGAGGGGGTGGACCACCCCAAGCGCATGTACGACCTCACCGAGGGGCTCATCCGCCGCAAGTACACCGACGCGCAGATCGAGGGGATCCTCGGCGGCAACTTCAAGCGCGTGTTCACGCAGATCTGGGGTGGGTGAGCTCGGTCCGCGCCACGTGCGCGGCGCGGACCCGCTCGCCCGGCCGAGGGCCACGCCTGATCGCGACCCTCGAACGCGGCGAACCGACGCGCGCGCCTACTTGGGCGGCGGCGCCGCCGGCAAGTCGGAGTTGTTGATGTCGCGCGTGATCTTCCACGAGCCGTCGGCCTGCTTGTGCCAGGTCGTGAGGTACTTGAGCTTGTCCGTCATCGCCTTGCCGTTCTTGGGCGTGATGGTCCACTCGCCCGTGCCCGTCTCGATCGCGTAGTCGCCGGCCACCACGACGTCCGTGGTCGTGGAGGCGCCGCCCGTGATCGAGGCCTCGGCCAGGAAGCCCTTGAGGCCCTCGGTGATCGCGGCCTTGCCCTTCCACGCCGGCGTGTTGGGCATCATCACGATCGCGTCGTCCTGGTAGTTGTTCGCGGCGGCCGCGGCGTCGCCCTTCTGGAGATTCGCGAGGAAGGTCTTGTTCGCGGCTTCGATCGAGGCGGTGATGGCCTTCACGTCGGGCGGTGGCGGTGGCGCCGGGGCGCAGGCGGCGAGGACGATGGCGCCGAGCAGGACGAGATGGGTGCGCGTCATGACGGATCCTCCGTGGGGGGGAACGACTAACGTGCGACTCCCCGGTTGGCGCCGCAAGACAGGGCGTCGCCCGTGCGATTGACGCGGCCGCCCGCGCCTCGCACGTTCCCCGCACCCTCGCCCCGGAGTGCGCCGCGTGCGCCTGCTGCCCCGCCTCGTCGTCCTCGCCGCGCTGCCCGTCGCGCTCGCCGCCCGCGCCACGGCGCAGGACGTCGCCCCCATCGCCTTCACCGCCGACGCCAACCCGCTCAAGCTCCCCGAGGGGATGCACTTCGGCGAAGTCACCGGCATCGACCTCGACGCCAGGCGGCACGTGTTCGTCTTCATGCGGACGGGGGCGCGCAACACGGTGCACGGCGGCGTGGCGTCGCAGCTCTTCGAGTTCGGCCCCGACGGCCGGTTCCTGCGCGAGATGGGCAAGGACCTCTACGGCTTCGCCTTCGCGCACACCGTGCGCGTCGACAAGGCGGGCAACATCTGGACGTCGGACGAAGGCACGAACATGATCGTGAAGTTCTCCCCCGCCGGGCGCGTCCTCATGGTGCTCGGCCGGCGCGACGAGGCGGTCGAGGAGCCGGCGCCGCATGCCGCGGGGGAGATTCCGGCGCCGCGGTGGGGCACCTTCAACCGGCCCACCGACGTGGCGTGGGACCTGGCGGGCAACATCTTCGTCGCCGACGGCTACAACAACTCGCGCGTCGTGAAGGTGAGCCCCGACGGTCGCTGGCTCGCCACGTGGGGCGACCGCGGCAAGGAGCCCGGGCAGTTCAACATCCTCCACACGATCGCCAACGACGCCAAGGGGAACATCTACGTCGGCGACCGCACCAACCGCCGCATCCAGGTGTTCGACCCCGAGGGCAAGCTGCTGCGCGTGATGACGATCGACGTGCCGTTCGCCAGGGAACCGAACGTCATGGTCGGCGCGATGCCGCGGCCCGGCGCCAATCCGCTGGCCGTGAGCGGCGCGCCGTGGGCCATCTGCATCACCCCCGGCCCGACGCAGTACCTCTACAGCGCCGACGCCGTGCCGGGTCGCATCTACAAGCTCACGCTCGACGGCAAGGTGCTCGGCGTGCTCGGCGAGGCCGGCAAGAAGGCGGGCGAGTTCGGCTGGGTGCACCAGATCGCGTGCCCGAGCGAGAACGAACTCTGGGTGGGCGAGATCCTCAACTGGCGCGTGCAGAAGCTCACGCTCAAGCCGACGGCGGCGCAGCGGTAGCGCGCAGGCGCGGACGTCGGCGTCGGCGCGCGCCTCCCTCCACGGCGCGCCTCGCGTCGGCGTCGGCGCGCCCTAGCTCCTCGGCCTCGGCGCCGGCCGCACGATGCTCCACGCGAGGTAGGCGCCGAGCCCGCACACGAGCACGAATCCCGTCGCGACCATCCGCGACGTCCACCCCTCGAAGCCGCTCGGGCGCACCGCGGCGAGCATCACCGCCAGCCCGACGATGAACGCCGCCGCGAGCACGCCGAGCACCACGCGGTTGGCGAGGCGCTCGAGGCGCGTCATGAGCGGGTCCACGTCGTCGAGGCGGATCCCCACCTGCCACGCGCCGCGCTCGCCGTCGCGCAGGAAGCGGCGCACGTAGCGCGGCAGGTCGCCCGCGAGCCCCGCCGCGTCGAGCCCCGCGCGCTGGAGCCGCTGCAGCACGCGCCGCGGCGACGCGAGGCGCCGCATGATGCGCCGTGCGTACGGCTGGATCAGCACCGGCAGCCGGAACGACGGGTCGAGCTCCTCGCCGACCCCCTCGGCCATCACCGCCGTCTTGAGCAGCAGCGCGAGGCGCGACGGCAGCACGAGCCCGTGCTCGCGCACGAGCGTCACGCAGTCGTCCACCAGCGGCCCGAGCGGCAGCTCGGCCAGCGTCAGCGAAGCGTACTTGCGCAGCATCCGCTCCGCGTCGCGCGTGAGGGCGCCGCGATCCACGCGGCCGTGCGCGACGCCCAGGTCGAGCAGCGCGTCCACGAGGCGCGCGGGGTCGCGGCTCGAGACCGCGAGCAGGAGGCCCGCAAGTTCCTCGCGCGTCGGGTCGTCCACCGTGCCCATCAACCCGTAGTCGATGAGCCCGATCCGGCCGTCCGGCTCGAAGAAGAAGTTCCCCGGGTGCGGGTCGGCGTGATAGAAGCCGTCCTCGAACACCATCTTGAGGATCATGCGGCTCGCCGTCACGGCCAGGTCGTGCCGGTCGAGGTGCGCCGCGTCGAGCGCGCGCGCGTCGAGCGGCTTGATGCCGACGATGCGCTCCATCGTGAGCACCATCGGCGCGGTGCGCGTCCAGTCCACCCATGGCACGTGGAGCCGCGGCTCGCCGGCGAAGTTGGCGGCTATCCGCTCGATGTTGCGCGCCTCGGCCAGGTAGTCGAGCTCCGAGAGGAGCCCGTTGGCGAACTCGTCCACGATCGCCACGAGGTCGAAGCGCACGGCGTCGTTCCAGTGGCGGTGCGCGAGCGCGGCCAGGTGGCGCATCGTGTCGAGGTCCGACTTGACCTGCTCGACCACGCCGGGGCGGCGCACCTTGACCACCACCGCGCGGCCGTCGTGCAGCACCGCGCCGTGCACCTGCCCGATCGACGCGGCCGCGAGCGGCACCGGGTCGAAGCTCGCGAACAGCTCGTGCACCGGGTGGCCCAGCGACTCGGCGATGCGCGCCTGCACTTGCTCGACGGCAATCGGCGCCACGTCGTCCTGCAGCCGCGCGAGCTCGGCGCGGTAGTCGGGCGGCAGGATGTCGCCGCGCGTGGAGAGCACCTGGCCGAGCTTCACGAACGTCGCGCCCATCTCCTGCAGCGCGGCGCGCACGTGCGCCGGGCGCGTGTCCTCGACGCCCCCGCCGTGCCCGGTGATGAACCCCATGCCGTGCCGAGCGAGCACCGCGGCGATGTGCCGCGCCCGAGGGGGAATCCACGGCGAGTTGCCGCCGGTTGGTGACATGCCGAGCCTCCCCCGGCCGCGGGGCGCCATGGAGCGCGCTGCCGGCCGGATGTCCTGCCGTGTCTGCACCATGCCCTACGCGCGGGGGACCGGCCATCGGGCCACGCCTGACGACGCGTCGGGCGTCCCGCGCACGCATCGCGGTCGCGCGGCCCCGCGGACCGGACGGGTTGCCCCTATGGTGTCCACGGGCGCGCGGACGCACGTTGACGCATGGCGCGCGGCCGGGAGATGACGGGGGACGTGTGGGGCGGGCTCGCCGCGATGCTCGTGGCGCTCCCCTCCGCGATCGCCTTCGGCGTGACCATCTACTCGCCGCTGGGCGGGTCGTACGCCGCGTACGGCGCGCTCGCCGGCATCCTCGGCGCCACCGCGCTCGGCCTCGTGGCGCCCGCACTGGGCGGCACCAACCGGCTGATCACCGCGCCGTGCGCCCCCGGCGCCGCCGTGCTCGCGGCCTTCGCCATCGAGATGCTGGCCAAGGGCACGTCACCGGCGAGCACGCTCCTCATGCTCACCGTGATCGGGCTGGTCACCGGACTGGGCCAGCTGCTCTTCGGCGTCGCGCGGCTCGGGCGGCTCATCAAGTACATGCCGTATCCCGTGGTGAGCGGCTACCTGAGCGGCGTCGGCCTCACGATCATCGCGAGCCAGCTGCCGCGCTTCCTCGGCACCCCCAAGGGCGACGCGCTGTTCACCGCGCTTGCCACGCCCGCGCACTGGCAGTGGGCGGCGCTCGCGGTCGGCGCGGTGACGATCGCCGTGACGGTGCTCGCGGGTCGCCTCACGACGCTCGTGCCCGCGGCCATCCTTGGCCTCGCGGCCGGCGTCGCGACGTATTTCGTGGCCGGCGCGTTCGATCCGCGACTCCTCACCACCGCCGGCAACCCGCTCGTGATCGGCCCGCTGGGCGGCGCCGGCTCGGGCTTCATGGGGGCGCTCGGGTCGCGGTGGGCGGCGCTGGGGCAGCTGTCGCTCCCCGACGTGATCGCCGTGGCGGGCCCGGCGCTCACGCTCACCGTGCTCCTCTCGATCGACACGCTCAAGACGTGCGTCGTGCTCGACACGCTCACGCGCTCGCGCCACGACTCCAACCGCGAGCTGATCGCGCAGGGGGTCGGCAACCTCGCGTCGGCCGCGATCGGCGGCATCCCCGGCGCGGGGACGATGGGCGCGACGCTCGTGAACATCAACAGCGGCGCCACGACGTCGCGGTCTGGGCTGTTCGAGGGAGGGTTCTCGCTCCTCGCGTTCGTGGCGCTCGGCGCGCTGATCGCCTGGGTCCCGGTCGCGGCGCTCGCCGGCACGCTGATCGTCGTCGGCGTGCGGATGATCGACCGGCACGCGCTCGACTACCTCCGGTCGCGCGCCACCGCGCTCGACTTCGCCGCCGTCGTGGCGGTCGTCATCACCGCGCTCACCGTGAGCCTGATCGCGGCCAGCGGCGTGGGGGTGGCGCTCGCGATCCTGCTGTTCATCCGCGAGCAGCTCGGCGGGCGCGTGCTGCGTCACCGCACCACCGGCGACGACCGGTTCTCGAAGCGCGTGCGGCACCGCGCCGAGCGCGAGCTGCTGC
>JACQES010000184.1 GCA_016200495.1 Gemmatimonadota bacterium
GCCCGGCCTCGCCGAGCGCGACGAGCTCGACGGCATCCCGATCCACCGCTTCCGCTACGCGCCGTCCGGCATGGAAACCCTGGCGTACACGGGCACGATGGTCGAGGCGGTGAACGCGTCGATCGGCGGCAAGATGGCGCTCGCGGGCATGCTCGCCGCGGGCGCGCGCGCCGTCTCGCGCCTGCGGCGCGAACTGCGCCCCGCCGTCGTGCACGCGCACTGGTGGTTCCCGGGCGGCCTCCAGGCGCGCGGCACCGCGGGCAAGGCCCCGTTCGTGGTCACCATGCACGGCAGCGACGTGCGCCTCGCCGCGAACTCGGGACCCGGCCGCTCGCTGATGCGGCGCGTGCTCGAGGGCGCGGACGCGCTCACGGCCGTGTCGTCGTGGCTCGCGCAGCAGGCGGCGGCCATCGCGCCGGGGATCTACTGCGACGTGGCGCCGATGCCGGTGGACGTCCACGCGTTCGAGCCGGCCGCCGACGGGGAGCGGCGCGCGCGCCACGTCCTGTTCGTCGGACGCCTCTCGCTGCAGAAGGGAATCCTCGAGGCGCTGCATGCGATCGCCGCGACGGGGCCGGACACCACGGCCGAAATCGTCGGGGGCGGACCGCTCGAGGCCGAGGCGATGGCGCACGCCGAGCGGCTCGGCCTCGTCGGACGCGTGGTGTTCCACGGCGGGCTGAGCCCGAGCGCGCTGCCGCCGCTCTATCGCGCGGCGACGACCGTGGTGATGCCCTCGCACGAGGAGGGGCTCGGCCTCGTGGCGGTCGAGGCGGCGCTCTCGGAGACGCCCGTCGTGGCGTACCGCTCGGGCGGCCTGCCGGACGTGGTGCGCGATGGCGAAACGGGGCGCCTGGTCGCGCCGGGCCACGAGGTCGAGCTCGGCACCACGCTGCGCGCGGTGCTCGATGACGCGGCGCTGGCCCGCCGCCTCGGCACGCGCGCGCGCCGCGAGGCGCTCGAGCGGTTCGCGCCGGCCGCCGTCGCGCAGAAGTACGCGACGGTCTACCACGAGGCGATCGCCACGCACGGACGGCGCCGTGGCTGAGCCGTCCACGCGCGCGAGCCGCGGCTGGCTGTTCGCGCTGCAGCTGGCCATCGGCGCCGTGGCGCTCTGGTTCGCGGGCGCGCGCCTGGCGGCCGACTGGGGCAACGTGAACTGGTCGCGCCTCGACGTCACCGGCGGCGCGGTCGCGCGGGCCTGTGCGTGGTCGGCGCCGGCCGTGCTCGTGGCGTTCGCCGTGCTGATCGAGACGTGGCGACGCGTGCTCACCGCGTGGGGCGGGGCGCTCGCGCCGATCGAGGCCGCACACATCTGGTTCGTGTCCAACCTCGGCCGCTGGATTCCCGGGAAGGTGTGGCAGGTGGGGGCGATGGCCGCGCTCGCGGAGCGTGCGGGGGTGTCGGGCGTCGCGGCCACCGGCGCGAGCATCGTCGTCAACCTCGTCAACCTCGTGGCCGGGGGCGCCGTGCTGGTGGCCGCAGCGCTCGGAGGCATCGACGTGCTGGGGGCGAGCGGCGTCGGCATGCGCGGCGCCTGGATCGGCGCGGTGGTCATCGCCGCGGCGCTCGGTGCGAGCCCGCTCGTGATTCCGCGCGCGGCGTCGCTGGCGGCGCGGCTCCTCGGGCGGCCGGACCCGGCGGTGCGCGTGCCGGGTATCTCCATCGCGATGGCGTTCGCGGGATGCACAGCCGGCTGGGTGCTGTATGGCCTCGGCTTCTGGGCCCTGAGTGGCGCGCTCGGCAGCGCCGTGACGATGGGGCCGCTCGCGGCGATCGCCGTCTACACCGCCTCGTACCTGTTCGGTTACCTTATGCTGTTCGCGCCCGGTGGCCTGGTCTTCCGGGAAGCGATGCTGGTCACGACGATGACGCAACTGCACCTGGCAGGCGCCACGGAGGCCCTGGTGATCGCGGCGCTCTCGCGGCTCTGGATCACCGTCATCGAGGTCGTCCCCGGCCTCCTCTTCCTGTTTCGCCGCCCCCCGGCGGCCCCGACCACGCGCTGATGTCCGCACCCGAAGCGACGACCGACGCGCCGCCGTCCCGCGGCCACGCCTGGTGGGCCGCCCTCGCCTACGCCGCCGCGACGCTGACGCTCGGCTGGCCCGCGCTCCTCGGCCGGTTCCTCGTCAATCCGCGTTCGGATCAGTACATCGCCGGGTACGCGTTCCGCGAGTTCGCGGCGGCGAGCCTCAAGTCGGGGCAGGGCTTCCCGGAGTGGAACCCGTACCTGTTCGGCGGGCTGCCGTACGTCGCCGCCATGCACGGCGACATCTTCTACCCGACCTTCCTGCTCCGCCTCGTCATGCCGACCGACATGGCGATGACGTGGGGATTCGTGCTGCACCTGTGGCTCGCCGGGATGATGACGTACGCGTTCCTGCGCGTGGCCGGCGTGTCGTTCGGCGGGGCGCTGGTGGGCGGACTCGCGTACCTCATGTGCGGACCGATCGCGAGCTACGCGTCGCCCGGTCATGACGGCAAGCTGTTCGTGTCGTCGCTGCTGCCGGCGGTGCTGGTGCTGCTGCACCTGGGCATTCGCGGTCGCAAGGCGTGGAGCTGGGGCGCGCTCGCGCTGGTCATCGGGCTCGCGGTGCTCTCGCCGCACCCGCAGCTGCTCGAATACCTGCTGCTCGCCGGCGCGTCGTACGGCATCTACCTGCTGCGCGCGCACGACGCCTCGGGGCAGCGGCTCGACGCGCGCACGGCGTGGCTCGACACGGCCAAGGGAATCGGCGCGGCGGCGGTGGGGGGCCTGATGGGGATGGTGCAGTTCTGGCCCGTGAAGGAATACGTGAGCTGGTCGCCGCGCGCGGCGGGCGGGGTGAGCTCGGGCTTCGAGCACGCGATCTCGTACTCGTTCCCGCCCGAGGAGCTGATCAACACCGCGCTCCCGCAGTTCAGCGGCGTGCTCGACAACTACTGGGGGCGGAACGGGATCCACTTCCACAGCGAATACCTGGGCATCGCCGTGCTCGCGCTGGCGGGACTCGCGTTCGGGCGCAGCGTGCGGCGCTCGCTGACCTGGTACCTCACGGGGTTGCTCGTCGTGAGCGTGCTGTGGGCGCTCGGCGGCTACACGCCGTTCTACCAGCTCATCTACGCCATCGTGCCCGGCAGCAAGTTCTTCCGCGCGCCGTCCACGATCATCTTCGTCTCGGCGTTCGCGATGTCGGCGCTCGCGGCGCTGGGCGCGGAGCGGCTGCTCAAGCGCGACGCGAGCTTGGCGTGGGCCGTCGGGTGGGGGATCGGCGGGGCGCTGCTGGTGCTGCTGGCGGCCTCGGGCGGACTCGCCAACTTCGGCAACTCGGTCACCGGCGGGCAGCGCTACGACGTGATCCAGGAGAACGCGGGCGAGCTGCTGTCCGGCGCGATCCGCATGGCGATCTTCCTGGCCGGCGTGATCGGGCTGGGGCTCGCCGCGGCGCGCGGCCTGGTGAAGCCCGCCGTCGCGACCGCGGCGCTCGGCGTGCTGGTGGTCGCCGACCTGTGGACGGTGGAGCGGCTCTACTGGCCGTTCAGCGACCGCGCGAGCGTGCTCTACGCGAGCGACGCGACGATCGATCACATCAAGCAACAGAAGGAGCCGGGACGCGTGCTCGCGCTCAACCTGGGCGAGGGCGCCGCGCCGCGCGATCCGTTCCTGCGCGGCGACGCGCTGATGACGCACCGCATCCGCGCGGTGCTCGGCTACCATGGCAACGAACTGGGGCGCTACCAGAAGCTCTACGGCGCGGATGACGGCATGCGCCAGCTCGGCAACCCGAACTTCTGGGCGCTCTCGAACGCGCGGTTCCTGCTCACCAGCGCGAGCAAACCGGTCTTCCCGGGCATGACGCTCGCCGCGGGGCCCGTGCGCAACGCCGCGGGGTCGATGGTCTACCTGTGGAAGATGCCGGGCGACAACCCGGCGGCGTGGGTGGCGCCAGCGATCGTCAAGGCGCCCGACGAGCAGGCGCTCGCGACGGTGCTCGATCCGCGCTTCGACGTGCACACGGTGGCGCTCTTCGACAGTGCCGCCGCGGTGCCGTCGGCCGCGCTCAAGGAGCTGCCCAAGCCGCTGCCGCTCACCGTGAGCGCGCAGACGTGGGAGGCGGGGCACATCAGCCTCACGCTGTCGGCGCCGGCGCCGGCGGGGAGTGCGCTCGTCGTCTCGGAGAACTTCTACCCCGGCTGGCGCGCGACGGTGGACGGCAAGGCGGCCAGCGCGGCGCGGGCCGACGTGTCGCTCATCGGCGTGCCGCTCCCGGCGGGCGCGACCAAGGTCGAGCTCACCTTCCGGTCCGACGCGGTCGCCACGGGGATGCTGATGACCGCCATCGGGTGCGTGCTCGGACTGGCCTGGCTCGCCTTCGGGATCGTGGCCGACCGGAGGCCCGCGGGTGCCTGAGTCGCCGGCCATCAAGGCGCTCGTCATCGTTCCGACGTACAACGAGCGCGAGAACCTCCCGCGGATGATCGAGTGGGTCCTCGTGCAGGGCCCGCACTTCGAGATGCTCGTGGTGGACGACGGGTCGCCCGACGGCACCGGCCAGATCGCCGACGAGGCCGCGGCGCGCGAGCCGCGCGTGCACGCGCTCCACCGGCCCCGGAAGATGGGGCTCGGAACCGCCTACCTGACGGGATTCAAGTGGGCGCTCGCGCGCGACTACACGCACGTGTTCGAGATGGACTGCGACTTCTCGCACGACCCGAACCAGCTGCCCAAGTTCCTGGAGGCGGTCGAGCAGACCGGCGCCGACCTGGTGCTCGGGAGCCGCTACCGGAAGGGAAAGGTCACGGTCATCAACTGGCCGATGACGCGGCTCCTCCTGTCCTACGCGGCCAACCTGTACGCCCGCGCCGTCACCGGGCTCGCGCTCGACGACTCCACCGGCGGCTTCAAGTGCTTTTCGCGGAAGGTCCTCGAGGCGATCAACCTCGACGCGGTCAAGTCGAACGGCTACGCCTTCCAGATCGAGATGAGCTTCCGGGCCTGGAAGAAGGGGTTCAAGATCATCGAGATCCCGATCGTCTTCACCGACCGGACCGAGGGCGAGTCGAAGATGTCGCAGAAGATCGTGCGCGAGGCCGTGTGGATGGTCTGGCGGCTCCGCTGGTGGGCGCTGACGGGGCAGCTGTGAGCGGGCCCCCCGCGACGCCGCCGGTCCGCCCGCCGCGCGTCCGCCCGCCCGTCTGGGCCGGCCGCCGCTTCTGGAAGATGAGCGGATCGGGCAACGACTTCGTCTTCATTGATGCCCGCACGGAACCGGCGGGCGAGCTGGCCACGCCGCCCCTGATCGCGCGACTGTGCGCCCGTGGCACCGGCATCGGGGCCGACGGGCTGGTGCAGATCCGCCCGTCCGCGGTCGCTACGTTCGGCATCGACTACTGGAACTCGGACGGGTCGCTGGCCTCGCTCTGCGGCAATGCGACCCTGTGCGCGACCCGACTCGGCGTACTGATGCAGGCGGCCGAAGGGGGGCTTCCGGGGTTCACGATCGAGACGGGGGCGGGAGTGGTGAGCGCCCGGAGCATCTTCGGGAGCCCCGAATTCGACCTCGCCCCAGTGTCCGATATCCGGGCATCGTTCGAGGCCGCCCTGGCGCCCGGCGAGGTCCGCGTCGGATACGTGCTGGCTGGCGTCCCGCACCTCGTCGTCCTCGTGGATGGCGCCGCGGGCGCCGATCAGGTGCCGCTTTCGGACCGCGGCCCCGGACTTCGGAACCACCCGGCGCTGCCGGCCGGGGCGAACGTGAACTGGGTGGGTCGGCGGGGGGACGGGACCTGGGCCATGCGGACCTTCGAGCGTGGCGTGGAGGGTGAGACCCTCGCGTGTGGAACCGGCGCTGTCGCCACCGCGATCCTGCTCGGCCGCTGGGGGATGGCGGGCGCCGAGGTCGGCCTGGAGACGCGATCGGGCCGGGTGTTGACGGTCCGGGTTGGCGACGAGGTCGGCGGGGCGGTGCGCCCGACGCTCAAGGGCGAGGGCCGCTTGGTGTTCGAGGGGACGTTCGCGGACGTCTGAGCGGCGTGGAGAAGTCCCGATCGAGGTGCCATCTCGTGTGGACTCTCATATCACGGCACACAAAACACTACAGATAAAGGGATTACAAGCGACGAGATGGCTGCATTCGTCGCCGTGCCCTCCCAGTCTTTCCACTCTGTCAGTTTACATAATACATCTTATACGAACTAGACGCGCCAAGACTGATTCGATAGTGGCGCTTCTTCTGTCGCGTTGTGGGAGCGGACGATCGGACGAGGTCGGGCCTACCCCGGGCCCTGGAGGACGGATCCCCGATGATCTCGGAAGGCGCGCGCGGGGCGCGTGCTGAGGATCCGGTAGGCGCCGAAGCTCGGCTCCGATTCGGGACCCCGAAAAACGAGAGGCGCCTCGATGCTCGAGGCGCCCCTTCGCTTGCGGCTGGCCCGCCGCCCGGGCGGGCCCGACCTACTTCACCTGCGCCGCCTCGAGCTCGCCGACCCGCACCCGGGCTTCGGCCGCATGGGGCGAGTCCAAGTGCTCGGCGATCGCCTTCCAGAGCTTGAGCGCCTCTGCCTGATTCCCGGCCAGCTGCCACGCCCGCGCCGCCTCGGCCTGATACCCTTCCTTGGCGTTCTCCTCCGAGGTCATGTCGGCGGCCTTGAGGTAGCCCTTCGCGGCGTCCGCGTACTTCTTCTGGTCCACCAGCCCGGCCGCCATGAGGGCCTGGAGCGGCGCCCGCAGCTGGTCCGGCGCGGCCACAGCCGCTGCCTCGAGCACCTTGACCCCGTCCGGGTACTTGCCGTTCTGGTAGTGCACCTGGGCCAGCAGGATCGCCGCGAGCGTCCCCGACGTCGTGCCGTGGTAGCGCGGCAGCATCTTCTCGAGGTCCGCCTGGGCGAGCGGGAGGTTCCCCGCCTGCGCCGAACGCTGGGCCTCCATGTACGCCTTGCCGGCCGCGTTCTCCTTGTTGATCTCCGCGTCGCGGTAGAACCACCAGCCAGCCGCGGCCACGGCGATCACCGCCGCGCCGATGCCGACGGCGCGCGCGTTGAGGCGGATCCAGTCGAGGGCGTTCTCGAGTGCGTCGTCGCCGGCCATGCTCGCCTTGCTGTTGATGGGGACCGTCATGCGTCGAATAAGGGAGTGTCGGTAGAGCCTTGAAAATTCGCCAGATACCCCCGTCCGAGGCAAGCGGTCCGGGCGATTCGGACGGAAAGATGTGCCGGGGTGCGACCGACACTCGGGGGAGATGCCATTCCCCGTCGGCCGACCCCATCCCCTCCTCCGCACCGCCCCACTGGCGGCGCTGGCGCTCGCCGTCGTGGTCGCGCCCGCCTCCGCGCAGCGGGTGGCCACGGGGGCAATGACCGTGAGGGTGACCGTGTTGGAGACCGTGAGGCCGATTGCCCTGGCCGAACCGGCCGAACGCCCGCAGGTCGTGCGCGACCCGGTGACGGGGCGATACCAGCTCCGGATGACGCTCGCGTCGGAGGCGCCGATCGAGGCCCGGCTCGGCGAGTCGAGCGCCGCGGCACCGCGGGCGCGGATCGTCTCGGCGGCGCGCCCGCGCGGTCGGGCTGGCCGCCGATGCGCGCTCCCTGACGGACACGCAGTACTGACGCCAGCGATATTGCAGCGGATCGTCCGCGAAGCTCGCGGGCGACCGTGCGCACCCGTGCATCGGTGGCTGCCGCAGCCGGAGGGGGCGCGCGCTCCATGATCGCCTTCCAACCAGACGCCTCGTGCCAGCTGAACGCATCGTGTGGGGGGTGCTCAGCACCGCCAACATCGGCCGCAAGCTCGTGAACCCGGCCATCGCGAAGTCGGCCAATGGCACGCTGCACGCGGTGGCGAGCCGCGATGGGGCGAAGGCGGAGGCGTTCGCGCGCGCCGGCGGCTTCGCGACGTCCCACGGATCGTACGAGGCGCTCCTCGCCGATCCGGCGGTCCAGGCGGTCTACATCCCGCTGCCGAATTCCCTGCACCATCGCTGGACGATCGCCGCGGCGGAGGCGGGCAAGGACGTCCTCTGCGAGAAGCCCCTGGCGCTGACGGCGGCGGACTGCCGCGCGATGGCGGCCGCGGCGCGCGCGACCGGCGTCCTGCTGATGGAGGCCTTCATGTACCGCTTCCACCCGCGCACCGAGCGGATGATCGCGCTGGTGCATGGCGGCGTGCTCGGCGCGCCACGCGCGATTCGCAGCACCTTCTCGTTCCGCCTCGCGAGTCCGGCCAACATCCGGTTCGACCTCGCCCTGGGCGGGGGCGCCCTGATGGACGTGGGCTGCTACTGCGTGAACGTGAGCCGCACCCTCGCCGGAGCCGAACCGGTGGAGGTGATCGCGACGGCGAACTGGAACGCGTCGGGCGTCGACACGGAACTCACCGGCATCCTGCGCTTCGCCAGCGGCCTCGTGGCGCACTTCGACTGCGCACTCACGCTCGAGCGCAGCGAACGCGTGGAGGTGTCGGGCGCGCAGGGACGACTGGTGAGCGAGGGGGCCTTCGTGGCCAACGCCGACGGCGTGCTGCTGAGCGAATACAAGGGCGGCACCGCGACGGCGCACGAGTTTCCCGGCGTGGACCAGTACCAGCGGATGGTCGAGCACTTTGCGGCGCAGGCGCTGGCGCGGCGCGCCGGGCGCCCGGCATCGGTGCGCTACGGCCCCGAGGAGGCCACGGCCAACCTGGCCGTCATCGAGGCGCTGCTGCGCTCGGCGCGCGCGGGAGGACGGCCGGAACCCGTCGTCCCCTGAGCCACCACGCCATCAGCGCGACGATCACGATGCCGAGGAAGGTGAGCCCGGCGTCGGTGAGGACGGTGCCGGTGGCGCCAAGATTCCGGAAAGCGCTTCCCTGCCCGTCCAGGTACGTCACGACGCTGATCGCCTGGTTCGAGACGGCCACGAACAGCGTGAACGTCGTGGCGACGGCGCGGCCATGCGCCACCATCTCGAGGATCATGCCGGCGAAGGCGGCCATGGTGATGCCGTTGAAGAACCGGTACGCGAGCGAGCCGGCGGCGAAGGTCGTCGGCGTCATCGGCGCGGCCGCCATCGCGAGCGCGCAGAGCGCCGTGCAGCCCGCGAACAGGCAGTAGGCGACGCGGCGGTTCATCCGATCGACGAAGAAGCCGCCGACGATCGCCCCCGCCGCCGCGGTGAGCCCGCCCCCGAGCCCGTTGATCATCGCGACGACGTCCTCGCTGGCGTGGTACGCGGGCGCGAGACCGGAGAGGAGGTTCACCAGCGCGCCGGCGCCCACCGGCGCCGCGCACATGACGAGCCCGGTCCAGCCGTCGCGGCTGCGCACCGTGGCCCAGAGGTCGGTGAGGATCGCGACCACGCGCGCCCAGGCATGCGCCACGAGCGATCCCGAGTGCACGACGTGCGCGGTGGGCGGTTCGTCGCCGATGAAGAGGCCGCACGCGGCGGTGGCGAGGACGATCGCGACCATCACCAGGCCGGTGGTGGCGGCCGTCGTGTTGGAGGCCATCCAGATCTGCAGGGCGCCCAGGAGCCCGATGCCGCCCACGTTGCCCGCCATCTTGAAGCCGGCGGCGCGTCCCTTGTCCTCGGGGGCCGCGGTGAGCGCCATGAGCGTGTCGACCGCGGACGAGGTGGTGGCCGCGCCCACCTGCATGCCGACGATGAGCAGCGTGTACGTGCCGAGGTGACGACGGCCGAGACGGACGCGATCTCGGCGATCGAAAGGCCGGCCTTGGCGAGCCAGTACGGAATGGCGATCTGCAGCATCCCGACCGCGGCGCTGAAGGGCAGCTCGATGACGCCGAAGAGGAACGGGCGGGTGTGGCGGCGCGACGGGGGGAGATTCACGCGGGGAAGGATGTGCGCGGGACCACCGATGCGGGAGGCGGACGCCGCGATGCGGGATCGGGTGCGTGGGGGAATGCGCGTGCCACTCACGGCACCCCTCATTCATTCGAGTAGTGCCCGCGACGTGCGCAACCGGCGAGATTTCGGGACCCCAACCCCACCTGCCTTGTCCGCGTCATTGTCGTTCGCGTCGCTCAAGATCCATCCCAGCCTGCAGCAGGGGCTCAAGGACCTCGGGTTCACCCGCCCGACCCCGATCCAGGCCGATGCGATTCCACCGGCGCTCGAGGGACGCGACGTGCTCGCGTGCGCGCAGACCGGGAGCGGCAAGACGGCCGCGTTCCTGCTGCCGATCCTCACGCACCTGCTCGAGAAGCCGCGGGGCGTGACGCGCGCGCTCGTGCTGACGCCGACGCGCGAGCTCGCGGCGCAGATCCACGAGAGCATGAACGACTTCGCGGTGCACACACCGCTGACCGGCGCCGCGGTGTTCGGCGGCGTGGGGATGGGACCGCAGGAGCACGCCTTCCGCGCGGGGGTCGACGTGCTGATCGCGACGCCGGGACGGCTGCTCGACCACTTCCGGCAGCCGTACGCCAAGCTCGACCGCCTCGAGTACCTGGTGTTCGACGAGGCCGACCGGATGCTCGACATGGGCTTCCTGCCCGACATCAAGCGCGTGCTCAAGCACCTGCCGGCCAAGCGGCAGACGCTCTTCTTCTCGGCCACGATGCCGGGCCCGATCGCCGCGCTCTCGCGCGAGCTGCTGCACCAGCCGGCGATGATCAACCTCGAGCGCACGGCGGCGCCGGCCAAGGGGATCACGCAGGCGCTCTACCCCGTGGCGCAGGAGCTCAAGACGCAGCTCTTCCTCGCGCTGCTCAAGCGTGGCGACATGGTGCAGGCGCTGGTGTTCACGCGCACCAAGCACCGCGCGAACCGGCTGCAGGCGCAGCTGGTGAAGGCGGGGATCAAGGCGGAGCGGATCCACGGCAACCGCTCGCAGGCGCAGCGCACGCAGGCGCTGGCCGGCTTCAAGGACGGCACGTATCGCGTGCTCGTGGCGACCGACATCGCCGCACGCGGGATCGACGTCGAGGCGCTGGGCCACGTGGTGAACTTCGACGTGCCCGAGGTGCCCGAGGACTACATCCACCGCGTGGGGCGCACGGCGCGCGCGGAGCTGACCGGCGAGGCCTACACGTTCGTGGCGCCCGACGAGGAAGGCGACCTGCGCAACATCGAGAAGGCGATCTCGAAGCGGCTGCCGCGCGTGACGCTCCCCGACTTCGACTACACGGCGAAGCCGGCGGAGGCCCTCGAGGTGCCGCACGCGGAGCGGATCGCGGCGATCCGGGCCGAGAAGGCGAAGGCGCGCGCGAATGCCGCGGCCAAGGCGGCGCGGAAGGCGGAGAACATCGCGCGGTCGGGCGGCGGTGGCGGACGGTCGGGCGCACCGTCGCCCGGCGGCGGGCGGCCCGCTTCATCGAGTCAGGGCGGCAGTCGTCCCGCGTCGTCGCACGGCGGCGGGGGCCACGCTCCGCGCGGGGCGGCGCCGTCGTCGGGTGGTGGCGGCGCGCCGAGTGCCGGCGGTGGTGGTGGCGGTGATGGCGGCCGACGCCGTCGCGGCGGGCGCGGCCGCGGGCGCGGTGGCGCGAGCGGGTCGGGTGGTTCGCCGTTCGGTGGCTCGGGTGGCGGACGGCCCGCGGGGCCGTCACGCGACGGCGGCTCGCCCTACCGGTAGCGCGCCGCGGCGCGCGTCACCCGTGGGGGCGCGCGCCGCGGCACGTCGTCAGTCGGCGTAGGGCGACGCTTCGCCCTTCTCGAACGGGTTGTCGGTGAGCGGTCCCGGCCCCGCGAGGTCGCGCGCCATCTTGAAGAGCATGGGGCTCAGGTGCTTGCCGTAGCGGGCGAGGAACCGCGCGCGCGAGCGCTTCTCGAGCAGGAACTTCAGGATGGGCGCGTCGGCCTTGGCCGAATTGCAGGTCTTGCAGGCGAGGACCAGGTTGTCGCGCCGATCGTAGGCGGTCTGCCCGCGGCGCGGCGTCACGTGGTCGAGCGTCATGGTGCGCGACGGGAAGTGCTTCCCGCAGTACGCGCAGATGGGCCCGTGCTCCTTGAGGAGCCACTCGCGCGTTTCCTGGTACGCGTTGCGCGACGTCGGGTGGGAGGTCGCGTGTTCGACGGGCTTGGGCCCGTACGGGGACGTCTTGCGACGTCGTGAGCGGCCGCGCGAGGTGCGGCCCGATGCTTTCTTCTTGGCTGTCATGCGATTGGTGTGAAGATACCCCCGGGGAGACTCGAACTCCCGGCCAACGGTTTAGGAAACCGCTGCTCTATCCACCTGAGCTACCGCGGAACGACGATTCACGCCTCCGCGAGGCGCCGGATGCCACGCTGAGGACGACCGAGCGTGGGTCCGCGATAGGAATCCGTGCGGCGGAGCGGTCCGGTCGCCGCGCGGTCGCGACGGTTCGTCGATTCCGCGGGTCGGCGGTCGGCGGTCATGGCAGCACGATCATCGACTGTGCCGGTACATCATGTCCACGAGCTCGTCGTACATGGCCTCCGCCTCCGCGTCGCCCGTGCGGATGGCGGTGGCGGCGCAATGGCGGAGGTGGTTGCGCATCAGCTCGCGGCCGACGGCGCGCAGCGCCTCGTGCACCGACGCGATCTGCGTGAGGATGTCGGCGCAGTAGCGGTCTTCCTCGACCATCTTCTGCAGGCCGCGCACCTGCCCTTCGATGCGGCGCAGGCGCTTGGTGTTGCGCTCCTTGCTGGCGGCGTCCACGGCAACGGCCTTGCGACCGTCGACGGGCGAATCAACCGCGCAGCCGCAGGCGGCGGCGTGGTCGTGGGTCGCGTGGCGATGACGCGCAGGTGCCGCGGGTGCGTCGGAGCGCTTGGTGGCGGGCATGGCGAGGCGGGATGCGAGGGGCGACTCAGGCGATGCGCGCGGAGCGAAGGCGCAGCGAGTTGGTGACGACGCTGACGGAGCTGAAGGCCATGGCCGCGCTGGCGATGACGGGACTCAGCAGCAGGCCGAACGCCGGATAGAGCACGCCCGCGGCGACCGGGATGCCGATCACGTTGTAGATGAAGGCCCAGAACAGGTTCTGGCGCATGGTACGCATGGTGCGGCGCGCGAGCTCGACGGCCTGCGCGACGCCCATCAGGTCGCCGCGCATGAGTACCACGTCGCCCGCCTCGGCGGCGATGTCGGTGCCGGTCCCGATGGCGATGCCGACGTTGGCCTGGGCGAGCGCGGGGGCGTCGTTGATGCCGTCACCGACCATCGCGACGATCGTTCCCTCGGCCTGCAGGCGCTTGATCTCGGCCACCTTGCCCTCGGGGAGGACGCCGGCCACCACGCGCGGAATCCCGGCGGCGTCGGCGATCGCGCGGGCGGTGCGCTCGGTGTCCCCGGTGAGCATGACGACGTCGAGGCCCAGGGCGCGCAGCCGCGCAATGGCGGCCCGCGACGATGGCTTGATGGGATCGGCGATGGCGAGGAGGGCGACGAGCGCGCCGTCCACCGCCGCATACACGGCCGTGCGCGCCGCGGCGGCGGCGCGTTCGGCGGCGTCGGCGAGCGGCGCGACGCTGATGTCGTGCTCGGCCATGAGGGCCGCGTTGCCGACGACGACGGCGTGGCCGTCCACGACCCCGCTCGCGCCCAGGCCGGTGTGGGACACGAACGCGCTCGGTCGCGCGACCGTGAGGCCGCGCGCGGCGGCGTAGGCCACGATGGACTCGGCGAGCGGATGCTCGCTCGAGGCCTCGAGGGCGGCGACGAGGGCGAGGCGCTCGTCGTGGACGGACGACGCGGCGGTGCTCGCGTATGCCACGTCCACCACCGAGGGGTGCCCTTCGGTCACGGTGCCCGTCTTGTCGAGCACGACGACCTGGATGCCCGCCGCCACCTGCAGCGCTTCCCCGCCCTTGAAAAGCACGCCCAGCTCGGCCCCCTTGCCGGTGGCGACCATCACGGCGGTCGGCACCGCAAGCCCCATGGCGCACGGACAGGCGATGATGAGCACCGCGACGGCGGCGGCGAAGGCGCGCATCAGTGACGCGTCGCCCGCGAGCAGGTACCACGCGAGGAAGGTGATGGCGCTGAGCGCGATCACCACCGGCACGAAGACCCCCGAGATCTGGTCGGCGAGCCGCTGGATCGGGGCGCGCGTGCCCTGCGCGTCGCGCATCAGGCGCACGACCTGCGCGAGCACGGAGGCGGCCCCGACGGTGGTGGCGCGGTAGCGGAAGGCACCGGCGCGATTGATGGTACCGCCGATGACGCGATCACCCGGCGCCTTCGCCACCGGCACGGATTCGCCGGTGAGCATGGACTCGTCCACCGCGCTCTCGCCGCTCGTGACCTCGCCGTCCACGGGAAGCCGCTCACCGGGCCGCACGATGACGATCTCGCCGGGCTCCACGGTGTCGACGGGGGCCTCCACCTCGCTGCCGAACCGCTCGACACGCGCGGTGTGCGGCTGCAGGTGGATGAGGGCGCGGAGCGCGGAGGCGGTGTTGCGCTTGGCGCGCGCCTCGAACGCATGCCCGGTGAGCACGAGCGCGATGATGATGATCACCGCCTCGAAGTACACGTCGGGCGCGAGGCCGCTCGTGGTGAAGAGGTGCGGCGCCGCGGTGGCCACCATCGAGTACAGGAAGGCGGCCCCGGTGCCGACGGCGACGAGCGTGTTCATGTCGGCGCCGCCGTGCCGCGCCGCGCTCCAGGCCCGCACGTAGAAGTCGCGGCCGGCCCACGCCATCACGACGATGGCCAGGACCGCCTGGACCCACGGCGGCGGCATGAGGAGCATGGCGACGGCGCCCAGCACGCCGCTCACGATCGCCTTGCGACGGAAGTCGGCGAACTCGTCGGCGTCGGCGCGGTCGCGCGCCTCCTGCTCCTCGAGGGCCGACTGGTCGTCGGCCGCGCGCTCGGCGCCGTAGCCCGTGGCGCGGATGGCCGCGATCAGCGCGTCGGTGCTCGCGACCGCAGGGTCGAAGGCGACCGTGGCGCTCTTCATCATGAGGTTGACCGTCGCGTCGCTGACGCCGGGCTGCTTCTGCAACGCGCGCTGCACGCGCGCCTGGCAGGCGGCGCACGTCATCCCGCTGACGGGGATGCGGACGGTCGAGGAGGCGGACATTGACCTTGGAGGCTGGACTAGCCGGCGACGACGGCGGGATAGCCTTCGTCGGCCACGGCCTGCGCGATGCGCTCGGCGGTGACGGTGGCGGGGTCGTACTGGACGACGGCCGTCCCGATGGCGACGGCGTCGACCTGCACGCCGGGGACGGCGGCGAGGGCCTGCTTCACGGCGCCGACGCAGTGGCCGCAGGACATGCCGGAGATGTTGAGAGTGAGCGCAGTCATGGGAGGTGCGGGTGGCCGGGCGCGTCGCCGGCATCGACGGAGGGCGGGTACCCTCCCGGGGTATAAGTCTAGATACCCCTCCCCCCTATGTCAAGCGACCGGCGCCGCCTCAGGCCCCCCACCCGTCCAGCGCCAGCACCGTGCGCAGCAGCACGTTGGCGCCGTTGGTGATGTCGGCGGCCTTGGAGAACTCGGTCGGTGCATGGCTGATGCCGCCCACGCTCGGGATGAAGATCATCCCCATGGGGCCCAGGCGCGCCATGGACTGCGCGTCGTGCCCCGCGCCGCTCGGGAGGGTGAGCGTGGAGAGGCCGAGCGATTGGGCGGAGCGCCGGATGAACTCGCGGATGCGCGGATCGGAGAGCGCCGGCAGGTGGCTCACCGTGGGGGTGAAGGCGAACCTCGTGCCCGATCGCTGGCCGATCACGGTCGCCTCCTTCACGATGCGGGCGTAGAGGCGCTCGACGTTCGCGACGGCGAGGTCGCGGAGCTCGAGCGTGAGCCGCACCCGGCCGGGAATGACGTTCGGCGCGCCGGGATAGGCCTCGATGTGCCCGACCGTGCCGACCTGCCGCCCCGGCTCGCTCGTGACGACGTGGTTGACCATCTCGATGAAGCGCGACGCGGCGAGCAGCGCGTCCCGGCGCCCGCGCATGGCGGTGGTGCCGGCGTGATTCGCGAAGCCGGTGACCTCGACGTCCCAGTGATAGAGGCCGACGATCCCCTCGACGACACCGATGTCGAGCTTCCGGGCCTCGAGGGTGCCGCCCTGCTCGATATGGAGCTCCACATACGCGGCGATGTCGCCCTTGGCGCGCCGCGACTCGGCGAAGCGGTTCACGTCGCCGCCGATGAAGGCGATGCCCTCGCGGAGCGTCTTGCCGGCCGTGCCCTTCTGCTCGAGCTCGGCCATGGGGAACTCGCCGCTCACGATGCGGCTCCCGACCAGGCCGCCTTCCTCGTTCTGCCAGCAGACGATGTCGAGCGGGTGACGCAGGCGGCGCTGGTTGGCGAGGAGCGTGCGTCCCACCTCGACCGACGAGAGCGTGCCGACGTCGCCGTCGAAGTTCCCGCCTTCGGGCACGGAGTCGATGTGCGACCCGATCACGAGCGGCTTGAGCGAGGGGTCGGTGCCGTCGATGCGGGCGACGATGTTGCCGGCCGTGTCGATGCGCGGGGCGAGCCCCGCGTCGCGATAGACCCCCATGAGCCATTCGCGGCCGCGGCGATCGGCCTCGCTGTACGCCATGCGGCTCACGCCACCTTGCGGGTTCTTGCCGAACTCGGCGAGCTGCGCGAGGTGGCCGTTGATGCGGGCGCCGTCCACGCGAAGGGCGTCGTCGAGCTCGGCGCCGGTCGCGGCACGCGGCGAGGACGCACCGGCCGGGCCGATCTCGCGCAGCGGATCCGTGCCGCGGGCACCGCCGAGGGACCGGGCGGCGGAACCGGGGAGTGACGCGGCGCCCAGGGCGCCCAGCATGGTGCGAGTGAAGGAGCGACGGCGCATGGGCACGACGGTTGGAGGTTCCGGAAGATCGCCCGCGCGCACCGCCGGGCAAGCGTGACGCGCGTCGGCAGCGCCGATACTTGAAACTTGAAGAAATCGGTCGTACCGTTGGGCATCTCCAGCGGGAGCCTCGTACGCGCACGGCCATTCTCGGCGGCGGTCCCGGCGGCCTGTATGCCGCCCTGCTGCTCAAGCTTCGCCATCCGGACGACGAGGTGATCGTCGTCGAGCGCAACCGCCCCGACGACACGTTCGGGTGGGGGGTGGTGCTGAGCGACCAGACGGTCGAGAACCTGGTCGCGGCCGACGCGGTGTCGGGCGAACTCGTGCGGCGCGGCCTGCACCGCTGGGACGACATCGACGTGCACATCAAGGGGCGCACGATCCGCTCGGGCGGTCACGGTTTCGCGGGGATCGGCCGCAAGGCGCTGCTCGCCCTGCTGCAGGGCCGCTGCCGCGCGCTCGGCGTGACGCTCACGTTCGAGCGCGAGCTGCCGGACGCGGAAGCGCTGGCGCACGAGACCCGGGCCGACCTCGTGATCGCGGCGGACGGGCTCAACTCGCGGACGCGCGACCGGTTCCCGCAGAGCTTCCGGCCGGACGTCGAACTCCGCGCGTGCCGCTACGTCTGGCTCGGGACGCCCCACAAGTTCGAGGCATTCACGTTCATGTTCGCCGAGACCGAGCACGGGTGGTTCCAGGCGCATGCGTACCGGTTCGACCAGAAGACGAGCACGTTCATCGTCGAGACGCCGGAGCCGGTGTGGCGCGCCGCGGGCATCGACACGATGGACGACGCGCAGTCGATCGCGTACTGCGAGCGGCTGTTCGCGCCGTGGCTCGGGGGCGACCCGCTCCTGTCGAACGCGGCGCACTTGCGCGGATCTGCGAGCTGGATCCGCTTCCCGCGCGTGCGCTGCGGCTCGTGGGTGCACGAGCTCGACGTGGACGGGCGCGACGTCCCGATCGTGCTGCTGGGCGACGCGGCGCACACGGCGCACTTCTCGATCGGCTCGGGGACCAAGCTCGCGCTCGAAGACGCGATCGCGCTCGACCAGGCGCTGGCCGCCTCGCGCCGCGACCTCACGGCCGCGCTCGTGCGCTACCAGGTGGAGCGGTCGGTCGAGGTGCTGAAGCTCCAGAATGCCGCGCGGAACTCGACGGAATGGTTCGAGCACGTGGCGCGCTACGCGCCCCTCGAGCCGGAGCAGTTCGCCTATTCTCTGCTGACCCGCTCGCAGCGCATCTCGCACGAGAACCTGCGCGTGCGCGACCCCGAGTACGTGGCGGCCTTCGAGGCGTGGTTCGGCGCGCGGGCGGCGTCGCGGCCAACGGCGGCCGACGCGCTCGCGCGCATGGCCGAGGCGCCTGGTGGAGCCAAGGGGCCGCGGTTGGCGGGGGCTGCCATCGCGGCGCCGGTGGACGGCGCCCCGCGCGCATCGCGCGCGAGCGGTGCGACAACCGCCGCGCTGATCGCGACAACGACCAACCCGGCGACGCCGCACCACCCGCCGATGTTCACGCCGTTCACGGTCCGAGGCCTCACGCTCCCCAACCGCGTCGTGGTCTCGCCGATGGCGCAGTACTCGGCCGCGGAGGACGGGACGCCGACCGACTGGCACTTCGTGCACCTGGGTGCGCGGGCGTCCGGCGGCGCCGGGCTCGTGTTCACCGAGATGACGTGCGTGGCGCCCGACGCGCGGATCACGCCGTGGTGCCCGGGCCTCTGGAACGACGCCCAGCAAGCCGCGTGGGAGCGCATCGTGCGCTACGTGCACGCGTGGACGCCGGCCCGGATCGGGCTGCAGCTCGGGCACGCGGGGGCGAAGGGCTCGACGAAGAAGATGTGGGAAGGAATCGACCAACCGCTCGAGAGCGGCAACTGGCCGCTGATCGCGCCGTCGCCGATCCCCTACCTCGCGGGGATCTCGCAGGAGCCGCGCGCGATGGAGAAGGCGGACTTCGTGCGCGTACGGGAGGAGTTCGTGCAGGCCACGCAGCGCGGCGCGGCGGCGGGGTTCGACTGGCTCGAGCTGCACTGCGCGCACGGGTACCTGCTGTCGGCGTTCCTCTCGCCGCTCACCAACCGGCGGACGGATCACTACGGCAAGACGCTCGAAGGCCGGCTGCGCTTCCCGCTCGAGGTGTTCGCCGCGATGCGCGACGCATGGCAGGCCGAGCGACCGATGTCGGTGCGCATCTCCGCGCACGACTGGGCGCCCGGGGGCAACACGGACGACGACGCGGTGGCGATCGCGCGCGCCTTCAAGGCGGCGGGCGCGGACATGATCGACGTGTCGAGCGGCCAGGTGGTGAAGGACGAGAAGCCGGTGTTCGGCCGGATGTACCAGACGCCGTTCGCCGACCGGGTGCGACAGGAAGCGGGGATCGCGACCATCGCGGTGGGCAACATCACCGACGCGGACCAGGTGAACTCGATCCTCGCCGCTGGGCGCGCCGACCTCGTGGCGATCGCCCGGCCGCACCTGGCGAACCCCGCGTTCACGCTCTTCGAGGCGACCCGCCTCGGCTACGCCGGCGCCGAGTGGCCGCCGCAGTACCGGTCGGGCCAGCAGCAGCTGGAGCGGCTGGTGGCGCGTGACCGCGCGGCGCAGCCCGCAGCGGGCGTGGTGCGCAAGCCGGGGGAGTTGACGTGATGCGCGAGGCCGCGCGGTACGCGCCGGACGCGCGCCGCATCCCCTGCGGGGCATCCGCATGACGGCGCTCGTCGGTCGACATGCGCTCGTGACCGGGGCCAACCGCGGGATCGGTGCCGCCATCGCGCGCCGGCTCTCGCGCGATGGCGCCACGGTGACGCTGCTCGTGCGGCGCCGCGGATCCGCCGACGCGGTGCTGCAGGAGCTCCCGGGCGGCACCGCGGTGGTCGAGGCCGACGTGACGGACGCCGAGGCGGTGTCGCGCGCGTGTGCCGCAGCAGCGGCGATCGCCCCGATCGACATCCTCGTGAACAACGCCGGGGCAGCGGAGAGCGCGCCGTTCGGGCGCACCGACGCGGCGCTGCTCGCGCGCATGTTCGCCGTCAACTTCAACGGCGCCTTCGCGGCCACGCACGCCGTGTTGCCCGCGATGCTCGCCGCGCGCCACGGGCGGATCGTGAACATCGCGAGCACGGCCGGACTCACCGGGTATCCGTACGTGTCGGGCTATGTGGCCGCCAAGCACGCCCTCGTGGGGCTCACGCGCGCCCTCGCGCGCGAGGTCGCCACGCGCGACGTCACGGTCAACGCGGTGTGCCCCGGCTTCACCGACACGGACCTCACCACGGCCAGCGTCGAACGGATCGTGAGCAGCACGGGCCGAAGCGCCGAGGAGGCGCGGGCCGCCTTGCTGGCCGGGAATCCGCAGCAACGGCTCGTGCAGCCCGACGAAGTGGCATCGGCGGTGGCGTGGCTCTGCCGCGACGACGCCGCGGCGGTCACGGGCCAGGCGATCACCGTGGCCGGCGGGGAGCTCGCATGACGACGCCGCTCGCGGATCCCGAAACACGGCTCGCCGAAGGCGACCACGAGGCGCTGCGGCTCTGGCTCCGGCTCTTCACGTGCAGCACCATGGTGGAGCGCGAGATCGGCGCGGCGCTCAAGCGCGAGTTCGGGTCGTCGTTGCCGCGGTTCGACCTGCTCGCGCAACTCGAGCGCAACCCGGCCGGATTGCGGCTGGGCGAGCTCTCCGAGCGGCTGCTCGTCACCGGCGGCAACGTCACCTTCCTCGTGACCTCCCTCGTGGCCGAAGGGCTCGTGACGCGCCGGCGCGCGCCCGACGACGGTCGCGCGTGGATCGTGGCGCTGACCCCCGAGGGGCGCCGCGCCTTCCAGGCGATGGCGCGCGCGCACGAGCGGTGGATCACCCGCCTGTTCCAGGAACTGTCCGTCCGGGAGCGCACGCAGCTGCACGCGCTGCTCGGCACCCTCAAGTTCAGCATCCGCCACGAGGCCGCTTCCGCATGAGTGCCCCCGACGCCATGTCCGCGATGCGCCGCCCGCTCGCGCCGTACACCGCCACGCACTTCCGATGGCGCACCGAGGCCGAGGGGCGCGTGGGCGTGGTCACGCTCAACCGCCCGGAGCGCAAGAACCCGCTGACGTTCGACTCGTACGCGGAGCTGCGCGACCTCTTCCGCTCGCTGGCGTACGCGAGCGACGTGCGCGCGATCGTGCTGACCGGCGAGGGCGGCAACTTCTGCTCCGGCGGCGACGTGTTCGAGATCATCGAACCCCTCACGCGCATGGCCGTGCCGGAACTGCTCGCCTTCACGCGCATGACCGGCGACCTGGTCAAGGCGATGCGCGCCTGCCCGCAGCCGATCGTCGCGGCGGTGGACGGCGTGTGTGCCGGGGCTGGCGCGATTCTCGCCATGGCGTCGGACCTGCGCGTGGGGACGCCGGCCGCGAAGACGGCCTTCCTCTTCACGCGCGTGGGCCTCGCGGGCTGCGACATGGGGGCCTGTGCCCTGCTGCCGCGGATCATCGGGCAGGGCCGCGCGGCCGAGCTGCTCTACACGGGCCGCGTGATGACGGCGGAGGAAGGCGAACGCTGGGGCTTCTGGAACGCGCTCGTCGCGCCGGCCGCGCTCGAGGGCGAGGCGACGCAGCGGGCCACCGCGCTCGCCACCGGGCCGACGTTCGCGCACGCGATGACCAAGACGATGCTGCAGCAGGAATGGAGCGTGTCGGTCGAGCAGGCGATCGAGATGGAGGCACAGGCCCAGGCGCTCTGCATGAAGACGGACGACTTCCGCCGCGCCTTCGAGGCGTTCGCCGCACGCGCGACGCCCAGATTCGAGGGGAACTGAGCATGCACCCGCTGCTGGCCGAGCGCCTCGCCTGGCCCTTCTTCGAGCCGCGCCACGCCGACCTGGTGGCGGCGGCCGACGCGTGGTGCGCCACGCATCCGGTGCCCCATCACGACGACGCCCACACCGATGACGCCTGCCGCGCCTGGGTGCGCGCCCTGGGCACCGGCGGCTGGCTGCGCCACTGCGTGCCGGCCGCGTGGGGTGGCGCTCGGCCCGAGATCGAGTCGCGCGCGCTGGCGCTGCTGCGCGAGGTGCTCGCATACCATGACGGCCTCACGGACTTCGCGCTCGCGATGCAGGGGCTCGGTTCGGGCGCCGTCGCCCTCGAGGGGAGCGACGCGCTCCGGGGCGCGTGGCTGCCGCGCGTCGCGTCGGGCGACGCCATCGCCGCGTTCGCGCTCACGGAGCCGGATGCCGGTTCGGACGTGGGCGCCATGCAGGCGAGCGCCACCCGCGTGGGCGACCACTACGAACTGTCCGGCGAGAAGACCTGGATCTCGAACGGCGGCATCGCCGACTTCTACACGGTGTTCGCGCGCACCGACCCGGCGTCGAAGGGCGCGCGCGGGATCAGCGCGTTCCTGGTGCCGGCGGGCGCACCCGGGCTCCGGATCGCCGAGCGGATGGACGTGATCGCGCCGCATCCGCTGGCGCGGCTCGCGTTCGAGCGGTGCGCGGTGCCCGCGACGCACCGGCTCGGGGCCGAGGGTGCCGGGTTCAAGCTCGCGATGCGCACGCTCGACATCTTCCGCGTCACGGTGGCGGGCGCCGCGCTCGGCTTCGCCCGGCGCGCGCTCGACGAGGCGACGGGACACGCGGCGTCGCGGGCGATGTTCGGCGCCACGCTCGCGCAACAGCCGCTGGCGCAGGCCACCCTGGGCGACATGGCGACCGAGTTCGATGCGGCGGCGCTCCTGACCGCACGCGCGGCCTGGCTCCGCGACACCACGGGCGCCCGCACGACGCGCGAGGCGGCGATGGCCAAGCTGGCCGCGACCGAGTCGGCCCAGGCGATCATCGACCGCGCCGTGCAGCTCTTCGGCGCGCGCGGCGTCCAGCGCGGCGCGATGGTCGAGCGGCTCTACCGCGAGATCCGCGCCCTGCGCATCTACGAGGGCGCGTCGGAGGTGCAGCGCCTGATCATCGGCCGGGACACGGTGGCGGCGAGGACGCCGCAGGAGGGCACGCGATGACGTTCCACCCGAGCGCGCACGTCGATCCGTTCGCGCGCGAGCACCTGCCGCCCGAGTCGGAGTGGCCCGTGCTCAACCTGACGGGCCCGTACGCCTATCCGCCGGTGCTGAACGCCGCCGCGCGCCTGCTCGACGACGCCGTGCGCGAGGGCCACGGTGACCGGCCGGCCATCGTCGCGCCGGACGGCGCCGCATGGCGCACGATCACGTACGCGGAACTGCAGCGCTGGACCGACGCCCTGTGCCACGTGATGACGGGGGAGATGGGGCTCGTGCCGGGCAACCGGGTGCTGCTGCGCGGCTTCAACGGCCCGTGGATGGCCGCCGCGTGGCTCGCCACGCTCAAGGCGGGGCTGGTGGCCGTCACCACGATGCCCATGCTCCGCGCCACGGAGCTTCGCGTGGTCATGCAGAAGAGCCGGTGCAACGCCGCCCTGTGCGACGCGCGGCTGATGGAGGAGCTGACGCACGCGCTGGCCGACGCGCCGAGCGTGCGCGCGGTGCGCACGTGGGGCGGCGACGCGCCGGACCGGCTGGATCTCGCGCTGGTGGCGAGTCCCGGTCCCTTCCCCGCCTGTCCCACCGCGTCCGATGACGTCTGCCTCATCGCCTTCACCTCGGGCACGACGGGAGTCCCCAAGGGGTGCATGCACTTCCATCGCGACGTGATGGCGATGTGCGACGGCTTCGCCGCGCAGGTGCTGCGCGCGGGGCCCGACGACCGCTGCATCGGCACGCCGCCGTTCGCCTTCACCTTCGGGCTCGGGGGACTGCTCTGCTTCCCGCTCGCGGCGCGCGCCTCGACGGTGCTGCTCGAGAAGGCGACGCCCGAAGGGCTCCTCGAGGCGATCGCCGCGACGCGCGCCACGATCACGTGGACCGCCCCGACCTTCTACCGGCAGATGGCGCTCGCGATCCAGGCGACCCCTGGCCGATTCGACACGTCGTCGCTGCGGCAGTCGGTATCGGCCGGCGAGGCGCTGCCCGACGCGACCCGCACGCTCTGGCGCACCGCGACCGGCGTCGAGATGCTCGACGGCATCGGCGCGACCGAGATGATCCACATCTTCATCGGCGCCTCGGGCGCGGACGTGCGCCACGGCGCGATCGGCAAGGCCATCCCGGGCTACGAGGTGGCGGTGCTCGACGAACAGTTGCGCCCGCTCCCGCCGGGCGAAGTCGGGCGGCTCGGCGTGCGCGGCCCGACCGGGTGCCGTTACCTCTCGGACGACCGCCAGCGCGCCTACGTGCAGGGCGGCTGGAACCTCACCGGCGACGCCTGCACGATGGACGCCGACGGCTACGTCTTCTTCAAGGCGCGCACGGACGACCTGATCATCTCGTCGGGGTACAACATCGGCGCCCCCGAGGTCGAGGCGGCCGTGCTGGCGCATGACGCGGTGGCCGAGTGCGCGGTGGTGGGCGTGCCCGATGCGGAGCGCGGCCAGGCGGTCAAGGCGTTCGTGGTGCTCAAGGCCGGCCGCGCGGCCGATGAGGCGCTCGCCCGCGCCATCCAGGAGCACGTCAAGGCGACCATCGCGCCCTACAAGTATCCGCGCCTCGTGGAATTCGTGGCGGCGCTGCCCAAGACGGACACGGGCAAGCTGCAGCGCTTCCGGCTCAAGGAGCCCACATGAGGCGGCTGACATGCGGTCCTGCGGGGAGGACGAACCGTCCATGAACGCCAGCGCGCGCGCCGCCCTTCCCTGGCACTTCGAGACTGAGGCGGACATCCGCTTCGGCTACTGCGACCCCGCCGGGATCGCCTACTTCCCGAGGCTCGACGAACTGTTCAACGGCCTGTTCGAGGACTGGTGCACGGCGGTGGGCATCCCGCTCAACACCCTCATCCTGCGCGACAAGATCGGGTTCCCGCTCGTGCACGCCACGGTCGAGTACGAGGCTCCGCTCCGCCTCGGCGACCGCGTGCGCCTCGTGCAGCAGGTCCACGCCATCGGCACGAGTTCGCTGACGGTGGACGTCCGCATCGAGCGCGGCACGGTGCGCTGCGTGAGCGGTCGCCACGTGCGCGTGATGATGTCGCTCGAGTCCGCCTCCGCCATGCCGATCCTGCCCGCCGTCCGCGCGCAGTTCGCCACCGACCCCCCGAACGCCCCATGACGCTGCCGACCCCGCACCAGATCATCGAACCGGACGGGTGGCCACGCCCACGCGGCTACGCCAACCTCGTGTCCGCGCGCGGACGGCAGCTCTACCTGGCCGGGCAGATCGGCTGGGACGCGCAGCAGCGACTCGTCGGCGGCGACCTCGTGACGCAGGCGCGGCAGGCCCTCGCGAACATCGTCACCCTGCTTGCAGCCGCGGGGGCGCGACCCGAGCACGTCGTGCGCCTGACCTGGTTCGTCACCGATCGCGCGCAGTACCTCGCGAGCGGCCCCGCCCTTGGCGCCGCCTACCGCGCGGTGATGGGCAAGCACTATCCGGCGATGAGCGCGGTGCAGGTCGTCGCGCTCATCGAGGCCGGCGCGGTGGTGGAGATCGAGGCCACCGCCGTGGTGCCGGACTGACATTCGCACACGCACTCACGCCGATCGCTCAACGCACCCGTCACCTTGCCGACGCCCATGCTACCCGTCCCCCCTACCCGATCCCCACGCCCCGTCATGATGTCTTTCGCCGGTCGCCTCGTCGCGCGCAGCGGCGCGCTCGCCTTCGCCAGCATCGCCCTCGCGCCGCACGCCGCGCGCGCGCAGGCCACCGAGCCCTGCAGCGGCCACTGGGTGGGCGCGATCGAGCTGCCCGGCACCAAGCTCGCCTTCGACGTGGACCTCGCGAAGAAGGGGGACGGCAGCTGCGGCGGCGACATCTCGATTCCGCAGCAGAACACCAAGGACCTCGTGCTGAGCGCCGTGAGCGTGAAGGGCGACTCCGCGCGCTTCACCATTCCCGGCGTGCCCGGGAACCCGACCTTTGCCGGCACGCGCACGGCCGGCGGCCGCACGATCAGCGGCACGTTCACACAGGGCCCTGGCAGCTTCCCCTTCTCGATGAGCCTCGCGGCGAAGCCCGCCGAGCTCGCGCGCGCGGCGCTCGACGGCTTCGACCGGTGGATCGACTCGGCGCGCGTGGCCTGGAAGGCCGTCGGCCTCGCCGTCGGGATCGTGGTGGACGGCGAGGTGGTCTACCTCAAGGGACACGGGCAACGTGACCGCGAGGCCAACCAGCCCGTCACGCCGCAGACGCTGTTCGCGATCGGGTCGTCGTCCAAGGCGTTCACGACGTTCGCGATGGGCGCGCTCGTGGACCAGGGCAAGCTCCAGTGGGACGTGCCGGTGCGCACGTACCTGCCCTGGTTCCGCATGAACACGGACTTCGCCACGCTGCACCTGACGCCGCGCGACCTCGTGACGCACCGGAGCGGCCTGCCGCGCCACGACCTGCTCTGGTACAACAACACGACGTCCACCCGCGAGGAGCTGGTGCGCCGCCTCGCGTACCTGCCGCTCTCGCGCGACCTGCGCGAGACGTTCCAGTACAACAACCTCATGTTCCTCACGGCGGGCTACCTCGTGGGGACGATCAACGGCACGTCGTGGGAGGACGGGCTGCGCCAGCTCGTGCTCGCCCCGCTCGGCATGACGCGCACCAACTTCAGCGTCAAGCAGTCCACGGCGGACAAGGACCACGCGGTGCCCTATCGCGTGCGCCGCGACACGATCGAGCGCATCCCGTTCCGCGACATCACGCTCGTGGGGCCCGCGGGCGCCATCAACTCGAGCGCCGAGGACATGCTCAAGTGGGTGACGCTGCACCTGAACGGCGGCAAGCTCGGCGACAAGCAGGTCATCCAGCCGGCCACGCTGCGCGACATGTACCGCCCGTACACGCCGATCTCGGGCGTGGGCGAGGACCGCGAGCTCGGCCCCATGAGCTACGGCATGGGCTGGTTCGTGGACACGTATCGCGGCCACTATCGCAGCCAGCACGGCGGCAACATCGACGGCTTCACCGCGGCCGTGCAGCTCCTGCCGCTCGACCGGATCGGCATCGTCGTGCTGGTCAACCAGAACGGCTCCGCGCTCGGCGAACTCGTGGCGCGGCACGCGATGGATCGCCTGCTGGGCGACGCGCGTCGTGACTGGAGTGGCGAGGCCCTCGCCCGCTCGGCGATCGCCAACCGCACGAGCCGCGCCGCCGAAGAGAAGAAGGGCGAGGCGCGCATTCCGAACGCGCCGCCGTCGCATCCGCTCGCGGCCTACGTGGGCGCGTATGCCGACTCGGGCTACGGCACGGCGAACGTCACCCTCGAGCGCGACACGCTCGTGTTCGAGTACCACGGCATCCGGGCCAAGCTCGATCCCTGGCACTACGAAACGTTCAGCGGGCTGCGGAATCCCGACGACCCGACGTTCGAGAATGCGCAGGTGACGTTCCGCACGAACGCGGCCGGACGCGTGGACGCGCTCATGGCCCCGCTCGAGCCGACCGTCGCGCCCATCACCTTCGTGCGACAGCCGGACGCGCGCCTCAAGGATGCCGCCTACCTGCAGCGCTTCGTCGGGCGCTACCAGGTGCCGGGCGGTCCGACGGTGACGATCTCGCTGCGCGGCAACGTGCTGCTCTGGGCGCAGGGGCTCACGCCGACGGAGCTCGAGCCCGAGGACGGGGCGCGGTTCGTCATCCGCGTGCAGCGCGGCACGACGATCGAGTTCCAGCAGGACGCCGCCGGTCGCGTCACCGGCGTGCGCGTCATCCAGCCGGGCGCCGTGACGGACTTCGTGCGGCTGCCGTAGCGGCCGCGCGCGCCCCGGTCGTTCGCCGTGGTTGTCGCGCCGTGTCGCCCGCTGGGCGGCACGGCGCGACGCGCGTCAGGGGGTGGCGCCCGGGCGGAGCCGCATCAACCCTTCCTGCGCGACCGACGCCACGAGTTCGCCGGCGCGCGTGTAGATCGCGCCGCGCACGAAGCCGCGCGCGCCGGATGCAAGCGGACTGTCCATCACGTAGAGCAGCCACTCGTCGGCGCGGAACGGCCGGTGCAACCACAGGCAGTGGTCGAGCGACGCGACCATCAGCCCCGGCGTGCGATACGAGATGCCGTGCGGACGGAGCGCCGTCGGCAGCAGGCCGTAGTCGGACGCGTACGCGAGCACCGCCTGGTGGATCAGCGGCTCGTCCGGCAGCGCGCCGATCGCGCGGAACCAGAGGTAACGCACCGGTTCCTGCTTGCCCGGATCGAACGGGTCCACGGGATCCACCGGCCGGAAGTCGAGCGGGCGGTCCTGCGTGAGGATCGGGCGGAGCTTCTCCGGAATCTTGTCCGCCATCTCGCGCACGAGCTGGAGTTCCGGCGCGAGCGACTCCGGATCGGGCACGGCGGGCATGATGGACTGGTGCGCGAACCCGTCCTCCACGCAGTGGAAGCTCACCGAGCAGTTGAAGATCGCCTGCCCGTGCTGGATCGCCGTCACGCGGCGCGTCGTGAAGCTCTTGCCGTCACGCAGCCGGTCCACGAAGTACACGATCGGCGCCGCGAGGTCGCCGGGGAGGATGAAGTAGCCGTGCGCCGAGTGCGCCTCGCGCGGCCCGTCCACGGTGCGGCGCGCGGCCACCAGCGCCTGCGCGAACACCTGCCCGCCGAACACGCGGCTGCCGCCCAGGTCGCGATTGCGCCCCCGGTAGATGTTGACCTCGAGCGGCTCGAGGTCCAGCAGCGCGACCAGTTCCGACAGGGCGTCGTCGGCCACGGCGCTACGCTCCCTTCTCTCTCGAGCCGAGCGGCACGCCGGGGTCGCTGAAGCCGATGGTGCGGTGCGTGCCGTCGCAGAACGGCTTGTGGCTCGAGTGCCCGCAGCGGCAGAGCGCCAGGCGCGTGTCGGTCCGGAGCACGGCGCCGGTGTGGTCCTTCACGGTGATGTCGCCGCGCACGTACACGGGGCCGCGCGGCGAGATGC
>JACQES010000185.1 GCA_016200495.1 Gemmatimonadota bacterium
GAGGCACGTGACGCCGAGCAGCGTCCGCGCGCCGCGCGCACGCGCCGGCACGGCGCGGCGCGGCCGCATGTCGCGCGAAGTGGCCCCGTCGCGCACGCTACTTCTTCACCAGCACGCGCCAGCCGTGCGCCGGCACGTCGAGCGTGCCCGCCGCGCCCACCGTCACCTTCTCCTTCGCGTACCAGTCGAGGTAGTCGCCCGGCACGGGCATGGCCGAGTAGGTGACGTGCACCGCGGCGTCGCCGAAGTTCACCATGACGAGCACCGTGTTGGCGTCACGCGTGCGCGTGAAGGCGTAGACCTTGTCGCCTCCCTGGTGCGCGAGCGCCACCTGCGGCGCCCCCCACGCCCCGTTGGCGAGCGCGGCGTTCTCTCCCTTGAGCGCGAGCGTCGCGCCGTAGAACGCCTCGAGCGACGGCCCGGTCCACGGGATCGTGTCCTTGTCGAAGAAGCGGAGCCGTTTGTTCAGGCTCGCCTCCTGCCCCGAGTACACCAGCGAGGACGAAGGCCGGCTGGTGGTTGGCGCCCATCCGCTCGAACTCGGAGCCGTTCCAGCTGTTCTCGTCGTGGTTCGAGGTGAAGTACATCCGGAACGCGCCCGCCGGGTAGGCGGCGCGCTCCTCCTCGAGGTATCGGTCGAGCTCGGCCACGGGCTTCTTCCCCTTGGCGATGTCGTTCATCAGGTGGTGCCAGCGCCAGCCGTACGTCGCGTTGAACGCCGCGTGCATCGTCGGCGCCTCGGCCTCGGCCAGCCAGAACAGGTCGGGGCGCGAGGTGGCGAGCGCGGTGCGCGCCTCCATCCAGAAGTCGTCGGGGGCGCCGCCGGCCACGTCGCACCGGAAGCCGTCGAGCGCCATCGAGTCCACCCAGAAGCGCATGTCGGCGATCATCGCCTGGCGCATGGCCGGCTTGTCGTAGTCGAGCTCGGCCACGTCCGTCCAGTCGGTGTCGTGCCCCTCGTTGTCGCGCGCGTTGGCGATCGTGCCGTCCTTGTTCTTGCTGTACCAGTCGGGGTGCGCGGTGATCCAGTCGTGGTCGAACGCGGTGTGGTTGGCCACCCAGTCGAGGATGACCTTGAAGCCGAGCTTGTGCGCCTCGGTCACCATCGCGCTGAAATCGGCGCGCGTGCCGTACTCCGGGTTGACGCCGCGGTAGTCGCGGATGGCGTAGTACGAGCCGAGCGAGCCCTTCCGGTTCTTCTGGCCGATGGGCTGCACGGGCATGATCCAGAGGATGTCGACGCCCAGCTTGCGCAGGCGCGGCAGCTCGCGCGTGAAGGCGGCGAGCGTACCCGACGGCGTGTACTGCCGCAGGTTGACCTCGTAGATGGTCGCGCGCTCGGTCCACGCCGGCGCGGGGGCGGCGACGACCGGCTTGGCCGGTACCGCGGGGGCCTTGCCGTCGCCGCGGCTGCAGCCGGCGAAGATGAGCGTGGAGAGCAGGAAGACGCGCAGGCGGGTCATCGGACGATCGGTCGAGGGGAAATCGGCATCGGTCGCGGTGCGGGGCAGTGCCACCGAACGGCTGGAGGAACGTCGGCGCCAGCCGGCGCTACTTCGCGGGATGGATGCGGATGGCCTGCCCGCCGCCGGCGGCGAGGCGGACCTTGAGCGTGGTGCCGGCCGTGACGGACTGCTTCGAGATGGCGACCGCGGTCGGGTTGTCGAGGAAGTGCGCCTTCGGGCCGTCGGCGTAGATCTCGGCCACGAACGCCTTGCCCCTGGGCAGGAAGTCGAGCTTCACGTCGAAGGTGCGCGGGTGCTCGTCGGTGATGGCGCCGATGAACCACTCGTCGGTGCGCGCGGCCGCCTTGCGGGCCACGATCACGTAGTCGCCGATCTTGCCGTCGATGACGCGCGTGGTGTCCCAGTCCACGGCGACGTCGCGGATGAACTGGAGCGCCGGCTGCCCCTCGTAGTTCTCGGGCAGGTCGGCCACCATCTCCACCGGCGAGTACAGCACGATGTAGAGCGCATGCGCGTGAAGAAGAGGATCGTCTCGTGCTCGGGCGGGTTGCCGCCGTCGCCGCCCCACGCGTTGTACTCCTGGCCGCGCGCCCCCTCGCGCGAGAGCATGTTGGGCCAGGTGCGCCGCTCGCCGGTGTCGTGGATCGGCTCGTGCGCGTCCACCGCGATCCCGTACCTGGCCGCCGTCTCGATCACCTTGCGGTAGTGGCGCACCATCGTCTGCGAGTGGTGGTAGTCGCCGTTCGACATCTTGTCGCCCACGTAGCCCGTCTTGATGGCCGTGATGCCGAGCTTCTGGTAGAGCGAGAAGGCCGAGTCGAGCTGGCGCTCGTAGTTGGCGATCCCCATGCCGGTCTCGTTGTGCCCGATGAGCGCGACCCCCTTGGCCTTGGCGTACGCGGCCACCTGCACGAGGTCGTAGTCGGGGTAGGGCCTGGTGAACGAGAACTTCTCGCCGTTCTCGATCCAGTTGCCGTCCCACCCGATGTTCCACCCCTCCACCAGGATGCCACCGATGTTGTTCTTGGCCGCGAAGTCGATGTAGCGCTTGGCGTTCTCGGTGGTGGCGCCGTGCTTGGGGCCCGACTCCCACGTCATCGTGTTGATGTGCATCCCCCACCAGATGCCGTCGTACGTCATCGGCTTGATCCAGCTGGTGTTCGCGATCTGGCTCGGCGGGTTGAGGTTGAGCCCCAGCACCGAGGGGACGAGCCCTGCCGGGTTGTCGGCGATCTGGATCGTGCGCCACGGCGTCACGAACGGGGTGCGCCCGCGCACCGCAACGCCGTCGGCCATGGGCGCCAGCACCGGGCGCAGCGTGCGGTTCTGCTCCTTGCCGCCGCGGATGTTGAGTCCCGCATAGTCCACGAGGTTGGCCTCGTGCAGCACCACCACCGTGCCCGAGATCATCTCGATCGTGAGCGGCGTGTGCACCGTGTCGATCGTGCTCATGGGCGACGACCGGAACAGGTACTCGTAGCGGTTGGGCTGGAACGACGGGATCCACCACGCCTTGCCGTCGAGCGCGAAGGCGTACTCGGTGAGCTCCTCGGTGATGGCGAACTCGCCCAGGTTGGGCTGCTCGGGCAGCTCGTAGCGGAAGCCGATGCCGTCGTCGAACACGCGGAACACCGCCGCGAACCGGCGCGCCGGCGCCTTCGCCTCGGCCACGACCACGCGCAGCTCGTTGTGGTGGTCGCGCACCTTGCGCACTTCGCCCCACGGCTGCGTCCACGTGCTGTCGTACGTGGCGCGGCTCATCTCCACGTAGCGGAGCGAGTCGATGAGCGGCGCGGCGCCGCGGAACCGGAAGCCCAGCGCGCTCGGCAGCATCAGCGGCTTCGCGTCGCGCGTGACGGCATACGTGAGGTGCCCCTCGGTGATCGCGAGCGTCACGGCCGTCCGGCCGTCGGGAGAGGTGACGCGGGCGGGGAGCTGCGCCGACAAGGACGAAGGCAGCGTGGCCGTGGCGACGACGACCGCGGCGAGGCGCGCCACCGCGAGGCGGCGGAGCGTGGAGACCATCGTCAGACGCGACACCGCGAGGCGGCGGAGGCCGGAGACCACTCGGCGCGATCCGCCGGCGCGGGCAGGGAATGGCAGTTTCATGGGTTAAATTTAGGGGCGAAAGCCGGGGTCCGCCGCTCTGGAGTGAACCGAACGGCCCCCTCGCGCGTACCTCAGGACGACCCCCACGCCAGGCTGCCATGCTGATCCGCCCGCCCGCCGACATCCCCTCCTCGGAGATCACCCCCGAGGCCCTCTACGTGAACCGCCGCGACTTCCTCGGCCGCGCCGCGGGGGCCCTGGCCGCCGCCTCGATCGGGGGGGCCGCACTGGCGGCCACCGCCAGGGCCCAGGGCGATGACGACAAGCCGAACACGTACGAGGACATCACCACCTACAACAACTTCTACGAGTTCGGGACCGACAAGTCGGACCCGGCCGAGAATGCCAAGGGGTTCAAGACCCGCCCCTGGACCGTGAAGGTGGACGGGATGGTGAAGAAGCCGGCCGAGTACCAGATCGAGGACTTCCTCAAGCCGCACAAGCTCGAGGACCGGGTCTACCGGCACCGGTGCGTGGAGGCGTGGAGCATGGTGATCCCGTGGCAGGGGATCCCGATGGCCGAGGTCATCAAGCGGTTCGACCCGCTCCCGAGCGCCAAGTTCGTCCAGTTCCAGACCCTGCTCGACCCGCAGCGGATGCCGGGGCAGCAGCGCGCCGTGCTCCAGTGGCCCTACACCGAGGGGCTCCGCCTCGACGAGGCGATGCACCCGCTGGCGATGTTCGGAACGGGGATCTACGGCAAGACGCTCCTGCCGCAGAACGGGGCGCCGCTCCGGACCATCATCCCGTGGAAGTACGGGTTCAAGGCCACCAAGAGCATCGTGCGCATCACCTTCACCGACACGATGCCGCGCACGACGTGGAACCTCGCCGCGCCCAACGAATACGGGTTCTACGCCAACGTGAACCCCGAGGTGGACCACCCGCGCTGGACGCAGAGCAAGGAACGGCGGATCGGCGAGTTCCGCCGCCGCGCGACGCTCATGTTCAACGGCTACCCGGCGGTCGCGTCGCTGTACCGGGGCATGGACCTGCGGGCCAACTACTAGACTTCTCGTAGGTCGCCCTGCACCGGGCCCCGCGCCCGGTGCCCGTCCCCGCCTCCATCTCGCCGGCCGCACCGATCGTGCCCTTCACCCTTCCGCTCAAGCTCCCGCCCAAGGTCGCGGCGTTCCAGCCGCCCAAGTGGACGCGGTGGGTCGTGCACGTCGCCTGCTTCCTGCTCGTCGCGGGCTCGGCCGGCGTCACCCTCTCCGACCTCTTTCTCGGCACGCGCATCCTCGGCGCGAACCCGATCAAGGAAGGGGAGCACCTGCTCGGCGAGTGGACGCTCCGCATGCTCATGATCACCCTGTTCGTGACCCCGATCCGGCAGCTCACGGGGTGGAACTGGCTCCAGAAGTACCGCCGCATCTTCGGCGTCTGGGCCTTCGTGCTCGGCTGCACCCACCTGCTCGCGTGGGCGGTGCTCGACGTCGAGCTCGACTGGGGCGACATCCAGACCGACATCATGAAGCGGTGGTACATCACCATCGGCATGGCCGCGTGGCTCCTCATGCTGCCGCTCGCGGTGACGAGCACGGCGGGGATGGTCAAGCGCCTGGGCAAGAAGTGGGTGCCGCTGCACAAGCTCATCTACCCGATCGTGGTGCTGGGCTGCATCCACTTCTTCATGGCGGTCAAGAAGGACTACGAGGATGCGATCATCTTCGCGGCCTTCTTCGCGGGGCTGTTCGCGTGGCGCCTGTTCATGTGGTGGCGCAAGCGGGCCACAGCGGCGCGCGCGGCCGCGCCGGCGCGCGCGGCGGCGTAGCGGTGCGCGACGCACCGGCCGCCGCGGATCGCCACCGCCACCGCGCCTGACGGTGCGCTACGACGACGTCACCGTCGGCCAGTCGGCCGAGTACGTGCGCACCGTGACCGAGGGCGACCTGGTGCGGTTCGCGGAGGTGACGGGCGACGTGAATCCGCTCCACCTGGACGAGGCGGCGGCGCAGACCACGATGTTCAAGGGACGGATCGCGCACGGCATGCTGAACGCCGGGTTCGTGTCGGCGGTAATCGGCACGCGGCTGCCCGGATTCGGCTGCGTGTACGTGTCGCAGGCGCTCCACTTCCGTCGGCCCGTGCGCATTGGCGACACGATCACCACGCGCTGCGAGGTGGTGGAGCGGCTCCCCAAGCGGCAGCTGCGGCTCGCCACGACCTGCAGCAACCAGCTCGGCAAGGTGGTGACCGACGGCGAGGCGATCGTGCTGATGCCGGAGGCGATGGGCTGACGCGGTCGTGCGGCGTCGAGACATGCGGCGTCGCGGAACCGGTGGCGTCGAGGCGATGCGCGACGCCGGCCCATGCGCGCCGCTAGCTTCCGGTGGACATGCCCGCCCTCCGTTACGATGCGTTCGCCGTCACCGCGCCCGGCCTGAGCCCCCTCTGTGCGGCCGAGCTTCGCGCGCTCGGCATGCGCCCCACGAGCGAGGACGCGGCCGGCGTGGGGTTCAGCGCCGATCCGGCGCACCTGGTGCGCGCCAACCTGTGGCTCCGCACCGCGAGCCGAGTGCTGGTGCGCCTCGCGAGCTTCAAGGCGACGACGTTCAAGGACCTCCAGCGCCTCGCGGCCACGGTCAAGTGGGCCGACGTGATCCAGCCCGGGCAACCGGTCACGCTGCGCGTGACGTGCCGGAAGTCCAAGCTCATCCACTCGGGCGCGGTGGCCCAGCGCGTCGGCGAGGCGATCCGCCTCGCGACCGGCTCGGCGATCGTGAAGGGGACGGCGGCGGACGACGACGGCGACGAGGCGGGCGACACGCCGCCGCAGCTCATCGTCGTCCGCTTCGAGCGCGACCTGTGCACGATCAGCGCTGATTCATCCGGCGCGCTGCTGCACCGGCGGGGGTACCGGCAGGCGGTGGCCAAGGCGCCGATCCGCGAGACGCTCGCGGCGGGGCTGCTGCTCGCGGCGGGCTACACCGGCGAGCAGCCGCTCGTGGATCCCCTCTGCGGCTCGGGCACGATCCTGATCGAGGGGGCACTCATCGCGCGGCGCATGGCCCCCGGGCTCAACCGGCCGTTCGCGTGCGAGGCGTGGGAGCGCGTGGGGTGGAGCACGGCGGCGGCGGAGCGTGGCCGCGCCAAGGAGCAGATGCGGGCCGCGCCGTCGTCCATCCAGGGCAGCGATCGCGACGCGGGCGCGGTGGCCGCGGCGATCGCGAACGCGGAGCGCGCGGGGGTGCATGAGGAGGTCAGCGTGATGCACCAGGCGCTGTCCGCGGTGGCGCTGCCCAAGGGCGGCGGGCTGCTCGCCTCGAATCCGCCGTACGGCGCGCGCGTCGGCTCGTCGGGCGACCTGCGCGACCTGTATGCGCGGCTCGGGCAGCTGCTGCGGACGCGCGGTCCGCAGTGGCACCTCGCGCTCGTGAGCGCCGACCGGCAGCTGGAGCACGCGATCGGGCTGCCGCTCGAGGTGCGCGTGCGCACGTCGAACGGTGGCATCCCCGTGCACTTCGTGGTGGGCGCGGCGCCCGAACACGGGAGCATGGCCCCGCGCGACGCGGCTGAGGCGCACGCGGCGGGATGAGCGGGCGGCGCGACCGTTTGGCGCGATGCCACGGCAGTGGGTCGCCGGGGACGACGGCATGAGCTCGCTCGGCCGCACCGGCACGATCGTCCAGGTGAGCACCTCGCCCGGCGGCGTGCCCAAGATCCCGGTGTTCCAGGCGTGGATCTCGGCCGCGGGGCTCGAGGGTGACTGGCAGCAG
>JACQES010000186.1 GCA_016200495.1 Gemmatimonadota bacterium
CGAGGACGACGATGTCGGTGACCTGCGCGCCGCGGGCGCGCATGGCGGTGAACGCCTCGTGGCCCGGGGTGTCGAGGAAGGTGAGCGTGCGGCCACCGGGGAGCGTGACGTGATACGCGCCGATGTGCTGCGTGATGCCGCCCGCCTCGCCGGCGACGACGTTGGCCTTGCGGATGTAGTCGAGGAGCGACGTCTTGCCGTGGTCGACGTGGCCCATGATCGTGACGACCGGCGGCCGCGACTTGAGCGACTCCGGCTCGTCGACGACGACGTCCTCGGTCGCGGCGGCGGCGTACTCCTCCTCCTTCACGGCCTGGAAGCCGAACTCCGACGCGATCAGCTCGATCTGGTCGAAGTCGAGGCGCTGGTTGATCGTGACCATCAACCCGAGGTTCTTGAAGGCGAAGCCGACGATCTGCGGCGCGGGCACCTTGAGGATCTGCGCCAGCTCGCTGACCGTGATGAACTCGTTGACGCGGACGGTGGTGCGCTCGCGCTCGGCATCGGCCGCGCGCATCGCCGCCATCTCCTCGCGATCGACCATGTCGTCGCGACGCCCGCCGCGGCGCGACGGCGCCCCGCGGAGGTTCTGCATCGTGCGGTTGATGTTCGCGGAGACCGCTTCCTGGTCCACCGCCCCGCGCTTCCCCTTCTTGCGGCGCGCACCCGCGCCGCCCATGCCGCCACCCATCGGGGCGCCACCACCGCCGCCGCCACCGCCCGGCGCACCGCCACCGGGACGACGCGGATCGTCGCGCCGCGGCATGGTGGAGCCGCCGGGCTGCGCGGACGCGACCGGACGCGGCGGGAACGGCAGCCCCGTGGCCACGAGTACGTCTGCGCATCTCCGCGCTCCTCGCGCGGCGCGGGCGCAGGCGCGCTCGGCGCCTCGGGCTCGCTCGGACGGGCCTCGACCTCGGGCTCCGCAGGCGCGCTCATCACGACGGGCGCGCTGGGCGGCGTCGGCTCGGCGGCGTCGACGGACGGCGGCGTGGCGTGCACGACCGGCGCGGGCGCCGGCGTGGCCTCGACGACCGCGGGGGCCGGGGTGGGCTCGGGCTCCGGCTCGGGAGTGACGATGTCGGCCTTGCGCCGGCGCACGACCTTGGGCGCCTCGACGACGGGCGCCGGGGCGGGCTCGGGCGCCGCCTTCTTGGCGGGCGCCTTCTTCTTGACGGCCGGCTTCGGCGCCTCGACGACCGGGGCCGGCGCCTCGGCGCTCGGCTCGGCAACGGGGGCGGGCTCGGCGTCGGGGCCGGTGGTCTTGCGACGGCGCGCGGGGGCGGCGGCGGGGGCCGCGCCCTTGGCCGCACGCTGGCGCTTCTCGACCTCCCAGCGCGCACGCGCGCGCGCGACCTGCTCGTCGGAGAGGGGCGTGGCGGGCGTACGCGCCGTCACGTCCATCTTCTTCAGCAGGCTGATCACCTCGTCGGCAGGGACGCCGAACTCGGTCGCCAAGTCGTTCACGCGGAGCTTGCTCACGCCATCCTCCTACTGGGCCGCGGGCGCAAGCGCCGTTGGTCCCGATTCCATGAGCTCGCGAATCCCCTTCGCGAGCCGGCGATCCGTCACTCCGACGGCCGCCACCTGTTCCTTCCCCACGGCCCGCCCCAGCACAACCGCGGACGGTCCCTCGATCACCGGCACCTTCTTGGCCGTCGCCAGCGGCAGCACCTTGTCGCGGCTGTGCTCGGCTGCATCGTCGGCAACGATGAGCAGGGCGACGTCATCCTGCCGGAGCGCGACGCGCACCTGTTCGACGCCGGACACGACGAGACGGCCGCGGGCGCCAAGCCCGAGGAGTCCCGCCAACCGGCGCGCGAGGTGGGCGTCCACGATCCGCTACCCCTCCCCCGCGCCCTCGCCGGCGGCGGCGGTGCCGTCGTCGTCGGTGAGTTCATCAAGGATCGCGATGATGCGATCGGCCTCGGCCGGGGCGATGCCCGGGAGCTTGAGGAAGTCCTCGCGCTCGAGGTCGATGATGTCGTTCAGCGTCTTGAAGCCGGCGTTCTCGAGCACGGCGACGGTCGCCACCTCGAGGCCGCGGATGTCGGACAGCGGCACGTCGGCGGCGGCATCGGCCTCCTCGGGGAGCGGCGCGAAGATGTTGCCGTCGCCGCCGCGCTCCATCCACTCGCGGCTCGAGTAGAGGTCGATCTTCCAGCCGGTGAGCTCGGAGGCGAGGCGGACGTTCTGCCCGTTGCGGCCGATGGCGAGCGAGAGCTGGTCTTCGTCGACGACGGCCTGGATGGCCTTGGCCGCCGCATCGGAGAAGACGCGCGCGACCTTGGCCGGCGCGAGCGCCAGCTTGGCGAAGCGCTCCGGGTCGCCCGACCAGGGCACGATGTCGATGCGCTCGCCGCCCAGCTCGTTGACGACGGCCTGCACGCGCGAGCCCTTGATGCCCACGCAGGCGCCGACCGGGTCGATGGCGTCGTCGCGCGAGAAGACGGCGATCTTGGTGCGGCTGCCGACTTCACGCGCGGCCGCGCGCACCTCGACGATCCCCTGCTGCATCTCGGGGACCTCGAGCTTGAAGAGCGCCTGCACGAAGAGCGCGTCGGCGCGCGAGAGGATCAGGCGCGGGCCCTTGGGCGTCTCCTCGACGCGCTTGAGCACGGCGCGGATCGGCTCGCCCTGCTGGTAGTGCTCGCGGTGGTTCTGCTCGCGGTAGGGCATGATCGCCTCCGCCTCGCGGAACTTGTTGAGCATGACCACGAGCTTGCCGCGCTCGATCTGCTGCACCTCGCCCGAGAGCAGCTCGCCGACCTTGTCGGTGAACTCGTCGCGGATGCGGGTGCGCTCGCCCTCGCGGACGCGCTGCACGATGCGCTGCTTGGCGGCCTGCACGGCCGAGCGCCCGAACTCCTGGAAGTCCACCGGGACCTCCATGACGTCGCCGACCTCGAAGGCCTCGTCCTCGTAGCGGGCCTCCTCGACGGTGACCTCGCGCGCGGGGTCGGTGACTTCCTCGACGACAGTCTTGAGGAGCGCGATCTTGATCGCCCCCTTGGCCTCGTCGATCGTGACCTCGGCCTGCACCGTGGGCCCGTGCTTCTTGGCGAGGGCGGCATGGATGCCGTCCTGCAGGAGGCCGTGGAGCTCGGTGCGATCGAGCTGCTTGCTGTTGGCGAGCTCGCGGAAGGCCGCGAGGATCTCAGCGGAGCCGGACATCGGGTTCTCTCTTAAGCGGTCCAGTGGAACGCGAGGCGGGCCTCGGCGATCCGGTCGAGGGGCACGTGATGCTGCCCCTTGGCGTCCTGCAGGACGATGACTTCGGCGCCGGGGTCGCCCTCGACCCCGACGATGGTGCACTCGGCATGACCACCGACGACGACCTCGGTCTTGACCGAGGCCAGGCGCCCGGTGAAGCGGCGCCAGTCCTCGACGCGCTTGAGCGGACGCTCCATGCCCGGCGAGGAGACCTCGAGGACATAGCGCTTGCCGGTGAGGACGCCGGCGTCGAGCCCGGCCTCGATGGCGCGGCTCGCGCGCGCGCAGTCGTCCACCGTGACCTTGGCGCCGTCACGGCGGTCCACGCGGATCTCGAAGATGGGCCGCGCAGACGAGCCTCGGCGCCGGAAATCGACCAGGTCGAGTTCCAGGGCTCCAAGTGCTGTCGTGACAACGGCTTCCACGTCGGCGATCATGTTGGTTCGCGAGGTGACTCCGAAAAAAAAATGTGGGGGAATCCCCACATCTTTGCCCGAGACACCCATGTTGGGCGCCCAGCATTACTAAAGTAGCCTGTGGGGCGCCAACGTCAAGCGAGGGAAGATGCCCAGCGTCGCCGCGGCATGGTTCGCGCGCGACGACGATGGGCGAGTTCGGGCTGCCTACTCGAAGGCCTCCGGCGACTCATGAATGAGACGCTGGTAGATCCCCGTGATCTCGTACAGTGCGGCGTAGCAAGCGAAGCTCTTCCCCATCGTATTGGGGTTCGACTTTGCGACGTGCATATAGGTCCGCTTAACAGCGCCGATCAGGTCCGAATCCCTGAACTGCGACGGCCGAACAATCTTCCAGCCTTTGCTCGTACGCTTGGCGAACTTGCTCAACGCCGCCAAGATCGGGAAAACCATGCCATCCGGAACCTCCTCAACAGACCTGCCATCGCGGAGAATGCTCCGAAGTCCGGTACCCGCGAAACCCTGGTGTGTCTTCCACTCCTCGTAGAGTTCGATCGCCTGCGGCGCAATCTCGAGAAAGAACTGGTAGCGTCGCGCCGCGATCAGGTGTTCGGGATGATTCGGGTTCTTCGCCGCCTCGTAGATGCGGCTGAAGTCCTTTAGACAGCGAGCCTTCGCGGAGTACGTGTAGGCCTTGTTGGGTGCCTCTGCTCCCCCGGGACCCCACCACAGGCTGTCTGGGACCAACGCCGTCATGACCTGCATCAGCTTCTCAGTGAAGATGTAGTCCTCCTTCAAGCTGAGAGCGCGCGAGATCTCGGTCTCCGACTTGCGCAGTTCGACTTCTCCAAACCGAGCTTTCAGGACGGCGTCGAGTTCCTCGAGTTGGCCCTTACGACCGACGATGGAGACGGGAGCGACATCGTTCTGGAAGTTGCGCGCGATCGACACGTCAGCGACAAGCGCATCGTCATCGGTGACGATGATCTCGAACTTCACGTGGATCGAGGGAAGCGGCATACCCGCGCTGGCGAGACCGTTCGCGTACTGACGCACGATTCCCTGCGTCTGCGAGCCATTGATGATGCTCGGTGCGAGAAGGCGAACAACCTTCTCCTTC
>JACQES010000187.1 GCA_016200495.1 Gemmatimonadota bacterium
GCACGCCGCGCCGATCCGCTTGAGATCGAGCCGCGCCCCGTTCGCGAACGACACCCAGCTCACCGTCACCACCTTGAGCTTCGGCGTCGTCGCGATGGCGGCCACGAGCGCGTCCTCATCGGGCAGCCCGTCCGCGGTGCACGGCACGCGCGTGTACGTCACGCCGTCCTTCTCGAGCGCCATCCACGGATACACGTTGGCGGGGAACTCGCGGTCCACCGTCAGCACCACGTCGCCCCTGGCGAGCCCCAGGCACCGCGCCGCGACGTTGATGCCGTACGTCGTGTTCACCATCAGCGCGATCTCGTCCTCCGCGCCCCCCACGAGCTGCGCCGCGAGCTTCCGCGCGTCACTCAGGATCCGGAACTGGAACGGCACCGTGAGCCGGTACGGCTCGGCCCGCATCCGGTTCATCTCCGCCGTCGCGCGCAGCGTGCGCTCGGGCAGCGGCCCGATCCCGGCATTGTTCATGTACACGTGCGCGTCGTCCATCCACGGCCACTCGGCCGCGCGCAGCGCCTGCACGTCAATTCCCGGAATCGTCGCCGTCACGTCGTCGTCACCCCAAGTCTGAAGCGGCGCGCCGCGCACGGCGCACCGGCTACGCCCCTGCCGCCGCTTCCTCCACCGCCACCGGCGGCGCCATCCCGAACTGCAGCGCGTGGAGCCGCGCGTACGCCCCGCGCCGGGCCAGCAGCTCGTCGTGCGTCCCGCGCTCCACGATCCGCCCGCGCTCCATCACGAGGATCTGCGCCGCGTGCTGGATCGTGCTCAGCCGGTGCGCGATCACGAACACGGTGCGCCCCGTGAGCAGCCGATCGATCGCCTCCTGCACCAGCCGCTCGCTCTCGGTGTCGAGCGCGCTCGTGGCCTCGTCGAGGATCAGGATCGGCGGGTCGATCAGGAGAGCGCGCGCGATCGCGAGCCGCTGCTTCTGCCCGCCGCTCAAGCGCATGCCGCGGTCGCCGAGCACCGTGTCGTAGCCCTGCGGCAGCTGCATGATGAACGCGTGCGCGTTGGCCATCTTGGCGGCGTGCTCCACCTGCTCGCGCGTGTACTTGCCCGGCACGCCGTAGGCGATGTTGGCCGTCACCGTGTCGTTGAAGAGCACGGTGTCCTGGCTGACGATCCCCACCAGCGCGCGCAGCGACGGGAGCTTGATGTCCGCCAGGTCCACGCCGTCGAGCGTGATCCTCCCCGACGTCGGCGCGTTGAACCGCGGGATCAGGTCCACGAGCGTGCTCTTCCCCGCGCCGCTCGCGCCCACGAGCGCCACCACCTCGCCCTTGGCCGCGGTGAGCGTGATGTCCTCGAGCACCGGCCCGTCGCCGTAGCTGAACCCCACGCGCTCGAACGCGACCCCCGCGCTCACGCCGCTCACCTCGCGCGTCCCCCGGTCGAGCGCCTCCTCGGTCGGGTGGTCGAGCACCTCGAACACGCGCTCGCTCGCGGCCAGCGCCCCCTGCGCCACCGCCGGCAGCTGCGTGAGCGCCTTGAGCGGCTGCATGAGCCGGAGCACCACCGCGATGAACCCGATCAGTTCGCCGCCCTGCATCACGCCGTCCACCAGCACCTGCCGCGCCCCGAACCAGAGCACCGCCACGGTGATGATCGTGCCGAGCACTTCGGACAGCGGCTGCGACGCCAGCGCCGCGCGGCTCACCTTCACCATCCCGCTCGAGTACGTGTGGCTCGCGCTCGTGAACCGCCGGTCCTCGTATGGCTCGGCCCGGAAGCTCTTGACCAGCCGCACGCCGCCGATCACCTCCTGCAGCACCGACATCATCTCGCCGTAGTCGTTGCGGAGCCGCTTGTGCCCCTTGCGCAGCCGGCGGAGCAGCGGCTGGAGCGCGAGCGTCAGCACCGGCACCACCACCAGCGCCATCAGCGACAGCTGCCACGAGATCGCGAACATGAGCGCGATGTACGACACCACCGTCGCGCTCGCCTGGATGCCGCGCGTGATCAGCTCCGTCGCCAGCGACTTGGTCTGGTCGGTGTCGGTGAGCACCTTGGCGATCAGCTGCCCGGCCTTGTTGCGCGCGTAGTAGGCGAGTGGCAGCCGCTGCAGGTGCTTGTACACGGCGTCGCGCAGGTCGCGCACCACGTACTCCTGCAGCTGCGCGCCGAACTGCCCGGCCAGCCACTGGAGCACGTTCTTGAGCACGATCACGACGAGGATGATCCAGATCACGTGCTGCAGCGACCCCATCTTGTCGGCGGGGTCGAGGAACATCCCGATGCTGCGCTCGAGCATCCGGCTCGCGAGCGACCCCGACACCGGGATCGGCGGCAGCCCGAACAGCGCGTTCAGGAAGGGGATGAGCAGCGAGAAGGCGAACGCGTCGAAGATCGCCGCGAGCACGCTCAACCCGACCGTCGCCCCCATGCGCCACAGGTGCGGACGGGTGAACTGGAACAGCCGCCGCCAGGCGTTCACGCGCCGCGCGGGGAGAGGAGGGCGAGCGGCAGGATCACTTCCTCGGGGCTCACGCCGCCGTGCAGGAAGCTTCCGCGGTAGCGCCCCTGGTATTCGCGCAGCTTGGTCGGGTACACGAAGAACGCGTCGCCCGTCGCGATCATCGCCGTCACCCCCATCGCGCGCCGCGGCAGCCGGATCAGCGTCGGGTCGGGGAAGATCAGCGCGTGCTCCTTCACCTCCGCGCGCAGGTCCTCGCCCATCTTGAACCGCAGGTTGGGCGACGCGTCCTTCTTGGCGTACACGGTGGCCGGCGTCTGGCAGTGCACCGCACCGTGGTCGCTCGTGAGCAGCACGGGCACCTTCCGCCGCGCCGCCTCCTTGAGCACCGCGAACAGCGCCGAGCGCTCGAACCACTGCTTGGTGAGCGCGCGCAGCGAGATCTCGTCCTTCGCCACCTCCGCCAGCACGATCGACTCCGACCGCCCGTGCGTGAGGAGGTCCACGAAGTTGAACACGAACGCGCTCACCCCCTCGTTCGCGATCGCCGAGTGCATGCGCCGCTCGAGGTCGGCGGTGTCGCGGGCGGTGGTGAGCTTGTCGTAGCGCACCGGCGTGGGGCCGCGCAGCTCCTTGAGGTGCGCCTCCAGCAGCGGCCGCTCGTGCGCGTTGAGCGACTCGTCGTCGCGGTCGTCGCGCCACCAGTCCGGGTAGCGCGCCGCGATCTCGCCGGGGAAGAGCCCCGAGAAGAGCGCGTTCCGCGCGTACGGCGTCGCCGTCGGCACCACCGAGAAGTAGTGCGTGACGTCCACGTCGAAGTAGGGCGTCAGGAGCGGCTCGAGCACCTTCCACTGGTCGAGGCGCAGGCAGTCCACGACGATGAACACCGCCGCCTTGTGCTGCGCGAGCAGCGGCACGAGGAACTCCGCCACCACGTCCACCGAGAGCGGCGGGCGGTCGCCCTGCAGGTCGTTGACCCACTTGGGGTACCCCGCCTTCATGAACTCCGCGAAGTCGCGCTGCATGGCCGGGTAGAGCCCGCGCAGCGACTCGTAGAGTCCCGCCTCCCCCGCGCTCGCCAGGTCCACGTCCCACTTCATGAGCTCGTCGAACCGCTCGATCCAGCCGCGCCAGTCCAAATCGCGCGCGCGCACCGCCTCCAGCTCGCGGAACCGCTCGGCGAACCCCTTGGCGATCGCCTGCTGGCGGAACATCTCGCCGTCGTCGTCCAGCAGCACCACGTCGTAGGGCTGGCGCTGGAGCATCGCGATGGCGTCGTCGGCGTTCGACGCCGCCTGCACGTCGTAGCCGTGGTCGCGCAGGAAGAGCCGGTGCGGCTCGAGGAGCTCCGCCTCGTCGTCAACCCAGAGGACGGATCGCGTGCGCGGGGGCATCCCCAAAGCTAGCCGCGCGCTCTGGCCCGGGCGACGGTAGCTTGGACCCGGTCCGGGTTCACCAGCCGCTCACGCCGCGCCACGGTACCTTCGCGCCATGCACCCCGCTCCGCCGTTCGCGCTCGCCGAGCCGCGCATCGCCTTTCCGGCCCTGGCCACGCGGGCCGCGCGCACCCCGCTCGGCGGCGGGCGCGAGGCGCTCTGGGCGCTCTGGATGCTCGCGCGACTCGCCGCCGGCTGCCGCCCGGGGGTCCTGCCGCCCCCGATGCGCGTCGCGCGGGCCGCGGCCGCGCGCGCGTGGCTGTCGGCGCTTTCCCTGCCACCGGCGCTCCGGCCGCTCATCCTGCGCACCGCGGAACTGACCGCCGGCGAGGCCGTGCCGGTGGCCGAAGCGCTGTCCGGTGTGATTCAGGTCACGGCCCCACACCTCGACCGGGCCACAGCCGCAGAGCTGCAGGCGTTACTGCGCGAACTCGTTCCCTAGTATTTGCTTGTGTCCATGCCCCCCATGATGGATACTAGGGCCATGGTCCGGCGTCCCGACCCGATCCCGGCGGCCCGCGTGTTGGAGCGCGTGGACGCCGTCGCCGATGGCGCGCACGCGACCGACACCGTCCCCACCGGATTCCCGTCCGTCGACCGGATCCTGGGCGGGGGCCCGCGCCATGGCGACCTGATCGTCCTCGCGGGGGATGTCGGCAGCGGCAAGTCGTCGCTCGCGCTGGCGTTCGCGCTCCGCGCCGCGATGGCGGGGACGCCGACGGCGTTCTTCTCGTCCGAGATGTCGGTCGAGCGGCTCCTCGAGCGCGCCCTGGCCGTCGAGGGGCGCGCCCGCGTGGACGACATGCGCCGCGGCGCGCTCGACGAGATGACGCGCGTCTCCCTCGGCGTGGCCGCCATCCGCCTCCGCGACGGCTCGCCGCACTTCAGCGTGCTCCCCGTCGGTGGCATCGAGGCGCTGCGCGACGACGTGCGCCGCGTGCCGCGCCCGCGCTTCCTCGTGGTCGACGCGCTCCAGGCGCTCGTCCCCTCGCAGCGCCCGCTCGACGAGGAGCTGGCCGCCGCGGTGCGCGGGCTCAAGCAGCTCGCCCTCGAGCTCGACCTGGCGCTCGTCGTCACGGCGCACCTGCCGCACTTCGAGCGCGGCCGCGCCAACCTGCGCCCGCAGCTCGACGACCTGGGCGCGCTCGGCGCGGTCAAGCAGCACGCCGACGCGGTGCTCGGCCTCTTCCGCGAGGAGATGTATACGTTCCCCGTCGGGATCGAGGGCGCCACGGAGCTGCACGTGCTCAAGAACCGGAGCGGCGCCACCGGCTACGTGGACCTGTATTTCTACAAGCAGTGGATGCGGTTCGAAGACATGCTCGATCCCGATCGCTGACCTCCAGGAGTTCCCGTGACCCCTCGCATCCTGCCGCGCGTCGCCGCGCTCGCCACCCTCGCCCTCGCGGCCGCCTGTGCCTCGGGCGGCGGCCGTCCGTCGTCGGACGCCGTGGCCAAGCTCGAGGCCGAGCGCGCGAAGAACCCGAACTCGGGCGCCGCCCTGCGCGCGCTGGGCATCGCGTACTACCAGGCGCAGCGCTACGCCGAGGCCCGCACCACGCTCGCGGCCGCCGACCTCGCCACGCCCAACGATGGCGCCATCGCCCTCTACGGCGGGCTCACGGCGGAAGCGCTGGGCGACTTCACCGCGGCGCGCGGGGCGTACACGCGCTACCTGAGCGTCGGCACCTCCAACCGCACCAAGCAGCAGATCCGCGAGCGGCTCGCCATCGTCGCGCGCAACGAGCTCGAGGCCACCGCCAAGTCGGCGGTCTCGCGCGAGAACGAGCTGGCGCGCGTGCCGGGCCCGCCCAACACGATCGCCGTGCCGCCGCTCCGCTTCCAGGGCGCCGACACCAACCTGGTGCCGCTCGAGCGCGGCGTGGCCGAGCTCCTCATCACCGACCTCGCGCGGTCGAGCCAGCTCACCGTGCTCGAGCGCGAGCGCGTGCAGGCGCTGCTCGACGAAGTGGCGCGCGGCCAGTCGAACCGCGTGGACGAGGACACCAAGCTCCGCACCGGCAAGATCCTCCAGGCCGGGCGCCTCGTGCAGGGGACGATCAACCAGATCGGCCCCGACCGCGTGCAGATCGCGACCAACGTCGTGAGCGTGCAGACCGCGCAGTCGGGCGGCGCGGCCTCGGCCGACGACGCGCTCGACCAGCTGTTCGCGATGGAGAAGAAGATCGTCTTCCAGATTTTTGACAACCTCGGCGTCACGCTCACCGCGGACGAGCGCAAGCTGATCGACGACGCCAAGCCGACGCGCAACCTGCGCGCCTTCCTCGCCTACTCGCGCGGGCTGCAGGCCGAGGACCGCGGCGACTTCTTCGAGGCGTCGCGGCTGTTCAACGACGCGCGCGGCATGGACCCCGGCTTCAGCGCCGCGGGGGTGAAGGCCGCGGGTGCGGCGGCGGCCGCCGCGGGCTCGAACGTCAGCTCGTCGAGCATCCAGACCTCGACGGCGGGTTCGAAGGAGGGGAGCGCGGTCAAGTCCGCGCAGACCGGTTCGCTCAACGTCACCGCCGTGGGCGCGGCCAATCAGGTGGCCAACGACGTGAACGCGTCGCAGGCCGCCAACTCCGCCTCCAACGGCCAGACCTACTCCGGCGGGCTGCCGGGGACGAACACCAGCGGCGGTGGCGGCGCGCCCGCGGCCAACACGCCGCCCGCCCCCACCCCGCCGACGCCGATCCCGACGTCCCTCGGCACGATCACGTTCGTCATCCGTCCCCCGGCCTGACCGATGCGCTCCCTCATGACCTCCAGCAGCGTGCGCGCGGGCCTCACGGCGGCCGGACTCGCCGTGGGCGTCGCCTCGGCCCTCGCGGCGCAGGACGCGACCTCGTTCCGCGCCGGCCCGTCGTTCGTGTCGTACACGGTGGCCGGCCAGACCACGTCGCAGATCGCGATCCCGATGGTGGCGCTCATCCCCGTGTCGCAGCGCTTCACGATCGACATCGCCACCGCGTTCGCCAGCACGCAGGCGTCGCTCGGCGGCGCCACGAGCACGATCTCGGGACTCACCGACACCCAGCTGCGCGCCAACTGGTCCGTCGGCTCGGGCGACAACATGGTGATCACCTTCGGGCTCAACATCCCGACGGGCAAGTCGAGCGTGTCGTCGGCCGAGCTGAGCGCGGCGCAGGCGATCGGCCTCGACCTATACACGTATCCCGTGCCGGCGTACGGCAGCGGGCTCGCGGGCACGCTGGGCCTCGCGTACGCGGGCCAGGCCGGCGACTGGGAGCTCGGCACCGGCGCCAGCTACCGCAAGGCGACCGAGTACGAGCCGCTCTCGGGCACGACCACGACGCTCAAGTTCACCCCGGGTGACGAGTTCCGCCTCCGCTTCGGCGCCGCGCGTCCCGTGGGCGATGGCCGGCTCTCGCTCGGCCTCATCTTCTCGGCGTTCGGCAGCCCCAAGCTGAGCGACACCACCACGGTCAACACCGGCCCGCGCGCGATCTTCCAGGCGGTGTACGCGAAGCCCGTGGGCAGCAACGAGCTCTTCTTCACGCTGTGGAACCTCTACACCGGCTCCGGCAAGCTGCTCGCCGGGCAGGCCGAGGCCTCGAACATCACCAACCTCGGCGTCGCCTACGGTATCCACGCGGGCAGCGTCACGTGGGAGCCCAACGTCGAGGCGCGGTTCCTCACGCAGGGCTCGAGCAACGGCAACCTCTTCTTCCCCGGCGTGCGGGTGCGCATTCCGGCGGGCGCGTGGGTGGTGTACCCGGGCGCGGCGGCGGCCTTCGGCAACGTGAGCGTGTCGGGCGCGTCGAGCTCGGTGTCGGGCTTCCGGGCCACGCTGGGGGTGCAGTACACGCCGTAGAGTGGCGGGGGCGCCCCGTGTATCTTGTCCGGGCACGTTGGACGCCCCACCCAGCAGCCCGAGCAGAGACCATGGCTGGCCACAGCAAGTGGAAGCAGATCAAGCACTACAAGGCGGCCGCTGACGCGAAGCGCGGCGCCATGTTCACCAAGATGATCCGCGAAATCACCGTCGCCGCCAAGGCGGGCGGCGGTGATCCCGACGGCAACCCGCGCCTCCGCACCGCGATCGACAACGCCAAGGCGGCGTCGATGCCCAAGGAGAACATCGAGCGGGCCGTCAAGAAGGGGACGGGCGAGCTCGAGGGGGTGGACTACGTCGAGGTCGTGTACGAGGCCTACGGCCCGGGCGGCGTCGCGATCATGATCCAGGCGCTCACCGACAACCCCACGCGCACCGTGGCGGAAGTCCGCGCCAAGCTCTCGCGGCTGGGCGGCAACCTCGGCACCACCAACTCCGTGTCGTTCATGTTCGACCGGAAGGGGCAGATCACGATCGAGGCCAACGGCCGCGACGAGGACACGGCGATGGAGGCCGCGCTCGAGGCCGGCGCCGAGGACTTCGCGAAGGAAGACGACATCTTCACGGTGACGACGGCCCCGGCCGACCTCCACGCGGTGCGCACCGCGCTCGAGGCGAAGGGGCTCAAGGGGACCGAGTCGGTGCTGGCGTGGATCCCCAAGAACACGATCCGCGTCGAGGGCGCGACGGCCGAGCAGCTGGTCAAGCTGCTCGAGGCGCTCGAGGAGCTCGACGACGTGCAGAAGGTGGACGCGAACTTCGACATGGACGTCTCGGCGATGCAGGCCGGGTCCTGAGCCCCGCCGGCGCCGCCCCCGTGCGCGTCCTCGGGATCGATCCCGGCACCGCCGTGACCGGCTACGGCGTGGTTAGGCGCGAGGGCGCGGGGGTGGCGCTCACCGAGTGCGGCGTGATCCGCACGCGGCCGTCGGAGCCGCTCGCCGTGCGGCTCGAGAACATCTACGAGGGGGTACGCGAGCTGATCGCGCGCCACGCGCCCGACGCCGTGTGCGTCGAGGACGTGTTCTACGC
>JACQES010000192.1 GCA_016200495.1 Gemmatimonadota bacterium
GCGTCCCGGCCCCGGAGGAGCGGCGATGTCACCACCGTGTCCCGGCCCCGGAGGAGCGGCGATGTCGCCACCGCGGCCCGGTCCCGGCGGCGCCGCGATGTCGCCACCGCGTCCCGGTCCCGGGGGCGCAGCGATGTCGCCGCCACGACGTCCACCACCAGCATCATCTGCCGCGCTGCGCATCAGCGTCGGAACCACGCGAACCTGGGGCATGAGCCACTCCTGCAGGGGGGGAAGTCGTGCGGTGCTACCGGAATCTCGGGATCAAGGCAGGACAATCGACGCGCGCTTGCGCAGCTTGCCCGCCGTTTCCGCGTCACCCATCGCATCCGACGCGTCGGCGCGAAGCCGAAGGGCCACGGGCGCAAAGAGAGGAAAGCTCGCCGGCGCGTAACTGTCCAGTACCTCGAGCACCGCTCGCGCGTCGGCGAACCGCCTACGTGCCATGAGCAGGCGTGCGAGCTGGAGGCGCTCGAGGCCGAGCGAGGCCGCGTCGGTCCACGAGACCTCGTCACGCGGCACCGGACGCGCGATCAGCGCCGTGAGCTGCGCGAGCGCACCCGCGCTGTCGCCGGCGGCGAGCGTCACGTGCGCCCGGAGCGACGCCGCCATCACGCTGTCCATCGTCCGATGGTCGCGTGCCGCGCGCAGCGCCATCTCGTCGGCCGCGCCCTGCGCCATCGCGAGCCGTCCGTCCATGGCCGCCCACACCCCCTCGACCCAGAGTCGCGACGTGTACGGCAGTCCGCGGAATCCGATGCCGGCCTTGGCCGAGTCTTCGGCCGCCACCTGCCGGGCGCGTGCGGCGAATGCCGGCACGACGGTCGCATACTCGGGATAGAGCGAGCTCCCCTGCTTCCACCGCGCCAGGAAGCGCTCGATCTCGGCCACGGCCGAGTCGGGCTGGCCGCGCGCGACGTGCAGCTGGACCAGTGCCACGAGGGCGAAGAAGCGGCGTCCGTCGGCCTCGCCGGTGTTGGCCGTGTCCACCTCGAGGAGCATTCGGTCGCCTGCCAGCACGCAGCCCGCGTAGCGGAGTCCCAGCGCCTTGAGCGCGGACTGGAGCGCCCGCGGCGTCCGCGTGGCCACGGTGCGCGCGGCACTGGTCGTGAACTGGCCACGCACGCAGTCGGCGATGATCGCGACCTCGGCCACGAGGCTCGAGTCTTGCGCCGATGCCACGAACCGGCGGGCGAGCGAGTCGGTGCGCTTGGCTTCGCCGGCGCGCGCCACGAGCTGCACTTCGTGGAAGAGGAAGTGGGTCGCGCCCGAGTCGAGCGCGAGCGCATGGCGCAGTGCATCGGCCGCCAGCGAATCGGTGTTGCCGCGGCTCGGCAGCAGGTGGATGTACGTCTCGCCCAGCTGCATCCAGGCCACCGCCATGGCCGGGTCGAGCGCGAGCGCCGCGCGGAGCGCCGTTACGGCCGAGTCGGCGTGGCCGACGAGGAAGGCGGTGAGCCCCGCCGCGAAGGCCCGCTCGCGCGGCGTGCGCGCGTGCTTCGTGGCCAGTCGCGCCAGCCCGATGGCATCGTCGTTGCGATGCACCCACTCCGCGGCCTGCGCGCCATGGAGCGCCGCGAGCCCGAACGCCGAGTCGCTGGCGACGGCGGCCTTGTAGTGCGTGAGCGCCTGCTCGACCTGCACGCGGCGGAACGCGGCCTCGCCCGCGAGGAAGCTCGCCACCGCCTGCGGATTCCGGTCGGCCCACGACTGGTCCGGCTTGGCCTGTCCGCTGCGAATGAGGCTCGGCAGCATGGTGGTGACCGCCCGAAGTCCCGCGCGCCACGCTTCGCTCGCGAGTGCGAACGCGCCCTGCTGCTTGACCGGTGCGTCCTTGGTGAGGTCGTTCAGCGTGAGCAGCACCTCGGCCGAGTCGGCGGCGTGCACCGCGATCCGGCCGGTGATGAAGTAGCGGCACCGGTGCAGGCGCGCGAGGGCGCGGGCCCCCGAGTCCGACAGCGCCCGCATGTTGTCGCGCAGCGCCGGCGGCAGGAGCTGCCAGCCGTCAATCCAGCGGAGGGCGCCCGCGCCGTCCATCGCGCTGCCGATCATCGTGGACACGTCCTCGCCCGCCGAGGCGGACCCCTTCCAGCCGGCGGGGAGCACGAGCGGATAGACCATGACGCGATCCTCGTCGAGCGCCGCGGGCGCGGGACGACGCGCCAGCACGATCGCGAGCACGGCCAGCACGGCCGTGACGGCGAAGCCACCGAGTACGCGGTTCCGGTCGGAGCGGCTGGGCACCGCCTCCAGCACGGGCGATGACTGTCCGATGAGGATCGCCTTCCGGAACTCGGCCGCGTCGGCGAACCGGTCGCCCGGCGTCTTGGCCAGCGCCTTGGCGATGGCCGCCTCGAGCGCCTGCGGAACTTCGCGCCGCACGGTGCGCACGCTCGGCACCGGGTCCACCGCGTGCCGCGCCATGATCTGGCGCTGGCTCGCCCCCGTGAAGGGTGGCGACCCGGTGAGCAGCTCGTAGAGCACGCACCCCAGCGCGTAGATGTCGGCGCGCTTGTCCACGCGCTCGCCGGCGGCCTGCTCGGGCGACATGTACGCGGCCGTGCCCAGGGCGAGCCCCGAATCGGTGAGCACGTCGCCGCCGGTGGTGTCGAGCACGCGCGCCACGCCGAAGTCGGCGAGCAGCGCGTGCCCCTGCGACAGGAGGATGTTGGCCGGCTTCAAGTCGCGGTGGATCAGCCCCTTGCTGTGCGCGTATGCCAGTCCGTCGGCGATCTCGGCCACGTACTGCACGGCCTCGTCGATCGGCAGCGGGCCCTCGCGCGCGAGGCGCTGCGCGAGCGACGCGCCGTCCACGAACGGCATGACGTAGTACGGCAGCCCGTCCGCTTCGCCCGAGTCGAGCAGTGGCAGGATGTTCGGATGCTGCAGCGCGGCGGTGATGCGCACCTCGCGCGTGAACCGCTCGCCGCCCAGCGCCACGACGAGCTCCGGCCGCAGCACCTTGATCGCGACCGACGACCCGTGGCGGAGGTCCCGCGCGCGGTAGACGGTGGCCATGCCCCCCTGGCCCACGTCGCCTTCAAACGTGTAGCGGTCCGCCAGCGCGGCGGACACGATCGCCTTCAGGTCGGTCACGGGGTGGGAAACGGGGCAGTCGATCGGTCCGGGCGGGCCCGGGCGAGCATGGCGGGCGAAACGCGTCGGGCGTGGGGAAAAGTTGGAGCGCGCGCTCCTCTGGCGCAACAAACGTGATGCCGCGAGGTTGCCCACTCGACGGACGGAGCGAGCGACGCGTGCCGCGCACGGCCAACGTCGGCCTTCATCCCTCGCCCCCGCCACTCGACATGCCCGCTCCGGTCTTCATTCTCGCCTTCGCGAACAACGCGGTCGACCCCGACCGGCACCTGCCGGCGCTCGACGCGGAGTTCCAGCGCCTCCACGGCGTGCTGGGCGACGCGGCGACCCCGCCGCGCTGGGAGCTGGTGCCGAGCGCGGAAACCTCCATCGCCTCGTTCCTCGACCTGCTGCAGAAGGCCGAGTACCAAGGGCGGATCGCCCTGCTGCACTTCGCCGGCCACGCCCGAGGCGACGCGCTCGTGATGGAGACGGCGTCCGGCGCTCCCGAAATCGCCACGGCCGATGGCCTGGCGGAGTTCCTGGCGCAGCATCCGGGGCTCGGGTGCGTGTTCCTCAACGCCTGCTCCACGCGCGGCCACGTGGACCTGCTGCTCGGCGCCGGCGTGCCGGCCGTGATCGCCACCGAGCACGAGATCTCCGACGCGGTGGCGACGGAGTTCTCGTCGCGCTTCTACAAGGAGCTGGTGAACGGGCGCACGCTGCGCCAGGCGTTCGACACGGCGGCGGCGGCGGTCAAGACCAACCTCGCGCTGCGCGACCAGGCGCGCACGCGGTCGTTCGGCGACGCCAGCATCGTGCGCCCGGAGGGCGACTGGCCCTGGGCCCTGCACGTGCGCGAGGGGTCCAAGCGCGCGGAGCAGTGGAGTCTGGCCGTCGCGCTGGATGACCCGCTGTGGGGGGTGAGCGAGCCGGCGCCGCGCCCGCTGCCCGAGGCCCCGTATCGCCACCTGCTCCCGTTCACGGCCGAGCACGCCGCCATCTTCTTCGGCCGCCGGCGCGAGACGCGGGCGCTCTACGACGCGATCGAGGCGGGCGGCGCCAAGCGCGTCGTGCTGCTGCACGGCGTGAGCGGGGCGGGGAAGTCGAGCCTGCTTGACGCGGGGCTGCTGCCGCGCCTCGAGGTCTCGCGCAGTGTCACCTACATCCGTCGCAACGCCGCACTCACGCTGCTCGACACAGTGCGCGGGGCGCTGGGACTCGCCCCGCTGTCGCCGGTGAGCGCGACGGGGACGTTTGCGGTGGTGGCGGGGGGATCGTCGAGTGCGGCGCCGGGCGGTGCAACGCAGGCTGCTGCTCCCGCCAACCCATCCCGCAGCCCGCTGGAGACCCCCTCGCGCGGGATGCCCGTGATCGCCACACCGGCCGCTCCCGCGCGCCCGACCGGCACCGTGCGCCTCACCGACGTTGACCACGCCGACCTGGTGGCCGCGTGGAAGGCGCGCGAGACGCCGGGCCGCCCGTTCACGCTCATCCTCGACCAGGTCGAGGAGGCCATCTCCGACGCTCGGCGCGACGGCAAGGGGGAACTGCGCGAGCTGATGCGCGCGCTCAAGCAGCTCTTCGACGATCCCGAGCATCCCGGCGCGGTGGAGGGCTCGATTGTCCTGGGCTTCCGCAAGGAGTGGCTGGCCGAGGTCGAGAGCCAGCTCAACGAGGCGCGCCTCGCCTTCACCGACATCTTCCTCGACCGGCTCGAGGAGCGCGGCATCGTCGAGGCCATCGTCGGCGTCGCGCGCGACCCGGCGCTCGCGGCGCACTTCGGGCTCGTGATTCCCGAGTTCGAGGCGGGACTCGCGGCCGAGATCGCCGGCGACCTCGTCACCGACGCCAAGTCGGCGATCGCGCCGACGCTGCAGGTGCTGCTCACCAAGATGTGGGAGCGTGCCAAGGCCGTGCCGGGCGCCCCGACCTTCACGGCCGAGTTGTATCGCGCGCTCGTGAAGGAGGGGGCGCTCCTCTCGGACTTCGTGGACCAGCAGCTGGAGCGCATGCGCACGGCGCTGGGCGCGCCGGTGGAGTCGGGCCTCGCGCTCGACGTGCTCGCGTACCACGCCAGCTCGCTCGGCGATGCCTCGCGCACGCGCGCCAGCGCCGACCGGAGCGCGCGATGGCCGGCGGCGCTGCAACCGACGGTGGCCCGCATCATCGCCTTCGCGATCGATGCGCGGCTCATGGCGAACGCGCCCGAGGCCGACGCCCCGGCGGGCAGCGACGGGATGGGGATGACGCGCCTGGCGCACGACACGCTGGCCGGCTACGCGCGCCGGCTCGCGACGCGATCCATTCGTCCGGTCCAGCGCGCGATCCGCGCCCTCGAGGAGCGCGCCGGGCAGTGGGAAGACGGCAACGAGCGGCTGCTCGACCCGCAGGACGTGGCGATGGTCGAGCGGGCGCTGCCCACGCTCCGCACGCTGAGCGCGCTCGAGCAGAAGGTGCTCGCGGCGAGTCGCGAGGCCGTGCGCGAGGCGGCGCGCGTGCGGCGGCGGGTGCGACTGGGCTTCGCGGCCGCGGGCGCCCTCGTCGTGTTCGCGGGCGGGCTCGCGTGGACGCAGGGACAACGGGCCAAGGCCGAAGCGCATCGGGTTCAGGTGGGGGCGGTCGTCGCGGCCGCGTCGCGGCAGAGCGATCCGCTGGAGGCCGCCCTGATGCTGGGTCACGTGGCGGGCGAGTCGGAAGAACCCGAGGGTGGCGTCCAGGCCGCACTCGACGTGCTCGCGCGCCCGGTGCCGATCACCGAGTTCCGCGGCCACACCGAGGCGCTCGCCGGGGCCTGGTTCAGTCCCGACGGGAAGTCCGTGCTGACGGCCTCGGCCGACGGCACCGCGCGGATCTGGCCCGTGCAGGGCGACTCCGCCCCCGTCGTGCTCGCCGGTCACACCAAGGCGATCGTGGACGCGGCGTGGAACCCCGCCGGCGACCGCGTCGCAACGGCGTCCACGGATGGCACCATCCGCGTCTGGCCGCGCACGGGGACTGACCGGCCGCTGGTGCTCGCATCGGGCGTTGCCGTGCGGTCGATCGCGTGGAGCCCCGATGGCGCGCTGATCGGCGGCTCGCGGAGCGACAACACCGCGGCCCTGTGGTCGGCGGACAGCGGCGCACGCCTCGTCGTGATGCAGGGACATCGAGGCGCGATCACGCGCATCCAGTTCAGTGCCGATGGCGCGCGCGTGCTGACCACCTCCGCCGACAGCTCGGCGGTGGCGTGGTCGCTCGACGGCCGCGTGCTGGTGCGATTCTGCTGCCACCGCGACCGGGTGACGTCCGCCGCGTTCAGTCCCGATGGCCAGGAACTCGTCACCGGCTCGGCCGATGGCACCGCGATCGTCTGGAATGCCCAGACCGGCAGGCGCACGGCGGTGCTGGATCCCGCGCGCGGCCGCAAGGACGACCTGCTCACGAAGATGGACGCCGTGCAGACGATCATGTCCGTCGCGTGGCGCAAGAACCGGCGGATGATCGCGACCGGCTCGACCGACCGCACCGTGCGGCTGTGGCGGCCGGAAGGCGGCGCCCCGATCGAGACGCTGATCGGGCACGACGGCAACGTCACGAGGGTGGCCTTCGCCCCCAACGCGCCGTACCTGCTGTCGGCCGCCGAGGATGGCACCACCCGCCTCTGGGCCATTGACGGTCCCGTGGCGTCCCGCATCCTGCGCGGCGCGGCTGGCGGGGTCCGTTCCGCCTTCTTCAGTCCCGATGGCAAGTCGGTGCTGACGGCGCATGGCGATGGCGGCGCGCGGCTGTGGGAGGTGGGCGGCGCGAGCGGTACGCACCTGCGGCTGCTCCCGTCCCGCGTCGTGCGCGCCGAGCTGGACCCCGCGGGACGGCGGCTCGCGATCACGCTGCCGGCGACGCTGCGAGCGCTGGTGTGGGACATCGCCTCGGACTCGATCGCGTACGTGCCGCGGCGGAATCCGTTCACGCTCAAGGAGGAGACGCTGGAGGCGCTGATGGCCCGCGCGCAGGAGCGTCCGCCGCACATGCGATGGACCGACGGCGGCCGCTCGCTGCTGGCCTCCTTCAACTCGCGCCCCGCCCTCGTCTGGCCGGTGGACTCGGGGCCTCCGCTCGAGGCGATCGCGCTCGGCGGCGGGGAGTTCGTCGACGCGGCCGTCAGTCCCGACGGACGTCGCCTCGTCGTCGCCACCGAGGATGGCGCGCGGATCCTGTCCCGCGACGGATCGGGCCCGGCGCGACCGCTGGAGCTCGACGGCGACCTGCCGCACGTCGTCGCATGGAGCCCGGACAACCGGCACGTGGCCGTGGGGGCGCTGCTGGGCGCCGTCCGGATCTTCGACGCCGACGGGAAGCCGGTGGGACCGAAGCGCACGGTGCACACCGATCGCGTCAACGACGTCCAGTTCTCGCGCGACGGCGCGTGGCTCCTCTCCGGCAGCGATGACCGTACCGCGCGCGTCTGGTCGCTCGCCGACACGACGCGCGTGATCTCGATTCAGGGGCACACCGGCGCCGTGCTGAGCGCGAAGTTCAGTCCCGACGGGCAGACCGTCGTGACGGCCTCGGCCGACAGCACGGTGCGGCTCTCGCGGCGGGATGGCACGGGCACGGCGCTGGTGTATCGCGGACACCTCGCGCGGGTGACCTTCGCGGCGATCCTCCCCGACGGGAAGCGCGCGGTGTCGGCGGGCGACGACGCCGTGGCGCGCATCTGGCCGCTGACGTGGGAGGCGCTCGCGCCCGAGATCCCGAAGCTCACGCGCGCCTGCCTGTCGCCGGGACAGCACGTCCGGCTCCTGCGCGAGACCGACGCCGACGCCGCGAAGCACGCCGCCGAGTGCGCACGCGGCGCGCGCCCCTAGCGTCCGAGCGCTCCCTTCCGCACACTCCTCCTCCAGACGGCCTCCTTCACGCGCGCGGCCACGCGGCCCTGCACGCCCACGCCTCCGATGCTGACTCCCCAGCTCGACTCGCTCCGCATGCGCCTCGAACGGCAATCGTCGCGCACCGCCGATGACGCCGCCCTCCTCGCGGAACTGACCGCGCTGGCGGGCCCCGCGCCGTCGCGCGGCATCGAGCCGGCGCTCAACGTGTGCCCGGCCTGCGGGCGCCCCTTCACCCAGGGCTGAACATGGGCGCGTGGACCGTGAGCGCGAACGAGGCCCGCACCGACGTGGTGATGCGGCCGATTCCGGGCCAGGCGTCGAGCGACGCCGAGGACCAGCTCGTGCAGGCCGTGGACCGGACGCTGTCGGGCCTGCGCACGCTGTACCTCGCGCCCGACACGCCGGACGACCGGCGCGCCGGCTACGCCGCCGCCTTCGCGGCCAGGCTGACGCAGATCGAGAAGCTCGCGCAGGTGGGACTGACGGGGGAGAAGCCGCAGACGGCACTCGCGAAGCGCTCGCTCGACGACGTGCGGCAGGAGATCCTCGACCGCGAGGCGCCGGTGCGGAAGCAGGGGCACATGCGCCGGCTCGCGGCGGCGTGCGTGAAGGGCGGGGCACTGCCGCTGCTTGTGGGGCTGGGCGCCCACCTGTCCGGTGCGGCGCCGAGCGCGACCGGCGCCGCGGGCGCCGCGCCGCCGGTCGATTCCACCATGCTGATCGGCAACCTGGGGCTGCTGCTCGCGGCGTGTGCGGCCGGCGTGTGGGTCAGCTTCGGTGCACGCAAGGCGCAGTACACGTTCGACGACCTCACGATGCCGGAGCGCGACTACCTCTCGCCGGGCATGCGCCTCGCGTTCGCGTTCGTGCTCACGGCGGTCATGGCGCTGCTCTTCCACGCCGGCGCCGCGAAGGTCACCATCGGCAGCGTGAGCACCGCCGACGTGCTGACCTCGCCGGTGATCGCCACGCTCGTGGGCTTCCTGTGCGGCTTCAGCGAACAGGTGCTCGCCAAGTCGGTGCAGGCGCAGGCGTCGCGCATCCTGGGCAGCTGATCGGGGCGAAACAGCACATGGCCGGGCGCCGTATGGGCGCCATGCCGAATCGCCACCTGCACGAAAGACGCGCGTGCACCGTGCGCGCCACTCTCCTGCTGCTCGCTGCCGCCTGCGCGCATCCGCGCGCGGCCACGCCCACCGACGATCGCGCCCTCGCCTCCGTCCACTCGCCCGCGCTCGACTCGCTCGACGCGCGCGTGCCCGGCTGGCTCGCCGACTGGCCGACCCCCGCGCTGGCGGTCGGGTACGCCAGGGACGGTAGCGTGCAGTGGACGCGCACGTGGGGCGAGGCCGCGCCTGGCGTGCCGGCCGGGCCCACCACGCTGTGGAACGTCGCCTCGGTCACCAAGCCGGTGTTCGCCGAGGTGATGCTGCGGCTCGTGGATGAGGGGGCGTTCGCGCTCGACGCGCCGATGGCGCCCGCCTACGTGGACCGCGACCTCGCCGGCGACGCGCGCGTGCGCACGCTGACGCCGCGTCTGGCGCTGAGCCACCGCATGGGCCTACCCAACTGGCGTTACGAGACGGCCGGCACGCTGCGCTTCATCGCCGAGCCGGGGCAGGGCTTCCACTACTCCGGCGAGGGGTACGAGTACCTGCGGCGCTACGCGCAGGCGGCCACGCATCAGTCGCTGGACGCGATGGCGCAGCGCGTGCTCTTCGGACCCGCCGGCATGCACGCCACGGCCTTCGCGCCGCCCGTCGCCTGGCGCGCGCTGGCCGCGCAACCCCACGACGGCAACGACCAGTGGCTGCCGCGCTCGTTCGCCGACAGCGGCAATGCCGCCGACGACCTGCACTGGACCATCGGCGACGCCGCGCGCTTCCTCGCCGCGATCTCTTCCCCGGCGCTGGCCGATGCGCCGCGCACGCGCCTGCGCGACTCGCTGAACGTCGTGGACGCGAGCCCCGGCTCGCAGTGTCCGCCCGCTCCCGGTCGCCGGTGCCCGACCCGCGTGGGCTACGGCCTCGGCTGGGCCGTGCTCGAGTATCCGGGTGAGCGCATGTACTGGCACACGGGGGTGGACCGCGGCGAGCGCGCGATGGTCATCCGGCGCCCGAAGACGGGCGAGGCCTGGATCCTCGCGAGCAATGGCGCCAACGGCTTCTCGCCGATCATCGAGGCGGCGATCGTGTTGCTGGGCGACGCGCCGCTCGCCGACTTCCTCGCGACCGGGCGGTCGCCGCGGAAGGGGAGCAAGTAACGCGGCGGTCTGGCGACAGGCGCGTCGCAGGGAGAGGGTCTCGCGACGGACGCGTCGCAGGGAGATGGTCTCGACACGGACGCGTCGCAAGGAGACGGTCTTGCCACGGACGAGCGGCAGTGATGCGCCGCGTGCCGGCCCGTCGCGCCTACGACTCGCCGAGCAGCGTCGGGTTGCGGCGCCACACGCTCGCGGCGAGCGCCGTCGCGACCGAGACCCACGCGAGGTACGGGATGAACAGGATCCCCGCCGATGGGTTCCGCTCCCAGAACGCCACGAGCGTGGTGGCCACGCCGATCCAGAGCATCGCCGCCTCGTACGTGGCCCAGCGGCCGGTGCGCTTCACGAAGAAGAGCCAGCTCCAGAGCGCGTTGAGCGCGAGCTGCACCACGTAGCACCCCAGTGCGAACGTGGCGCCGCCGAACCCGTGGTCGCGCCACACCGTCCACGCCGCGATGGACATCATCGTGTACAGCACGCTCCACGTGGGCCCGAACGCCTAGGCCGGCGGCGCCCAGCGGGGCTTCTCGAGCTGCGCGTAGAACGCCGCGGCCGTCTTCGCCGTCACCGCGCCGCTGATCGCGGCGAGGCAGGTGAACAGGAACCAGCCGGCCAGGCCGAGCACGGCTACTTGGCCACGAGCTGGACGGTCGGGTTCATCTGGACGGTGCCGCGGAAGGTGGTGGGCTCGACGACGCGGAACAGGGCCGGCGGCGCGCTCGAGAGTTCCTTGTTCCCGAAGATATCCACCGCGACGACCTCGACGAGATAGTTCCCGGCCGGCACGTTCGCCTGGAAGGTCAGGTCGGCGGCAAAGGCGCCTGTCTTCGGCACCTCCACCCCCAGGGCCACGGACCCCACGATGTAGAGGATCTGCCCGCTGCGGAGGGAGCGGATGCGCAGCACCAGCGGGTCGATGCGCTCCGTGATCTCGCCGACGATCGCCCCCTCGAGCCGGACGCCGAACATGGCGCCCGAGTTGACGGGGAGGTCGGAATGCATCTTGAGCGTATCGAAGCGCACGGGGCCCCCCTCGAGGGCCGGGGCCTCCGTGCCCTGCTGCTGCACGTAGGCCGCGATCGCGTCCGTCGCCTCGCCCTGCGCCACCACCTCGCCGCGCCGCAGCACGAGCACGTGCGAGCAGAGCTCGGCCACGCGCTCCAGCTGGTGCGACACCATGATCACCGGGATGCCGCTCCGCGTCATGTCGCGGATCCGGCCGAACGCCTTCTGCTGGAACGAGAGGTCGCCGACGGCGAGCACCTCGTCGATCACGAGCACGTCGGGCTCGAGGTGCGCGGCGATCGAGAACCCCAAGCGGGCGTTCATGCCGCTCGAGTAGCGCTTGACCGGCGTGTCGATGAACTCGGAGATGCCGGAGAACTCGACGATCTCGTCGAACTTCCGCGCCACCTCCTTGATCCGCATCCCCATGATCGAGCCCTGCAGGAAGACGTTCTCGCGTCCCGTCAGGTCGCCGTGAAAGCCGGCGGAAATCTCGATCAGGGTGCCGACGCGCCCGAAGATCGCCGTCTGCCCGCGCGTCGGGGCGTAGATGCGCGTGAGCAGCTTGAGCGTCGTGGACTTGCCCGAGCCGTTGGGCCCGATGATGCCGAGGCACTGGCCCGGCCCCACCTCGAACGAGAGGTCGCGCACCGCCCAGAAGTCGCCATCGGAGAGGCCGACGTCCTCGGGGCGGGCGCGGCCGAGGATGCGCCCCACCATGGCGGGGATCAGGTCGCGGAGGCTGTCGTGCACCGCACCGCGGTGGAACTTCTTCCACACGCGGTCGAACACCATCCGTCCAGGGTGGTCGCTCACGCCGGTCTCCTCACGCGATCTCGGCGAAGCGCTCTTCGGCGCGGTGGAAGACGAGGAGGGCCACCGCGAGCAGGCCGAACGCCCACACGGCGCAGTACACCAGCCGGCCCGGACCCCAGAAGTCGAACCCGGCCGGGGCGGCGAGGGGCTCGAGGAGGTTGTGGTTCTCGACGATCGAGAGGCGGAGCCCCTCGAGGATCGGCGCGACCGGGTTGAGCATGAGCACGTTCATCCCGATCCGGCCGTACATGGGCGCGTCGAGCAGCACCGGGGTGACGAAGATGCCGAAGGTGAGGAAGACCTGGACCAGGTACTTCACGTCGCGGAAGAACAGGTTGGCGCAGCTGAGCACGAGCCCCATCGCGAACGCGAACACCCAGAGCAGCACCAGCAGCACGGGGGCCCAGAGGGCGGCCCACGAGAAGTGGACCCCGAGGAAGGGGACGACGAGGATCGCGATGCCGAAGCCGATGGCCGAGTCGAAGGTCTGGGCGATCACCGCGGAGAGGGGGAGCACCTCGCGCGGGAAGTGGATCTTGGTCACGAGCGACAGGTTGGCCAGCAGGCTCGGCGTCGTGGTGTTCACGCACCCCACGAAGAAGGCCCACGGGACCGACTTGACGGCGATCCCGGCCATCTGGTGGAAGTTGAGCGTGCGCCCCGCGGCGTGGGCCATGGCCACGCGGACGGTGAGCCCCGCGGCGACCACGACCATTGGCACGAGCACCGCCCAGGCGAAGCCGAAGAAGGCCTGCTTGTAGCGGATGGTGATATCGCGGCGCACGAGCTGGCGCAGCAGGTCGCGGGCGCCGGCGAAGTCGTGGATGATCTCCCGAAAATCGCCGAGCACGGTGCGCTGCCGCTCCGGCGGGAGCGTCGTGACGACGATCGTCGGTGCGGCGGTCTGGACGGGGAGCGGAGCGCTCACGGCTGGCACGAACTGCGGGAGGGGTGCAACAGGGTGTGGACGCGGTGAGGCACGGTGAGGCACGGTGAGGCAACTGCTGCCCATATCGGCGGTTGCGCCCCCCGGAGTGAGGCGAAACATTCCAGTAGCCGAAGCGGGCTTGGAGTCTTAGGTTGCGAACAAGTTAACGCGCGGTTTCCGCCGTGCAGCGGGCCCCGTGCACGCGCCGATACTAGGCAGGCGTGACGAATGGCCCGAATCTGGCGTATGTAGTTGTGTCGCAATCACCTTGCGGGGACGTCGGGCGCGGGATTCGATGACGCTCCGCCGGCCGCCTGTCAGACATTTTCCCGGATGCAGCCCATGACCCTCGCCATCGACCCGACCACGAGCACCCCCGCCGGCGTCCGCACGTACACGACGGCCCCCGACCAGCCGTTGCCGCTGATCGTGGAGCCGACCCAGCCCGGCCTGGTGCTCGCGGAATGGAACCTCGCCAACCGGGCCTGGATCGAGGCGAAGCTGCTGCACCACGGGGCGATCCTCTTCCGCAACTGGGACCTGCCGTCGCCGGCGGACTTCGAGCGCGCGGCCAAGGCGGTCTACGGCGAGCTGTTCGCCGACTACGGCGACCTGCCGCGCAACGCGGCCGGCGAGAAGATCTACGAGTCCACGCCATATCCGCCGGACCAGATGATCCTGTACCACAACGAGAGCGCGCACCTGCCCTCGTTCCCGAAGCGGATGGCGTTCCACTGCGTCACCCCGGCCAAGGTCGGCGGCTGCACGCCGGTGTTCGACACGCGCAAGGCCCTCACGGTCATCGACCCGGCGGTCGTCGAGGCCTTCCGCACCAAGGGGCTCATGTACGTCCGCAACTTCTCCAAGGGCGTCGACCCGACGTGGGAGGAGTTCTTCCACACGACCGACAAGGCGAAGGTCGAGCAGGCCTGCCGCGATGCGGGCTCCGACTTCGAGTGGAAGGCCGACGGTGGCCTGCGCGTCATCAACCGCACGCGCGGCACCGCCAAGCACCCGGACACGAAGGAAGAGATGTTCTTCAACCAGGTGCAGATCCACCACATCTACTGCGTGGACGAGGACACCCGCGAGGGGCTGCGCGCGCTGTTCGACGAGCAGGACCTGCCGCGCAACGTGTACTACGGCGACGGCACGCCGATCCCCGACGAGGTGATGCAGCACCTGGGCGAGGCGTTCGAGAAGATCGCCGTGCGCTTCAAGTGGCAGAAGGGCGACATGATCATGTGCGACAACCTCCTCGTGACGCACGCGCGCGACACGTTCGAAGGGCCGCGCCAGATCGTCGTGGCCATGGGTCCCCTCCTGTCCGCGTCCGACCTGCCCGCCTGAGGGCGCGCGTCGCGCCCCGTCATGCGCGTCCTGCAGTTCCGGCACCTCTGCGACACGGGGGGTGTCTCGAGCATCATGCAGCTCCACGGGCGCGGACTGGACGAGCGTGGCATCGACAACGAGTACTGGTTCTGCGAGGGCTCGGCCCGGTTTCCGGAATTCGCGGCGACCGGCCGGGCCTCCCTCGGGTCGGTGGGACGACTGGCCAGGCGGCTCGACCGGGGTGACGTGGACGTCGTCCACCTGACCTCGTCCGACCCGGCCGCGCCGCTGGTGGCGCGGATCGCCGGCGCCGCGAAGGTCGTCGTCACCGGCCACGGTGCGCTCGCCGACTGGTGGCAGCGCGCCACCTGTTACGGGTACACCGCCATCTCCGAGGGGACGGCGCGCCTCAACCAGCCGTACACCGACCTCCGGATTGACGTCGTGCGCAACGCCATCGATGCCGAACGCTTCGTCCCGCCCGCGGCCGCGGATGGCGGGGCCCCGGTGGTGGCGTTCGTCGGGCGCACCACGGCGGTCGAGAAGGACTTCCCGCGCTTCACGCGCATCGCCCGGCGCCTCGCCGCACACGGCGTGCGCGTCTGGGTGGCCGACCCGCACGAGGGGAACTGGGAGAAGCTCGCGGGGCTGCCGGTCGAGCGCGTGGACGTCGAGCGGTGGGCGCGCGTGCCGGCGGACGCGATGCCGGCCTTCTACCGCGACGTGGCCGCCACGGGGGGCGTGGTGCTCATGACGTCGCGCACCGAGGGGTTCGGCATGGTGGCCGCGGAGGCCGCGGCGTGCGGGGCGCGCGTCGCAGCCCCCGACCAGGTCGGCTTCCGCGAGTCCGTCATCGCCGGGGTCACGGGCATCCTCTTTCCGCACGACGCC
>JACQES010000210.1 GCA_016200495.1 Gemmatimonadota bacterium
ATCGAATCGGCGCCATGCCGATTGCGGGTCGCGCCGCGCGACCCTGACCCCATGCACGACGAGCGAAGTCGAGGTGCCCGCCCAGGGGTGGTCGGCGGACCGTGGGGTGATGCGCCCGGCGCGCGTCCCCCCGGCGGGTCGATGGTGCGCACGACACGCCGTCGGCAGCGCTCGGTGCGGCCCGCGCGCGACGCATCATCCGTGACTCGGGCGGCGCCTGGCGTTCCACTCTTCGCCACGCAATCCGGACATGCGAGATCCCGCTGATCCTCCCACGAAAGCAAGGGGCCCGGCTGACAGCGCCGGGCCCCAGACTCGTGCACGATCTACTGCGTCCGTGCTGGACTCACGGGAAGTTCGGGTTCGTGCTGGTCTCGGCGAACGGCACCGGGAAGCAGGTCTGCGACCCGATGGCCGGGAAGCCGCTCTTGAGGTACGTGTTGCCGGTCACCGGCATGCCGGCGATCGCGGCGACGCCGTTGCGCTGCATGTCGCCCATCCGGTGCCCCTCGAGGAAGAAGTCGAAGCCCTTCTCCGTCATGAGGTCGCGGATGGCGGTCGCCAGCGTGGCCGGCGCGACGTAGGCCGGCCGCGCGAACGCCGTGCGGCGCGTGTTGATGAACGTGGCGATCGTGTTGATGTTCTGGCTCGCCTCGGCGACGATGTAGTCCGCCTCGAGCTTGCTGGCGAGCCGCACCGGCACGCCATAGCCGTTGAACTTGAGCTGGACGTAGAAGGTGCCGGCGTTGGCGTCCTGCGCCGACAGCGACGGCGTCATCGTCGCGCCATCCTGCCACGGCACGCGCGGATCCGCCGTGGTCACGCCGCCGACGCTGTGCCGCCACGCCGTGTCGACCGAAATCGAACCACGGTCGCGGGTGAACTGCCAGAACGTGTTGGCCAGGCGCCCGCGGTTCGCCAGGTCGTCCACGTAGTTGAGGTTGAACACGAAGCCCGCCGGGACCGCGTTGGCGTCCGTCACCGCCGCGGCCGTGTTGCCACGCTGCAGGTTCGCGCGGGCACGGCCGACGAGCGCCGCGTTCGCGTACGAGAGCGAGGAGGCGGTGTTGATGGCCTGCCCGATCGTGATGGCGATCGTGAAGTTCGCGATGGCCGAGTCGAGCATGTTCTGCACCGTGAGCTTGGGCCCCGGGGTCTGCGGACCCAGGGACACGGTGCCCTGGCAGAAGCTCTCGGCCATCAGTTCGAACGAGTAGGCGGCGATGAACGCCGCCTGCAGGCGCTGCGGGTTCGTCGCCGGCGTCGGCAGGGCGAGGCCCATGACCGTGCGCGCGGTGGCGATGGCGGTGCTGAGCGGCGCCCAGACGTCGGCGTTGAGGCTGCCGTTCTGGGGGACGATGCCCCGCAGCGCGAACTCGTTGCGCGTCGGGAAGGTCTCGGCGACGACGGACTCGCCGGTGAACCACGCGCCGTACATGGACCACAGCCCGAACGAGGTCGCGAAGTTCTGCTGCGCCGAGTTGGCGAGCGTGGGGGCATCGCTCACCGGGTTGATCGTCGCCGCATCGATCACGGTCGGGTTCGGTACCGTGAGGAATTCGGTGCATCCCGCCGAGGCCGCGAGCAGCGCAGCGGCGCCGAGTCGGCGCAGGCGGGGGAGCATGATATGAGTATGCGTCAGCATGCGTCCCTTAGTACTGAAGGTTGAAGCGGAAGGTGACCCGCTTGGGCGTCGGCATCGTGAGGAAGTCGGAGCGGTCGAACTGGCTGGCGATGTTGGTGATCACCTCGGGGTCGGCCCCCTGGTAATCGGTCCAGACGGCCAGGTTGTTCGCGGCCACCGTGAACGAGCCACCCGACGCGCGGATCTTGCGGGCCCACGCCGTCGGCAGCTGGAACGCGACCGCGAGTTCGCGGAAGCGGACGAAGTCGCCTGCCTGGATGTACGCCTCGCGGACGTTGTTGACGTTGTCCGTGCCGCCACCCAGCACCTGGAACGCGGCGCCGGTGGGCGAGCCATAGCGGCGCAGCTTCTCGTAGGTCGTCAGGACCGTGGGGTCGAGGCGACGGTTCGAGCGCACGAGCTGCGTTTCACGGAAGAAGTCCGTGAGGTTGTAGATGCCGAAGTCACGCTTGGTGTCGATGGACGCCGTGACGGTGATGTACTTGCCGATGCGGATGCTGTTGAACAGCGCGGCCTCGAAGCCCGGGAGGGGCTTGTTGATCATGCTGAAGGCCGAGTCGACGAGGACCGTCTTGGCGACCGTGTCGATCGTGAGGATCCGCTTCGACACCTGCGCGCCGATCGGGAGCCCGGTCTTGACCTGCCCGACGTTGCCGGTGAAGAACGGCGCGACGACGCCGAGGTCGGTGACCTTGTTGTCGAGCGTGTTCATCGACGCGCGGAGGTCCCACGCGAAGTTGGGCGAGCGGTACATCTGCGCGTTGATCGCGAGCTCGAAGCCCGAGTTCTCGACGGAGCCGATGTTCTGGAACGGGTTGCTCGTGGCCTGGTTGAAGCCGAGCGACGGCGGCAGCGGCACCTGGAGGAGCAGGTCCTTCGAGGACTTCTTGAAGTAGGTCACCTCGAAGTTCACGCGATCCTTGAGGATGCCGAAGTCGGTCCCCATCTCGTACTCCTCGCCCCGTTCGGCCTTGAGCTGCGTGTTGCCGGGGTTGAGCGGCACCGCACCGGCAGCCGTCGAGGTGGAGGTGAGGGCGAACGGCGCCGACGAGTACGTCGTGAGCGCGGCGCCCGCGTTGGGCGAGCGGCCCGTCTGGCCCCACGACGCGCGGAGACGCGCGTTCGAGATGCCGGGGAGCCGGAACCAGGACTCGTCCGAAATGACGTAGGAGACGCCGACCTTCGGGAGGTAGAAGGCGTCATCCGGGCGGCCGAACGAGGAGAACTTGTCGGCGCGCTCGGCGAACGTGAAGATCAGCTTGTTCTTGTAGGCCGCCTGCACCTGGCCGAAGAGGCCGAACTGCGTCTGCTCGGTGTAGGTCTGGTTGCCCGACGAGGCCGCGGCGGCGCCGATCGTGTTGTTGCTGTTCACGACGAAGCCCTGGCCCTGCGCGCGGAGCGACTCGTTGCGCGTGGAGATGGTCTGTGCGCCGAAGGAGACGTGCGTCTCCCACTGGTTCTGCGAGCCCCAGTTGCCGCGGATGTCGCCCAGGTAGTCGAGCGTGTAGCGCTCGAAGCCGAGGCGCTGCTGCGTGTTGTCACCGCCGTTCTGCGCGCCGGAGTACTGGCCGACGGCGTTCTTCGGGAAGAAGCGGGTGAGCTCGTCGCGGATGAGGTCGGCGCCGAGGGTCAGCCGGTTGGTGAACCACGAGTACGGCTGGTAGTTCGTGACGAGGCCGAAGACGCCGCGGTTGGTGAGCTGCGTGTTCTGGATGGCCGAGATGGCCGCGACCTGGCGCGCGAAGCC
>JACQES010000231.1 GCA_016200495.1 Gemmatimonadota bacterium
CGCGGCAGCCGCGGCGACGTCCCGAATCCGGCCGTGTCAGGCGTTTAGCTTTCGCGCATGACCAGCACGCGCACCAGCACTCGCAGCCGTCCCACGCCGCGTGCCACGCGCACGCCGGCCGCCCCCGTCCTGCATGTCGTCCGGCGCTCCGCGATCCAGGGGCGGGGCGTCTTCGCGAAGGTCGCGATCGCCGCGGGGACGCGCATCATCGAGTACACGGGCGAGCACATCACGCACGCCGTCGCCGACAGCCGGTACGACGACGCCGCGATGGCGCGCCACCACACCTTCCTCTTCACGCTCAACCGCCGCACGGTCGTGGACGGGGCGGTGGGCGGCTCGGACGCGCGCTACATCAACCACTCGTGCGCGCCGAACTGCGAGGCCGTGATCGACGGCGCGCACATCTGGATCGAGGCGCTGCGCGACATTGCGGCCGGCGAGGAGCTGTCGTACGACTACGGCTACGAGCGCGACGGGACGGAGACGGCCGAGGACGAGGCGCGCTACGCGTGCCGCTGCGGCGCCCCGACCTGCCGTGGCACGATCCTGGCCCCGAAGAAGCCGGTGGCCAAGCTGCCGCACCACGCGAAGGCACGTCACACGGACCACGTCGCAGGCTGACCGCGACGGGGGCTCGGTCGTCTTTTCCGATGGGCGTCCGCGATCGCGGGCGACCGGTTCACGCCGTCGGCACGACGGCCCCACGCCACCCACCCCGCCATGCTGCTGCGCCGCGCTGTCGCCCTTTCGGCCCTCTCGATCCTCGCCGTTCCGTCGCTCCACGCGCAGCTCAAGGCCGCGCCGAGCACGCGGGCCACGGTCGAGGTCACGCTCGCGCCGCCGCGCGCGCAGGGGCAGCCTGCTCCCACGCCGCTCAAGGTGCGCATCGACTACGGGCAGCCGCATGCGCGCGGGCGGAAGATCATGCATGACGTCGTGAAGCTCGACGAGGTGTGGCGCCTCGGCGCGAACTCGGCCACCGAGTTCTCCACCGACGTGGACCTCGTGCTCGGCGGCGCGACGGTTCCCAAGGGGAAGTACACGCTGTTCACGCTGCCGACCAAGGCCGGGTGGAAGCTGATCGTGAACAAGAAGACAGGCGAGTGGGGCACGGAGTACGACGCTGCGGCCGACCTCGTGAAGGTGGATCTCAAGGCGCGCACGCTCGCCGAGCCGGTGGAGAGCCTGCAGATCACGCTGGTGCCCGCCGCCGACGCCGCCAAGGGAGTGCTGACCATCGCGTGGGGCACGGTGATGCTGTCGACGGACTGGGCGGCCAAGTAGGCGATGCCGCGCGCCGCCGTGCGGAGTCGGGACGTCGTGAGGCACGCGTCGCGCGCGCTCGCGGCGACCGTGCTCTCCCTGGCGGCGGCGCGCGGCGCGACGGCGCAGGACGTCGGCGCGCTGCTCGCGCGCGGTGACTCGCTCTGGGCGGCGGGCAAGACGGACAGCGCGGCCTCCGCCTACCGGGCCGCACTGGTGCGCGACTCCGCCGCCGCGCCGCGCGCGGTGCTCCGCATCGCCAATGTGTTCGCGTGGGCCGGGCGCACCGACAGTGCGCTCCGCTGGTTCACGCGCTACGAGCGGCTGGAGCCGCGGGACGCGACCGGACCCGTCGGACGCGCGCGCACGCTGGCGTGGGCGTCGCAGCACGCGGCGTCGCTCGTGCTGCTCGACTCGGTGGTGGCGGCGCAGCCCGCCGAGCGCGACGCGGTACTGCTGCGCGCGCAGGTGCAGGCGTGGGCGGGCGACCTCGGCGGGTCGGCGGCCTCGTATCGCGCGTGGCTGGGCGGCCACACCGACGATGACGAGGCGCGCGCCGGGCTCGCCCGCACGTTGAGCTGGGACGGGCGGTTCGACGACGCGGCGGCCGAGTACCGGAAGCTCGAGGCGCGGTTGCCCGCGGAGGCGGCCAAGGGACTCGCGCGCGTGACCGCGTGGCGCGGCGACCTCGAGGCGGCGCGCGTGCAGTGGGCCGAGGTGACAGTCAGGTATCCCGCCGATCCCGAGGGATGGACGGGGCTCGCGCAGGTCGAGCGCTGGCAGGGGCGCGCGCGCGAGGCGGATGCCGCGCTCACGCGCGCGCTCGCCGTGAGCGCCGCCATGGCAGGGGCGCGTCTCGGTGCTGGGCCAGGTGCGGCGCGCGACGGTGGGCGCGTACACCGGCACGAGCTCGTCGCTGCGTGCGGCGACGACCTGGACGCCTTCCGGCACGGCGTGGTCCGTACGGGCGGAGCTCGGCGTCACGCTCCTCGGCGACAACCAGGATTCCTTCCTCGGGCCCGGCGGCGCCGGTCCGCCGGGGGGCACGCCGCTCTCGCCCACGCGACCCGATGCCTCGTTCTCGTACGCGCTGCACGCGGGCGGACCGGTGGCGTCGGGCATCGTGGCGGGGCTGACGGTGGCGGGCGGCCCGTTCGACGAGACCGCGCCGCTCATCACGCGCCGGATCCGCACCGATGGCGTCGAGGGGGACATGAGCGTCACGCTGCCCGGACGCCTGTCGATGGCCGGCACGCTCGGGTGGGCCAGGGTGGCGAACGGCTCGGTTCCGAACAGCCGCGTGCAGTTCACCGGGCAGCTGCACTACGCGCTCACGCGTGGCAGCTGGGTCGGTGCGCACGGGCGGATCACCGCGTACGACACGACCGCGTTCCCCGACGGCTACTTCGCGCCGCAGCGCTTCGGCGTGGCCGAGCTCGTGGTGCACGGCGAGCTGCCGCGCGACATCGGGTGGAACGTGATCGGCGAGGCGGGACTGGGGGTGCAGTCCATCCGCGTGAGCGGCGCGGCCAGCAGCACCAAGGCGGCGCAGCGCGCGCAGGCCGGGGTGGTGTACCGGCCCGTGCCGGGCACCGAGTGGGGCGCGATGCTCTGGATCGCGAACGTGGCGTCGCCGTTCGCGCAGACCACGGACTACCGGGCGGGCGGCGTGACGCTGCGCGCGAAGGTCGTGTTCTAGCCGTGCGGGCGCGCCGTGTGGTCGCCGCTCAGCGGCCGAGCACGCGTCGCAGCTCGCCGGCGAGCGTCATCGGGTCGAAGGGCTTGGCGAGCGAGCCGGTGGCGCCCAGCGCGAGCGCCTCCGCGACCTCGTCGCGCGAGGTCTTGGCGGTCAGGAACACGACCGGGATCGTGGCCGTCGCCGGATCGGCCTTGAGCCGGCGACAGGTCTCGTATCCATCCACGCGCGGCATCATGCCGTCGAGCAGGAACGCGTCCCATCCCTCGTGCGCGCGCGCGAGCGCGGCCTCGCCGGAATCGACGACCACGGCCTGGATCTGCGGGTCGAGCGAGAGGGCGAGGGCGAGGATGGTGCGGATGTCCTCCTCGTCATCGGCGCACAGCACGCGCATCGGTTCCCTCCGTCGGGAATCGGGACCCGGGCACGATAACGTGGCGGCCGCGGTGCGGAAACCGGGCGCGGGCGCGCGGGGGCCAGCTTTTTCCTACGCGGGCCCGCGCGGCGCCTCCGCGGCCGCCGCCGTCCGAGCGGCGTCATGACCGACCCCGCCAAGGCCGCCGCCGCCGCCCAGGCGCTCGAGGCGCTGCGCCAGCGCTATCGCGCCACGATCGGCAACACGCTCGAGGCGTTCCGGGCGCTCGCCGCGCGACTGGGCGAGCAGCCCGACGCCGCGGAGGTCGTGGAGTCGGTGCGGCGCGAGCTGCACCGCGTGCGCGGCACCGCGGGGAGCTACGGATTTGCCGAGGCGAGCCGGTTGAGCGGCGTGATGGAGGAGCGCGCGGTGCGCTGGGCGGGCGATCCGCGGCTCGAGGCGTCCGAGCGGGCGGCGATGCTCACGCGCTACGTGGCGGCGCTCAAGGCCGCGTTCGACGAGGGGGTGGCGCCGGCCGAGGCGCCGGCCCCCTCGGCGGCGCGACGGCTGCTGGCGGTGGACCTGCCGCCGGCGTTCGCCTCGGCGCTCGTCGAGGAGGGGCGGCTCCGCGGCTACGACGTGCTCGCGAAACCCGAGGGACAATGGAGCCCCGCGCAGCTGCGCGCCGCGTCGCCGCACGTGGTGGCGACCACGGTCGGGTCGGCCGTCGCCGTCCACGACGCGATGGGGCAGTCGAGCCTGCCGCTCATCGTGCTCGAGGACGGCAGCGACGCCGAGCAGGTGCGCCGGGCCGCGCGACTCCCCGGGGCGCGCGTGCTGCACGCCGCCGACGATCCGACGGCCGTCTTCGACATGGTCACGCGAGCGGCAGGGCGCACCTCGTGGGCGGGGGCGACCGTGCTCGTGTGCGACGACGACCCTGACGTGCTCGCGCTCGTGCGCGTGCTCGTCGAGGAATCGGGCATGCGGGTGCACACGCTCGACGACCCGCTGCGCCTGGTGCCGGAGCTCGAGCAAGTGCGGCCGTCGCTCCTGCTGCTCGACATCAACCTCGGGCAGGCCGACGGCATCGCACTGGCGCGCACCGTCCGCGGCGTCGAGGCCTTCGCCACGCTGCCGATCATCATCTTCTCGACCCAGACCGATGCGCGCACGCGGCAGCGCGCGCTCGAGGCGGGCGCCGACGAGTTCCTCCCGAAGCCGATCGTCGGGGCCGAGCTGCGCGCACGCATCACGGTGCGCCTCGACGCCGAGCGGCTCCGGCGGCTCGACGAGGGACGCCATCCCGGCACGGGGCTCTTCCTCAGCGACCGCCTGCGGGCCGCGGTCGGCGAGGAGGTGGCGCGCCTGCGCGCCCGTGAGGCGCCGGCCGCGGTCGCCTGGGTGCGCCCGGCGGGCCCGGCGCCGAGCGGGGCGGGGCTCGCCGCGTGGCACGCCGAGGCGCGGCGCGTCGCCGATCGCGTCGCGCCCGAGGCGAGCGGGCGGCTCGCGGGCTACGGCGACGACGTCGCCCTGGCGATCCTCGGTCGCGAGGCGCCGGGCCTGCTCGAGGCCGCGCTCACCGACGCGGCCGCGTCGCGAGGGGC
>JACQES010000232.1 GCA_016200495.1 Gemmatimonadota bacterium
CGCGCGCGGCGGGGGCGCGCCTCGTGGTCGCCACGCGCACGATCGCGCAGCGCGAGTTCGTGCAGTCGCTGGGCTTCGGCGACGCGGTCAAGGGCGTGGTCGCGATCGAGGAGATCGAGCGCAAGGAGGGCGACGACTTCGAGTGGCCCACCGCGCTGCCGCCGCTTCCCGACGTGCGCAAGGCGACCGCGGCGTTCAAGGAGGCGGTGCGCGCCTTCCAGGAGCGCACGATCAAGGCGTTCGGCTCGGCCGTCGGGCGCTACCTGCGGTCGGCCGACAACCCGCGCGGTTACCCGGACCTCGTCATCGAGCGGGCCGGGCACGACGCGCTGGCGGTCTCGACGACGCTGGTCAAGCCGGGCACCGGACGCGTGGTCTACTTCGAGGAGATGGCCGGGCACCGCTACACGTTCTACGCGCCGCAGGTGTGGACGCGGCAGCGCCGGATCCTGTGCCCGACGGCGAGCATCCGCGGCACGCACCTCTGCAACGCCTACGAGGTGACGCGCATGAACGACATGCTCGCGGCCGGGCTGCTCGAGGTGACGCCGCCCGCCGTGGTGCCGTGGCACGACCTGCCCGAGGCGCACCAGGCGATGTGGGAGAACCGCCACACCGCCGCGACGTACGTCGTCAATCACGCGCTGCCGGCCCTGGGGCTCCGCACGCGCGACGAACTCTTCCAGGCCTGGGCGGCCGCGGCGCACGATGGCGCCGCCGCCCCGTCGGCCCACTGAGCACCGGACCCAAGGAGCGAACCATGGCACGCGAACGGAAGGCGGACCCGGTGACGACGGTGGCCCGCGCGGCGACGAGTGCGCGCGCGCGGAAGGGACGCGGCCGCCTCGATGGCAAGGTGGCACTCATCACGGGCGCGGCCGGCAACATCGGCGAGACGCTCTGTCGGCGCTACCTCGAGGAAGGGGCGACGATCATCATGTCGGGGCGGAACCGCGCGAAGCTGGACGAGGTGCGCGCGCGCCTCATCAAGACGACGCGCGCGCGGACGGCGCGCCTGATCGTGGTCCCGTTCGACGCCAGCGACGCGGGGCACGTCCGCGCCGGCATCGAGACCGCGATCGAGCTCGCGGGCCGCATCGACGTCCTGGTCAACAACGCCGGATCGGCGGGGCCCAAGCAGAAGCTCGAGGACGTGCCGATCACCCACGACGAGCTCGAACTGTTGCGCGCGCAGGGGAGCACCGACACCGAGACGGCCATCGCCGCCGCCGGCAACCTGCTCGGCCTCTCGTGGAACGTGGTGCGCGCCACGCTGCCGCACCTCAAGCCGGGCGCGAGCATCATCAACATCTCGACCATCTTCTCGCGCACGCAGTACTACGGCCGCACGGCGTACGTGGTGCCCAAGGCGGCGCTCAACGCCTTCTCGCGGCAGCTCGCCGGCCAGCTGGGCGGGCGCGGCATCCGCGTGAACACGGTCTTCCCGGGCCCGATCGAGAGCGAGCGCATCCGCACGGTCTTCGCGGCGATGGACAAGCTGCGCCACGCGAAGGAGGGGACGACCAAGGACGAGTTCTTCGGCCTCATGGCGCTCGCGCGCTCGAAGGACGGGGGCGCGCCGGAGCGCACCTTCCCCACGGTCGAGGACGTCGCCAACACGATCGTCTTCCTCGGTTCGGATGAGTCGGCGGCGATCAGCGGACACAACTTCGAGGTCACGCACGGCATGGCCGTCCGGCAGGAGTCGCGCTCGACGTGGGTGTCGCGCCCGGAACTCCGCACGGTGGACGGCACCGGACTCGCGGTGCTCGTCGCCGCCGGCGACCAGGTGGCAGACGCGCTGACGATCGCCCGCGTGCAGGCGGGGTGCGGGGCGCAGGTGGTGCTCGGCATGGGCACCGAGGAGTCGGTGCGCGCGGCGCGCGAGGCGCTCGAGGAGACGGAGCGCGACCAGCGCATCCGCCCGGTGCTGTTCGACCGCGACCGCCCCGACACGCTCTCCGAGGCGCTCGACGGCTGGTGGCAGGAGGGGGTGACGCTCCGCGGCGCGATCATCCTGCCCGCCTTCGGCGCGTGGCGCTTCCGCGAGCCGCTGGCCGAGGCCCGCGACGGCGACGTGGCGGCCTTCCTGCGCACGGAGCTCTGCGGCGCGATCGCGATCGCGCGCGAACTGACGCGCTTCTGGAAGGTGCACGGCCAGGCCGACCAGCGCCTGCACGTGGTGTTCATGTCGAACGGCGACGACGGCCAGGGCAACCACTACGGCGACATGCTGCGCGCCGCGATGGAGGAACTCTGCCGCGTCTGGCGCGACGAGACCGAGGTGCAGGTGCGCGCCGGGGAGCGGCGCGCGGTCGAGTGGTCGAACCAGATCGTGCGCTGGACCAACACCGAGGACGAGGGGCTGCCGTTCGCGGCGGGGCAGGCCGCGCGGCTCCTGTTCACGCACCGCAAGATCAACCAGGTCAACCTGTAGCCGCGCGTGCAGGTGCTCGCCGACGTGGACGTGGCCGACGAGGCCGCCCTCCGCCGCTGCGTGAGCGAGACGCTCGCCGCGTACGGCAGCATCGACTACCTGGTGAACAACGCCGGCGTGGCGGGCGCCGAGCAGATGGTGGTGGACATGTCGCCCGCGCAGTGGCGCACGACGCTCGACGCCAACCTCGTGTCCAACTACTCGCTCATCGAGAAGGTCGTGCCGCTCATGAAGCAGCGCGGCTCGGGCTACATCCTGAACGTGAGCTCGTACTTCGGGGGCGAGAAGTACATCGCGGTGCCGTATCCCAACCGCGCCGACTACGCGGTTTCCAAGGCGGGGCAGCGCGCCCTCACCGAGAACCTCGCGCGCTTCGTCGGCCCCGAGATCCAGATCAACGCCATCGCGCCCGGTCCCGTGGCGGGCGACCGCCTGCGCGGCACCGGCGGGAAGCCCGGTCTGTTCGAGCGGCGCGGGCGCCTGATCCTCGAGAACAAGCGGCTCAACCAGCTGCATGCCGCGGTGGTGCGGTCGCTGGGCGCGGGGGCGACGCTGACCGACCTGCTGGCGATGCTCGCGCACAACGAGACGCACCGGCTGACGCTCGACGACGTGCCGGCGCCGCTCCACGAGTTCGCGGCGCGCGCGCAGCACGAGGCGGCGCAGGCGCCCGACGAGCCGAGCTGCGGCCGGTTCGTGATGGACGGCCGGATCGCCGAGAAGCTGCTGGCCCGGCTCCGGAACGCCGGGCTGCGCCTCGACGACGGCTCCACCGCCGCCGGCGATGCGGCGTGGGTGGCGGCCCTGCCCGCGCCGGTCGAACCGTTCCTGTCGGCGAGCGAGATCGCGACCGAGGCGGGGAAGATCTCCAAGGGGGTGCTCGGCATGCTCCACCTGCGCAACATGCCGACCGAGACCGAGGTGGCCCTCGCGACCGTGTACTTCATGGCCGACCGGGCGGTGAGCGGCGAGACGTTCCAGCCGTCGGGCGGCCTGCACCAGGAGCGGACGATCACCGAGCGCGAGCTCTTCGGCCGCGCGAAGCCCGAGCGCATCGTCAAGATGCAGGGGCAGACGGTCTGGATGCTCGGCGAGCACCTGCACGACCACATCGTGAAGGCGGCGCAGCTCTACCTCGACCCCTGCAAGGTCGGGCGGATCGTGCTGCTCACGCGCACGGCGGCGGCGGGCGAGGCGATCATGGCGCGCCTCGCCGGCGAGCCGGGCGCCGACGTCGTGCGGCTCCAGGTGACGGGCGACGACCTCGAGGCGGGCATGGACGAGGCGCTGCGGCAGTACGGGCGGCCGTCGGCGGTGCTCAGCATGCCGTACACGCCCATTCCGAAGGCGCTGTTCGGCATCGCCGGCGCCGACCACCTCGACGCGGCGGGCTTCTCGGAGCTGATCGAGGGGAACCTCACGCACCACTTCCGCGTCGCGCGGAAGGTGTCGCTGCTCGAGGATGCGCGGCTCGTGCTCGCGTCGCCCGAGGTGCCGATCGGCGCGACGCATGCGCAGTTCGCGATGGCCAACTTCGTGAAGACCACGCTGCACGCGCTCACCGCCACGCTCGGCGTCGAGAACGAGCGGCTCGTCTTCCACGTGCCGGTCAACCAGGTCAACCTCACTCGCCGCGTGCGGAGCGAGGAGCCGCGCGACGCGGGGGAGCAGGAGGAGGAGATCGACCGCTTCGCGCGGGCCGTGCTGCTTGCCTCCGCGCCACTGCCCGACACGGACGACAGCCGCTATCGCGCCCGCATCTACCGGGGGCTCGCGATCACGGTGTGAACGGCGGGAGGATCGGCGAGCGCCGCGAGGGAGTTCCGGCGCGCCCCACGGGGCGCGCTAGAACTCCCGCTTCTTCATCTCGCTGAAGAACTGCGAGCGCGCCTCCGACTCCTCGGTGGGCGCCTCGCGGCGCGTGGCCTCGAGGGTCGGATCGTAGGTCGGCCGCACGTCCTGCTTCTTCGGCTTGGACTGGATCTTCTTGATCAGCGCCTGGATCTGCTTCTCGTTCATGGGAGCTCCGGAGTGGGACGACGTCGAGCCTCAGCTGGCCGACACGTAGGAAACACCGCGCATCTGCAACCGGTTGAGCGCCACCTGCATGGCCGGAACGATGATCACGCCCTTGAGCAGCAGCGCGCCCGTCAGCTCGGCCCTGACGGATTCCTCGGTGCCGTAGCCGCCCGCGACCACGCCGCGGACGACCCGCATCAGGGAGTTGTTGCACACGAGGAAGGTCACGCCGCGCGCCTGGAGCGCGGGAATGCCCGTGTCACCGGCGCCCGCCCCCAGCGCCGGATTCTTGAGGTACGGCATGTGCGTGGCCGGATCGATCAGGTTGAGCGACTGCCCGAAGCGGAACTTCTGCCACGCGTCGTCCGAGAAGGCGAACTGCGCCGCGCCGCCATGAAAGCCCACCACGGCGTTGACCTCCCGCTCGTTCACCCCGTAGGCGTCGCGATAGGCGTTCAGGAAGTTGCGCACCGGGGCCAGCGGGCTGCCGCCCTCACCCGCCGACTTGATGTCGAAGACCTGGCGGTACTTCCCGTTGAGGGCGTCGAGCCACGCTTCGTCCACGGCCAGGGGGGCGTCGTGGTCGGCCGGCGCGGCGCGGAGCGCGGTCGGCAAGACGCCCGCGGCGAGCAGCGAGGCCGAGAGGCGGCCCAGGAAGCCACGGCGCGGAGTGACGGTCGGTTCGGACATGAGTGGGATGAAGGGGTGGTGAGGTATCAACGGCGCGAGGCCCGCGCATTCCGGCTGCCCGAGGCCCCCTTGGTGGCATACGCGGCGTCATCGGGGGCGTTGCCGCGCGGCCAGTCGAGTTCCTTGCCGCGCAGGTCGGGCCGGGGCCGGCTGGTGATGTAGCTCGCGACGTCGATCGCTTCCTGATCGGACAGCGACTCGCGCCGGTCGTTGGGCATGTTGTGGCGCACGAACGCGGCCGTCACGCGCCAGCGCGCCATCCCCGCCCCGATGGTGAACGACTTCCGCCCCCACGTGGGCGGCGCGAGGACCGAGCCCTCGCCGTTGGGCCCGTGGCAACGCGCGCACTGCGCCGCGAACACCGCGCGCCCGTTCGCGGTGTCGCCCCGCGCCGCGGCCTTCACCGAGTCGATCCCCTGGCCGGTGACGCGCGTGCCGACGGGCACGCCGCGCGAGAGGTGGGCCAGGTAGGCCACGATGTCGCGCATGGCCGGCCCGTCCACCGGCAGGGCCGAGCCGGCGAGCGAGCGCCGGAAGCACTCGTTGACGCGGTCCTCGACGGTCTCCACCTGGCCGGAGCGCGACCGGTACTGCGGATAGCGCGCCATGACGCCCGTCCACGGCATCGCGTACGGCCGGCTCCCCTCGTCGAGGTGGCACGAGACGCACCGGAGCGCATTGCCGACATTGCGTGGCAGCGAGTCCCGGGTGGCGAGCATGATCGCGCGACCGCGCCGGATGGACGCCCCCATGGGGCCCTCGGGAATCGCCCCCTCCGCGCCCTCCGGCTCGGCGCGTGCGCTCGACGCCGCCGCCGGTAGCCGGTCGGCCGTCGCCCGACGGAACGAGGCGTCGTCCTGGATCTTGCAGCCGGAAGCCAGAAGCAGGGCGGCGACCGCGGGAACGGGTCGAACCGCGCGTGCGAGCGGCACGATCGCGGAACGGCGCAGTGCGAGCGACATGCTGCACGATATTGCGTTGCGCACCACGCTGCCACCCGTGACCCATCGCACTTACTTTGCTCGCATGACCGACGTGATCGCGCTTGCCGCCGAACTGCTGGCCATCGAGTCGCAGACCGGCAAGGAAGGGAAGGTGGTGGACTTCACCTCGCGCTGGCTGGTCGCGCGCGGATGGAACGTGACCGTGCAGGAAGTCACGCCGGGGCGCGGCAACATCTGGGCGTCGCGTGGACGCGGCGCGGTCACCTTCTCCACGCACCTCGACACCGTGCCGCCCTTCGTGCCCCCCACGCTCGCCGGTGATCGCCTGAGCGGCCGGGGGGCGTGCGACGCCAAGGGGATCGCCGCCGCGATGCTCGCGGCCGCGGACCGCCTCGTCGCCGACGGCGAGGAGCGGGTGGACCTCCTGTTCGTCGTCGGCGAGGAGAAGGGCTCCGATGGCGCGCGGGCCGCCAACCACCTGCCGGCCACGAGCAAGTTCCTCGTGAACGGCGAGCCGACCGAGAGCAAGCTGGCCAGCGGCTGCAAGGGCTCGCAGCGCGTCATGGTGCGCATCCGCGGCCGCGAGGCGCACTCGGCCTATCCGCACCTCGGACAGTCGGCCATCGAGCCGATGCTCGACCTGCTCCGCCAACTCCGCCCCATTGCCTGGCCCAAGGACCCGGTGCTCGGCGAGACGACGTACAACGTCGGCGTGCTGCATGGCGGCACCGAGGCCAACGTGATCCCGGGGTTTGCCGAAAGCGAGGTCATGTTCCGTCTCGTGGGCGACGTGGCACCCGTTCGCGCGCTCATCGAGCAGTGGGCGGCCGGCCGCGCCGAGCTCGAGTGGGGTTCGCACATCCCGGCGCAGCGGTTCCACCTGATCGACGGCTTCGAGACGGCGCCGATGGCGTACACGTCCGACATTCCGCTCCTCACCCGATGGGGCACGCCGCTCCTCTTCGGGCCGGGCTCCATCCACGTGGCGCACACGACCGAGGAGTTCGTGAGCACCACCGAACTGCGCGCAGCGGTGGACGCCTACGTGCGCATCGCGCGGGCGCTCCTCGCATGAGCGCCGCCACCACGCCACCGCACGGTCGCCGCTGGCCCGTGGCCGTGCTCGGCGCCACGGGCGCGGTCGGACAGACGTTCATCCGCCTGCTGCAGGGCCATCCGTGGTTCACGGTGGCCGAAGTCGCCGCGTCGTCGCGCTCGGCCGGTCGTTCGTATCGCGACGCGACGCGCTGGCTCGAAGGCCCGATGCCGGCCGAGATCGCTGAGCTGCCGGTGCGCGCCTGCACGCCGGACGAGGTGCTCTCGCCGATCGTGTTCTCGGCGCTCGACTCCTCCGCGGCTGGCGAGGTGGAGCCGCTCTTCGCCGCGGCCGGGCGCCTCGTGCTCAGCAATGCCAAGAACTACCGCATGGCGCCCGACGTGCCGCTGGTCGTGCCCGACGTCAACGCGGACCACATGGGCGTGCTCGCGGCGCAGCGACGCGCACGGAACTGGAAGGGCGCGATCGTCACCAACGCGAATTGCGCCGCGACAGTGGCCGCGATGGCCCTCGCGCCGCTCCACCGCGCGTTCGGCCTTAGGCGCCTCTTCATGACCACGATGCAGGCGGTCTCGGGTGCCGGCTATCCCGGGGTCCCGTCGCTCGACATCCTCGGCAACGTGATTCCATTCATTGCCGACGAGGAACCGAAGATCGAGGCCGAGCTGCCCAAGATCCTCGGCGGCCTGGACGGCCACGGCGGCTTCGCGTTCGCACCGTTCGGCGTGAGTGCGCAGGCCAACCGGGTGGCGGTCGAGCACGGCCACACGGCGTGTCTCTCCATGGAGTTCGCGACCCGGCCGACGGTGGAGCAGGCGACCGCCGCCCTCGAGGCGTGGCGCGGCCCGGAAGGGGTACGCGGACTCCCCAGCGCCCCCGAGCGCCCGGTCATCCTCGCCGACGCCCCCGACCGGCCGCAGGCGCGGCGCGACGTGAACGCCGGCCGCGGCATGTCGGTCACGGTCGGCCGCCTCCGCGAGGACCCGCTGCTGCACCTCCGCATGGTGGCGCTCGGCCACAATACGGTCGTCGGGGCCGCCGGGGCTTCGATCCTCAACGCCGAGTGGCTCGCCGCGCGCGGGATGCTGGACGCGTGATCGTCGTCAAGTTCGGCGGGACCTCCATGGCCGATGCGGCCGCCATCCGGCGCGCCGGTGAGATCGTCCGCTCGCGCCTCGACCGCCGGCCCATCGTCGTGGTAAGCGCCTTCGCCGGCGTCACCAACCAGCTGCTGCACATCGGCGCGCAGGCGGTGGAGGGGCAGCTCGTGCCGGCGATGGCCAGCGTCCAGGCGCTCCGCGACCGCCACATGACGGAGGCGCGCGCGCTGCTCGGCGACGGGCCCGAGGCCACGGCCCTCGTGGCCGAGCTCTCGTCCATGATCGACGAGCTCGCCGCGCTCGCCGAGGCGCTCTCGGTGCTGGGCCACGGCACGCCGCGGGCGATGGACAAGATTGCCGCGCTTGGCGAGCAGCTGTCGTCGCTCGTGGCCGCGGCCGCGTTCCGCCAGATGGGCATGGCCGCGCGCCACGTGGATGCGCGCGACGTGATGCGCACCGACGACCGGTTCGGGAAGGCGGAACCGCAGGCCGACGAGATCAGCGACGCCGCCCGGCGGGTGATCGCGCCGATGGTGCGCGCCGGGGAGGTGCCGGTGCTGGGCGGTTTCGTCGGCGCGACCGCGCATCGCATCACCACGACGCTCGGCCGCGGCGGCTCCGATTATTCGGCGTCGCTCCTCGGCGCCGCCCTGCGCGTGGAGGCCATCGAGATCTGGACCGACGTGGACGGCATGCTCACCGCCGATCCGCGCGTGGTGCGCGACGCGCGCCTCATCACCGACATCCGGTTCGACGAGGCGAGCGAACTCGCCTCGTTCGGGGCCAAGGTGCTGCACCCGAGCACGATCGCGCCGGCGGTGAAGCTCGGCATCCCCGTGTACGTGTTCAATTCGCGGAATCCCACGGGGAGCGGCACGCGCATCACCTTCGACGCGCCGCGGCGCGCCGTCACCGCCATCGCGGGCAAGAAGAGCGTCACCGTCATCAAGGTGCGGTCGGCCCGCATGCTGCTGCAGCACGGCGTGCTGCGCCACATCTTCGAGGTGTTCGAGCGGCATCGCACCTCGGTGGACGTCGTCGCGACGTCCGAGGTGTCGGTGTCGGTCACGATCGACGACGTGTCGAACCTCGAGGCGCTGCTCAACGACCTCCAGCCGCTGGGCGACGTCAGCGTCGAGCGGAACCGCGGCATCCTCGCCCTCGTCGGCGCCGGGATGAGCGACGACTCGCAGGCCATGGCGCGCGCGCTCGCGGCCCTCGACGGCGCGCGCGTCCACATGGTCTCGCTCTCGGCCAGCGGCATCAACCTCACCCTCATCGTGGACGGCGACCAGGTGGACACCGGCATGCAGCGACTGCACGCGGCGTTCTTCGGCCGGCAGGTGGCGGCGTGAGCCCCGGCGGCGAGCGCGAGGCGCGGCCCTCGACGGGTGCGGCCGCCGCCGGCGGAGCGCCGGCGCGCCGCGTGGCCATCATCGGCGATGGTCGCATGGGGCAGGCCGCCGCGCAGCTCGCGATCACGCGCGGCTGGACGGTGACAGCGCGCCTCGGGCGGCACGAGAACAAGGAGGGCGCCGCGATCAGCAAGGCGGGGCTCGACCATCCCGACGTCTGCATCGAGTTCACGCAGCCGTTCGCGGCGGTCCACAACATCCGCGCCGCCGTGCGCGCCGGGATTCCCATCGTGTGCGGCACCTCGGGCTGGTACGACTCGCTGCCGGTGGTGCGCGAGTTCGTCGAGCAGGAGAAGGGCGCGCTCTTCTGGGCGGCCAACTTCTCCGTGGGTGCCCACCTGCTCAACGTCCTCGCCCGCGAAGCCGGCCGCCGGCTCCGTGCCCATCCCGGCTTCCAGACGCACATCGTCGAGACGCACCACGCCGCCAAGAAGGACTCTCCGTCGGGCACCGCCATCGTGCTGGAGCAGGCGTTGCGCGAGGGACTGCACAAGGCGACGCCGATCACCAGCGTGCGCGTCGGGAGCGTGCCGGGCGAGCACACGCTCGTCATCGACGGCGCGTTCGAGCAACTGGCGCTCCGGCACGAGGCGCGCGACCGGCGCGTCTTCGCCGAGGGCGCGCTGATCGCCGCCGACTGGCTCGTGGGACGCACCGGCACCTTCACCATGACCGACCTCCTGCCATGATGCCACGCTCCCTCGCGCGCCCGCGCGGGCGCACCGCCCGATGACGCCGCCCCTTCGCGGCTGCGGCACCGCGCTCGTCACGCCGTTCACCGCCGACGGGGCGCTCGACGAAGCCGCGCTGCGCCGCTTCGTCGAGTGGCAGGTGACCGAGGGCATCCACTTCGTGGTGCCCTGCGGCTCGACCGGCGAGGCCGTGACGATGACGCCCGACGAACAGCGCCGCGTCGTCGAGATCACCGTGGACCAGGTCAAGGGTCGCGTCCCCGTCGTGGCCGGCGCGGGCTCGAACGACACGAAGAAGGCGATCGCGGCGTCGCGCATGATGCGCGAGGCCGGCGCGACGCACCTGCTCCACGTGTCGCCCATGTACAACAAGCCGCCGCAGCGCGGCATCATCGCGCACTTCAAGGCCATCGCCGCGGAGGCGGGGCTCCCGATCGTCGTGTACAACGTGCCCGGCCGCACGGGCAGCAACATCGAGGCGAAGACGACGCTCACCCTCGCCGAGCTCCCCGGGATCGTCGCCATCAAGGAGGCCTCGGGCAACCTCGCGCAGGTGCACGAGATCCTCCTGCACCGGCCCGCGCACTTCACCGTGCTCAGTGGCGACGACTCGCTCGCGCTCGCGATGATGGCGGCGGGCGCCGAGGGCGTCATCAGCGTCACCTCCAACGCCACGCCCCGCGCGATGGCGCAGCTCTGCGACCGCCTCGCCGCGCACGACCTCGCGGGGGCCCGCGCGCTGCACCTTGCGCTCCTGCCGTGGATGGAGGCTGCCTTCTGCGAGCCGAACCCGATCCCGGCCAAGGCCGCCTGCGCCATGCTCGGCCACATGCAGAATGCCCTGCGCCTGCCCCTCGTGCCGCTCTCGGCCGACAAGGAGTCCGTGGTGCGCGGGGCGCTGGCGGCCGCGGGGACGCGGACATGAGCCGGCGTGTGTGCGACACCACCCGGATGCGAACAAAGGTCGTCGCATGAGGCTCGCCGACCAGGTCGAGGCCCTCGCCGCCACGCCGGCCGGACAGCCGCTGCCGGGGAACGCAGAGGAGGTCGTCGCGCAGCTCCTCGACCAG
>JACQES010000233.1 GCA_016200495.1 Gemmatimonadota bacterium
CGACGATGGCGCAGGAACTCGACGCGATCAGCGTGACGAGCGGCGGCGCCGCGCCGGTGCCGGTGCGCGCGCTCACGCGGCTCGTGGTGCCGCCGCTCCGGCTGCTCCGCCCCGACGCCGACGCGAACTTCCTCTCCTTCGGCCTCGCCGACGCGATCTCGGCCTCGCTCGCGTCGTTGGGCGACATCGTGGTGCGCGCCCCCTCGGTAGCGGCCGCGTGGGCCGAGCCGGGCGCCGACCCGCGGCGCCTCGCGGCGGCGGCCGACGTGGACCTCGTGCTGGCCGGCAGCCTCATGCGCTCGGGGGCGCAGTTGCGGGCCACCGTGCAGCTCATCGAGGCTGCCACCGGCACGGTGCTCGGCGCGTCCAACTGCTCGGGCACCATGGAGGACATCTTCGCCCTCGAGGACGCGCTCACCCAGGCCACGCTCACGCTGCTCGCGCCGCGCCGCTCGCAGTCCACCGGTGACCTCGTGGCGCCCAGGCGCGAGGTGCCGGCCAACGGCCGCGCGTTCGAGCTGTTCCTGCGCGGGCTCGAGCACATCCACTCGCTGCAGCGGGCGCCGGAGGCGCGGGCCCTCTTCCTCGAGGCGGTGGAGGCGGATCCGCTCTTCGCGCCGGCGTGGGCGGCGCTCGGCCGGTGTCACCGCGTGGTGGGCAAGTACTTCGACCAGCGGGCGGAGCGCGATCGCGAGGCCGAGGACGCGTTCCGGCGGGCGCTCGCGCTCTCGCCCGACCTGCCGATGGCGCACCGGTGGTTCACGCACCTGGAGGCGGAGCAGGGACGCGCCGACCTCGCGGTGGCGCGGCTCCTCGGCCACGCGAAGGTGAATCGCAACGACGCGCAGCTGTTCGCCGGGCTCGTGCACGCGTGCCGCTACGCGGGGCTCCTCGATGCGTCGCTGGCGGCGCACGCCGAGGCGCGCCGCCTCGACCCGACCGTGCCGACGAGCGTCGAGTACTCGTACCTGATGGCGGGTGACGCGGAGCGGCTGGTGTCGCTGGTGGACGCGGACGAGGGGGAAGTGCACCGCGATGCGCTCATCGCGGTGTTCGCGCTGGTGGGGGCGCACCCGCGGGCGTTGGCGGCCTACCGCCGGCTCGACCCCCAGGCGCAGCCGCACGCGTATCGGGTGACGCTGGACGCGATGCTCCAATCCGCCGGCGACGACCTCGCGGCGGCACGGCGCGCGCTCGACGCGGCGGAGGCGGTGCACGCCGATCCCGAGGCGTTCTTCCTCATGGCGATGGGGCATGCGCGGCTGGGCGACACGGAGCGCGCCATGGCGCAGCTCGTGCGCGTGATCGCGGGCGGGTTCGTGCCGCTCGACCTGCTGGAGTCGGCGCCGGTGTTCGCGGCGGTGCGCGCGCACCCCGGCTACGCGGCGCTCGCGGCCGACGCGCGCCGCCGCGTGGCGCTGGCGCGCGCGATCTTCGAGCGCGGGAAGGGGCGGGAACTGCTCGGCGTCTGAGCGCCGGGCTCAGTTCTTCTTCGGCTCGGGCTCGCTGGGCGGCGCGATGCGGACCGCCGTGCCCTCGGCCAGGTCGGCGTTGGGATTGGTGACGACGATCGTCCCCTCGGCGAGGCCGCTCACGATCTCGATGCGCGCGCCGTAATCGCGCCCGACGCCAACCGACAGCAGGCGGATGACGGGCGCGTGGCCCGCGCCGGTCGTGTCGATGGTCATCACCTGCGTGCCCGCCGAGCGGATGACGAGCGCCGTGGCGGGGATGACGAGGGTCGCCGAGACGTGCGGGACGTTCACGCGCACCTGCGCATACATCCCCGGGAGGAGCGCGTAGCCGGGGTTGGCGATGTCCACCTCGGTGAGCAGGGTGCGCGACCCCACCTCGATGGCGCGCGAGGTGCGCACGATGCGCCCCGTGAAGGTGCGGCCGGCCACCGCCTGCGCGACCACCTGCGCCTCGAGTCCCACCTTCATGGACGACGAGAAGCCCTCGGGGACCTGGATGTAGGTGCGCACCGTGTCGGTCTGCGCGATGCGGAAGAGGCTCCCCGGGCCCTGCGCCCCGGCCACGTCGCCCCCGGCCACGGGCGCGCTCGTGGCGCCGGCCGCGGTGATGAGCGAGCCGATGTCCACGTTGCGCGCCGTGACGATGCCGGTGAACGGCGCGCGCACTTTGGTGAACGCCTCCTGGTCCACGAGGCGGCGCAGGTTGGCCTCGAGCGCGCTCACGTTGGCGACGGCGGCGTCGTAGGCGGCCTTCTTCTGGTCGTACTCCTCGTGCGTGACGGCGTTGCTCGCGACGAGCTGCCGCCAGCGGTCCACGTCGGCCTTGGCGAGGCCGAGCGCGGCGTTGGCCTGCGCGAGCTGCTGCGTGCCCTGGTCCACCTGGTGCACCAGTTCGGGCGCGTCGATCTCGGCCAGCACGTCGCCCGCGTGCACGAGGGCGCCGATGTCCACCTTGTAGCGCTTCACGTAGCCCGCGACGCGGGCGTAGATCGCGCTCTCGTGCAGCGCGACGATCGTGCCGGGCAACTCGACCGTGCCCCCCGCCGCGGCGCGCTGCGCGGGGGCGACCTGCACGATCGGCGGGCCGGCGCCCGCCCCGGCCTCGGCGGCGAGCTGTCGCGCGACCGACTGGCGGGGGAAGAAGCTGGCGAGCAGGAGCACCACGAGCACGACCGCTGCGCCCGCCGCGAGCCAGGCGACGCGGGCCGTGGACGTCGGCGTCACGGGCGGGGCGGCGCCGACGTCGGCGTGGACGGCGTGCGTCGGCGTGTCGAGGTCGTGCGCGTCGCGCGGACCGGGGTGCGAGGCGGACATCAGGTGGTGACCGGAACCGGTGACGGCGCGGCATCGCGCCGGAGAATGCTGTACACGACGGGCACGACGACGAGCGTGAAGAAGGTGGCGACGAGGAGGCCGCCGATGACGGCGCGGCCGAGCGGGGCGTTCTGCTCGCCGCCCTCGCCCAGGCCCAGCGCCATGGGGAGCATGCCGATGATCATGGCGAGCGCGGTCATGCACACGGGGCGCAGGCGGGCGAAGCCGGCGTCCACCGCCGCCTCGAGCGCCGATCGCCCGGCGGTGCGCTGGTCGTCGGCGAAGGTGATGAGGAGGACCGAGTTGGCCGTGGCCACCCCCATGGACATGATCGCGCCCATCAGCGACGGCACCGTGAAGGTGGTGTGCGTGACGTAGAGGATCCAGACGATCCCGGCGAGCGCGCCGGGGAGCGCCATGATGATGATGAGCGGGTCGAGCCAGCTCTGGAAGTTGACGACGAGCAGGATGTAGACGAGGAGGATGGCGAACAGGATGCCGAGGCCCAGCCCGGTGAACGACGAGCGCATGCTCTGCACCTGGCCGCGCATGACGACCGTGGTGCCGCGCGGCAGGCCGGGCTTCGCCCTGGCGATGATGGCGTCCACGTCGCGCGCCACGGCGCCGAGGTCGTGGCGGTCGGCGCTCGCGTACACGTCGTACACCGGCGCGACGTTGTAGTGGTTGACGACGGCCGGCGCCGTCCCGCGGCTCACGGTGGCGAGGTTGCCGAAGAGCTGCGGCGTCGGCTGCCCCGCGACGGTGATCGGCGTGCTCGCGAGCGCGTCCACGCTCGACATCTTGTACTGCGGCGTCATGACCGTGACGTTGTACTGGACGCCGTTGGCCGGGTTGACCCAGAAGTTGGGCGAGGTCTGCCCGCTGGACGACAGCGAGATGAGCAGGTTGCTGGCGATGTCGCGCTCGGAGAGGCCGAGCTGCTGCGCCTTGACGCGGTCGACGTTGAAGCGGAGCTCGGGGGCGTCCATCACCTGCTGCACGCGCACGTCCACGGCACCGGGCACCCTGGCAATCTCGCGCGCAAGCGTGCGGGCAACCTCGTAGTTGAGCCCCGAGCGGCCGAGCACCTGCACGTCGATCGGCGCGGGGAGGCCGGCGTTCAGGACCTGGTTGACCATGTCGGCCGGCTGGAAGAAGAAGGTGACGCCGGGGAAGGCCTTGGGGAGCTCGCGGCGCAGCGTGCGCACGTAGTCCCACGTGCTCCCCTCGTGGCCGGGCACGAGCTGCACCATCATGTCGCCGTCAGCGGGGCCGACGCTGGCGTTGGAGCCGATGGCGAGGTTGGTGCCGTAGGTGGTGAGGCCGATGTTGTCGAGCACGAGCTGGAGCTCGTGCGGCG
>JACQES010000194.1 GCA_016200495.1 Gemmatimonadota bacterium
GACCACCACGATGCCCGCCGCGGTGGCGCGCGCGATGGCGTCGTCCACGGCCTGCGTGGCCGCGCCCCCCAGCGAGAGGTTGGCGACGAAGGGAATCGTGGCGTTGGCGCGCTTCTGCGCGATCAGCCAGTCGAGCGCGCGCACGACCGTGAGGCTCGAGCCCGAGCCCGAGCACGGGAAGACGCGCACGTCGTAGAGCGTCGCGTTGATCTCTCTGCCGAGCGACGCGCCCGCGGCGTTGGAGGCCACCATCGTCCCGTGGCCGCCGCAGTCGGTGCCCCAGTCGGAGGTCTGGTCCTGCGCGTTGTACCCGCCGACGACGCGACTGCCGAACTCGCCGTGCGTGGCGCGGATGCCGGTATCGAGGATGTAGATGCGGACGCCAAGGCCCGTGGTCGAGGCGCTGAAGCGCCCGTCGAGCGGCAGCGCGCGCTGGTCGAGGCGGTCGAGCCCCCACATCACGGCTGACGGGTCCATCGGCGCGTCCTTCTCGGAGTACGCGACCCGCCCGTCCTTGATCATCCGGTCGAGCTCCATCGGCGTGAGCGGGGCGACGAAGCCGTTGATCTCGGGCAGCACGATGATCGACTCGGCGCGCGCGGCGGCGCCGGGGGCGAACTTCGCGATCAGGTCCTTGGCGACGGTGAGGATCGAGTCCTGTCCGTCCTGCAGCGCCACGATGCTCTGGTGCACGGAGTCGGCGCCCACGTAGGGCGGAACCTCGGTCACGGGCACGTCCACGGAGGCCCCGGGGCCGAGCTGGTCGGTGCAGGCGGCCAGCGCGACGAGCGTGATGCAGGCGACGAGACGGCGGAGGCGCGCGTGGGGGGGCATGGCGGACGCAGCACGGGGGACGAGGCGGGCAGGACACCCGCGATGGCTATCGTCCGCCGGGTCGCCGTGCTTGAGCCCGCTACGCCACCTGCGCGACCTTGCTGGCGAATGTGTCCATGACGCGCGCCGCGATCTTGTCGAGCGGCGGCACCTCGCAGGCGCCGCCGGCGGCGATCGCCTCGCGCGGCATGCCGAAGACGACGCACGACGCCTCGTCCTGCGCCAACGTGTACGCGCCGGCGTCACGCATGGCCTTGATGCCGGAGGCGCCGTCGGAACCCATGCCGGTGAGGATGACGCCGACCGCGTTCGCGCCGGCGTGCTTCGCCACCGAATCGAACAGCACGTCCACCGCGGGCCGCTGGAAGTGCACCGGCGGGCCGTCCTTGAGGCGGATCTGGTAGCGGGCGCCGCTCCGGACGAGGAGCATGTGACAGCCGCCCGGTGCGACGAGCGCGGTGCCGGGCACGACACTGTCGCCGTCCTTCGCCTCGCGCACCTCCATCGGGCAGACGCGCTGCAGCCGCTCGGCGAACGGCGCCGTGAAGTGCGCGGGCATGTGCTGCACGATCACCGTGCCGGGCATGTCGCTCGGCAGCCCCTTGAGCACGGCCTCGATGGCCTGCGTGCCGCCGGTCGAGGCGCCGATGGCGAGGATCTTGTGCGTGGTGTCGAGCCGCCCGACCGAGGCGGCCTTGGCGACCGGGCGCCCGGCACGCGCGGGCCCGGACGGCGCGACGACCGGCAGGCTGCGCTGCACGCGCGCGCGCGCGGCCGCGCGGATGGACGTGACCAGCTGGCGGCCGATGTCCGGCGTCGCGTAGGGCGAGCCGGGCTTGGCGATCACGTCCACCGCGCCGAGCGCGAGCGCCCGGAGGTACGCGTCGGAGTCCTTGGGCGTGAGCGAGCTGACGACGATCGTGGGGATCGGGTGGTGCGCCATGAGCTTCTCGAGGAACGAGAGGCCGTCCATGCGCGGCATCTCGACGTCGAGGGTGATCACGTCGGGGCTGAGCTGCGCGATCTTCTCGCGCGCCACGTACGGATCCATGGCCGAGCCGACCACGGTGATGTCGCCCGCGCGCTCGAGCTCCTCGGTGAGGAGCTTGCGCACGAGCGCGGAATCGTCGACCACCAGGACCCGGATCATGCCGCGCGCGCCACAGCTGCTCGCGCCCCGCGACCGCGGGGAGCACGTTGCCGGCGATCACGTTCGCGACTTCGCCCAGCGCGTCCTGCAGCACTTCGGGGGCCGGGTCGTCGGTCGCGCCGAGCATGTTGGCCCCGAGCGCGTGCATGACGTCGCGGGTGACGTGCACGGTCACGTGCCCCGTGACCGGGCCGCGAAACGCGACGGCGACCCCCGGTGCGAGCGGCGCGGCCTGCTGCGCCGCGTCCGGCTCGCCCGTGGGCATCAGGAGGCCGAGGTCCTCAAAAGTCGAGGCGGTCGCCGCGTGCAGCGGCTGGTGCCAGGAGTTGGTCATGGGTGGTTCCGGTGACGCGCAGGATCGTGTCCCGCAGCTGCTCGGGAGTGAAGGGCTTGTGGACGAAGGCATCGGCGAGGCGCGCGAGGTGTTCGAGGCGCGTCGTGCTGCCCTCGGTGCTGACGACGACGACCGGGAGGTCGCTCCAATCGGGATTGGCGCGCACCTCCTCGAGCATCCGTTCGCCGTTCATGACGGGCATGTTGATGTCCACGAGGGCGAGGTCCACCCAGTGCTCGTGCAGCACCGCGAGGCCGTCGCGCCCGTTGCCCGCCTGATGGATGGCATCGAGCGGCAGCCCGCACAACTTGAGCGTCCGGATGATCATGGTGCGCATCACCGCGCTGTCGTCCACGACGAGGATGTTGAGGCTCATGGTCGATGGGGTCAGAGCATCGAGAGCAAGCCGCCACCGGTACGGACGGTCACGTCGCCGGTGTCCAGGTCGAGCGTCATCGTACGGGAGATCTGCACCCCGCCGACGTCGTCGCCCCGGATGAGGACGCCATTCCTCCAGAGGAGCTGGCGCAGGGCCACCATGTTGCGCTTGCCGATCTGGAACCGGTCGCCGCCGGGCGCGTTCGCCGACGACGCCCCGCCGGCGACCTTCACGACGAGGCGCTCCTTCCTCGCGCCGTGCGCGTAGGCCGTCTTGAACAGGAGCGGAAGGCCGGTGTCCACGAACATCGCGGGCCTGGCCGCCGCCTTCTCCTGGTCGAGCGCCGCGCTCGGCAACATGACGTGCATCATGCCGCCGACCTTCACGACGGGATCCCAGACGGTGATGCCGAGGCAGCTGCCGAGGGCGTACGTGACCATGCGGCCGCCGCGCCCGGCCGAGACGAGGAAGTCGGCCATGGCGACGACGAGCGGCGCGGTGGACGGCGCGACGGGCGGCGCCGGGACGACGCAGGAGACGGTCATGCGCGGTAGACGGCGGGCTTGACGTAGGTGAGGGCGTGCGCGGCGCCCGAGAGCGACTCGGAGTGCCCGATGAGCAGGTGCCCGCCCTCGGGGAGCAGGGCCTGGAAGCGCTGCACGAGCCGCTCCTGCGTCGCCTTGTCGAAGTAGATCATCACGTTGCGGCAGAGAATCGCGTCGAACGGTCCCTTCATCGGCCACGGCCCCATGAGGTTGAGCCGCGCGTACCTGATCTTCTGCGTGAGCACGGGCTTCGCCTTCCAGGCGGGACCGCGCGCACCGGGGGCCGGGTCGAAGTACTTGCGGCGCAGCGCTTCGCTCACGCCCGCGACCTGTTCGTCGTCGTAGGTGGCCGACGCGGCCTGCTTGAGGACGCGCGCCGAGAGATCGGTGGCGAGGATGCGCACCTCGCGCGCCGCCGCCTCGGGCAGCGCCTCGCACGCGACCATCGCCAGCGTCATCGGCTCCGCCCCCGTCGAGCAACCGGCGCTCCAGAACCGGAGCGGGCCGCCGCGTTGCACCAGCGCCGGGAAGACGTGCTGCTCGAGGAAGGCGAAGTGCGCCGGCTCGCGGAAGAAGTCGGTCTTGTTGGTCGTGAGCAGGTCCACCATCTCGGCGAGCTCGCCGCGATGCGCCAGGGCCTGCACGTGGGCCACGTACGTGCCGAAGTCGTCGAGGCCGAGCGCGCGCAGCCGCTTCTGCAGCCGGGCGCGCACGAGCCCCTCCTTGCCGGCGCCCAGGCGGATGCCCGCGATGTCGTGGACCAGCGCCGCGATCGCGCGGAACTCCGCTTCGCCCAGCTCGGCCCCCGTGGCGAGCGCGCCCATCTCAGCCCACCGCGGACTGCAGCTCGGCGAGCTCGTTCGCGGAGAGGGCCCGCTCGATGTCGAGCAGCATCCGCACGCGCGACTGCGACTTGCCGATGCCGAGGATGAAGTCGGTGCGCACTCCCGCCCCGAACGAGGGCGGCTCGTCGATCTCGGCCGCGGTGACCATCGAGACCTCGGACACCCGGTCCACGACGATGCCGAGCTGCACGCCGCGCACCTGCACGACGATGATGCACGTCTCCTCGGCCGCGTCCTCGGTCATGCCGAACACGACGCGCAGGTCCACGATCGGGATCACCTTGCCGCGCAGGTTGACCACCCCCCGGATGTGGCGCGGGGCGCGGGGCACGCGCGTGATCGGCAGGATCCCGATGATCTCCTGCACCTTGAGGATCTCGAGCCCGTATTCCTCGCCCGCGAGGAAGAAGGTCAGGAACTTGCCCGCGTGACGGGCGGCGCCGCCCTCGGCGGCCGGCGTAGAAACGGTCGTCATCTCTGGCACTCCGCGAGAGCGTTGAAGTCGTCGTCGAACGGGATCAGCTCCGCCCCGGCCGGCGCCGCGACGCCGGCGAGGCGCGAGGGGGTCGGCGTGGCGGCCGCGCCCTGCGCGGTGAGCGCGGTCATGCGGGCGCCGGTGCGCGCCGACGGCAACGACGCGACCTTCCGCGCCGGCGCCGTCGGGCGCGGACCCGCCGCGCGGGCCGTCGCCTTCGCGTGGCCCGCCGACAGGGTGAAGTCGCTCACCAGCGCCGTCAGCTGCTCGGCTTGGCTGCTCAGCTCCTGCGCCGCGCTCACCGACTCCTCGGCGTTGGCCGCGGCCTGCTGCGTGACGCCGTTCATCTGGTCGATGGCGGTGTTGATCTGCGCCACGCCCTGGTCCTGCTGCTGGCTGGCGGCGGCGATCTCGCCCATGACGTCGCGGACGCGACGGACCTGCGCGTCGATGTCGGCGAGGTTGCTCGCGACCTCGCCGGAGATCCCGACGCCGTCCTGCGCGCTCGTCACCGACTGCTCGATGAGCGAGGCGGTGGTGCGCGCCGCGTCGGCCGAGCGGATGGCGAGGCTGCGCACTTCCTCGGCCACGACGGCGAACCCCTTGCCCGCGTCGCCCGCACGCGCGGCCTCGACGGCCGCATTGAGCGCGAGGAGGTTGGTCTGGAACGCGATCTCGTCGATCGTCCGGACGATGCGCGCCGTGGAGTCGGCCGAGGTCCGGATCCGGTCCATCGCCTCCTTGAGGCGTTCGATCGAGTCCACGCCCTGACGGACGGACACCGTGGCGCGCTCGCTCAGGGCGCGCGCCTCGGACGCGTTGGCCGCGTTCTGCTTGGCCATCGCTCCCGTCTGCTGCAGGCTCGCCGACACCTCCTCGAGCGACGACGCCTGCTCCGACGTCCCCTGCGCGAGCCCGTGGCTGCCCGCCGCGATCTGCTCCGACGCCCCCGCCACCTGCTCGGCGGCCACGCTCACCTGCGTGAGCGCCGCCTCCAGCTGTGCGGCGGCCTCGTTGACGGCCCGCGCGATGCGGGCGTGGTCGCCCTCGTAGTGCGCCGTGACGCGCGGCGACAGGTCGTGCGCGGCCACGCGCTCGAGCACGCGCGTCGCGTCCTCGATCGGGCGGACGATCGCGTCGAGGGCGTCGTTCAGGCTCCCCAGCAACTCCTGGTAGGCGCCCGTGAAGCCGGCGGCCTGCGCACGCTCGCCGAGGCGGCCGCCACGCGCGCCGTCCACCACGCCGGCCGCCTGCCGCAGCACGCCGCGCAGCGACTCGCCGGCGCGGTTGTGCGCGATGATCGTCTCCTTGGTCTTGCCGAGCACCACGTTGAACGCGCGCGCGAGCTCGGCCACCTCGTCGTCGCCGTCCACTGGCATCGGGGTGGTCACGGGCGTGACCTGCACGTCGAGTCGCCCCTCGGCCATCGCGACCGTGGCCTCATTGAGGCCCGTGATGCACACGCTGCCGAGCGAGTGCATGCGCGCGAGCAGATGTGCCACGCCGTCGGCAAGCCGGCCGCCGATGCGAAGGAGGCGCCAGCCGGCGTAGAGCAGCAGGGCCGCGGCGGCGAGTGCGAACAGCGTCATCGCGAGCGCGATGCGCGCCGACGAGGCGCGTTGCGCGTCCACCACCGTCCGCGCCATCGCGTTCATGGCGGCGCGGTCGCGGTCGAGTGCCTCGGCCGCGGCGTTGGCCGCGGTGCGCACCGGGCCGAGGAGCAGCGCCCGGGCGCCGTCGGCGTCGCCGGACCGCGCGAGCGCGACGAACTTCCTGACTTCGTCCTTCCAGGCCTCGTGGGCCTTGAGGAACTCGTCATGCGCCTCGCGCATCGGTCCCGCGGGGAGCAGCGCGCCGAGCCGGCGCGCGTTGGCGTCCACGGAGTCCAGCCGCACGAGCGTCAGGGCGGCGCCCTTCTCGGCCGAGCCCCGCCACGGCCACCACGGCGATGGCGACGGTGACGCGGATGCTGGTGCGGACGGACTGCTGGGAGCGAGCGGCGAACGACATCGTGAGTACCTCGGTTGACGCGGGCCGCGGAGCGGCGGGCGTCGCGATTTCCCTGCGGGGCGGGATGAGCGGGTGAACGAGCGGCTGGGGACGGGACGGGATCAGGCGGAGCGGGCGAGCGGTTCGCCGATGGCGCGATTCGCCACCGGGGTGCGGCGGTGCCAGGACTCGGTGCGCGCGAACGTGACCAGGCCGGGCACGTCGATGATGAGGCCGATGCGACCGTCGCCTAGCACCGCGCCGCCGGAGATGCCGGGCGGGCGCCCGACGCCGTCGCCAAGCGCCTTGGCCACGACCTGCTGCTGGCCGAGCAGGCGATCGACGAGGAGCGCCGTGCGGCGCTCCCCGTCGCCGACGAGCATCAGCAGCCCGTCCTCGATCCGCGTGACGGGGGTCGCGACGTTGAAGAGCTTGTGCAGGCGCACGATCGGGAGCACGTCGCCGCGCAGCGCCACCATCTCGCCGCGGCCGGCCACCGTGTGCACGTGCGAGGCTTCGGGGCGGAAGGTGACGTGGATGTGCGTCGTCGGGACGATGTAGCGCTCCTCGCCGACCTGGATCAGCATCCCGTCGGTGATGGCGAGCGTGAGCGGGAGCCGGATCGTGAACGTCGTCCCCTGCCCCGCCTCCGACATGATCTCGACGTGGCCGCGCGCGGCCTCGATGTTGCGCTTCACGACGTCCATGCCGACGCCGCGGCCCGAGAGGTCGGTCACCGTCTCGGCCGTCGAGAAGCCCGGCGCGAAGATGAGGGCGTAGATGTCGGCGTCCGACATCCCGTCCGCGGACTCGATGAGCCCGCGCTCGACCGCCTTGCGCACGATGCGCCCGCGGTCGAGCCCGCGGCCGTCGTCGCGGAGCTCGACCACCACGTAGCCGCCGGCGTGGCTCGCCGACAGCGACACCGTGCCGCGCGGCGCCTTGCCCTGCTGCGCGCGCTCGGCGGGCGGCTCGATGCCGTGGTCCACGGCATTCCGGATCATGTGCATGAGCGGATCGGCGATGAAGTCGACCAGCGTGCGGTCGATTTCGGTGTCCTCGCCGGCCGTGACGTACTCCACCTGCTTCTGCGACTTGATGCTCGTGTCGCGCACGAGGCGCGCGAGCTTCTGGAAGGTCGGGCGGAGCGGCACCATCCGCAGCGCCATGGCGAGGTCCTGCAGCTCGCGCACGATCTTGGCCGCGTGCGCCACCTTGCGGTTGAGGTCGTGCTCCGCACCGTCCTGCACCGTGGGGTGCGCCTCGACCATCGACTGCGCGATCACGAGCTCGCCCACCATGTCCACCAGCTGGTCGAGCCGCTCCGTGCGCACGCGCACCGAGGTCTCGGCCTGCGCGCCGGGCTGGTCGGTGACCACGGAGATCTCCTGCGATGCCCGCGGCGCCGGCATCTCCATGGACGGACGCGCGGCCGGCAGCTCGACCGACGCGCGCGCGACGGGCAGTTCGAGCGACGGGCGCGAAGCCGGAGCGTCCGCCGGCGCACTCGCGACCGGCGGCGCCGCGACGGGGGCGCTCGGCACGGCAGCCGCGAGGCCCCCCTCCGTCGCCGCGATCAGCGCCGACTCGAGGTCGGCCAGGGTGACCGGCGCGTGAAGCGGTGCGCCGTCCTTGGCGCGCTCCGTGTCGTCGATCATCTCCTTCATCAGGTCCACGGCGCGCAGCGCGAGATCGGCGCACTCGGGGCTGTAGGGCACGACGCGATCGCGCACCTTGCTCAGCAGCGACTCGGCCTTGTGCGCGAAACCCGTCAGCATGCGCAGGCCGAGGAAGCCGCAGGTTCCCTTGATCGTGTGGAAGGCGCGGAAGACCGTGTTCACCGCCTCGGCGTCCTGCGGGTCGCGCTCGAGCGCGAGCAAGGCGGTCTCGGAGGCGGCGAGGTTCTCACGGCTCTCGAGGATGAACTCGCCGAGGATCTCGAGGTCGATGTCGGCGGGGAGCGCGAGGTCGGCGGCGGAAGGCCCGGTGCTCGCGACCGGCGCCTTGGCTGCGGGCGGCGCGGTCACGGGCGTCACGGCCGCGGGCGCTGCGGTCACGGGCGGCTCGGACGGCTTCGCGGGCGCCGCGACGACCCGCGCAGCCGCCTTCACCACCGCCACCGCGCGCGCCGGCGTCGCACGCTTCGCCTTGGCCGGCGGGGCGGCGTCCGCCATCATCGCGGCCTCGATCAGCTGCCCGACGGTGACGAGCGCGGCGTCGAGCACCTCGAGGTCGTCGTTCGGTGCGAGCAATGCCTCCGCCTCGGAACAGCGCGTGCGCGCCTCGACGCCGAGCGACTTGTCGGTGGCCAGCGCCTGCAGCGAGCGCCGCATGCGCGCACGGCCGTCGTCATCGCTCGCCTCGAGTTGCATGAGGTGAGCCGCGACCTGGTCGAGGGTGGGACGACGGCGTGGCATGGAGGTGTCGCCGGGGGTGGGAGGAAGGGCCGTGCGCCGGCCGAGATGGCCAGCGCACCCATGGCAAAGTGTCGGCAATGCGAGAGGTCGCCTTGAGATGATGCCGCAACGATTTGCGCCCTCTCGCCGATGACACCGCGCGACGTGCGGGAATTCGTACACGGCGTGAGAGGTTGCCCCTTCGCCGACGCGATGCGCCGGCGCGCCGAGCAGTCGTTCGAGGTTCCCTCGACGCGTGCTTGCGCCGCGCCCGACGCCGCTCCAGCGTTCGCCCGCCATGGATGACGCCCGCGTTCGCCTCGCGCTGTATCGCCACTTCGCCGTGACCGGCGCGGCACCCACGCGCGCCGAACTCGCGGCGGCATGCGAGCTCGGCGAACCAGATGTTTCAGCGGCGCTCGAGCGGCTCGACCAGGGACGCGCCGTCGTGCTCGACCCGCGCACGCGCGACGTGTGGATGGCGATGCCCTTCTCCGCCGTCCCCACGGACTACCGCGTGCACTGGGGCCACGTCGCAGGCTACGCCAATTGCGCGTGGGACGCGCTCGGCATCGCGGCCGCCGTCGGTCGCGACGTGACGATCACGACGCACGATCCGCTCACGCGCGAGCCGCTCGAGGTCCGCGTGCGCGACGGGCAGGTCGTGCCGGACACGCTCGTCGTGCACTTCGCGGTGCCGGCCGCGCACTGGTGGCAGGACATCGGTTTCACCTGAAGCACGATCCTCGTCTTCCGGTCGGAAGCCGACGTGACACGCTGGTGCGAGGCGCGGGGGAGAAGTCCCGGCGGCCTCATGCCGATATCCGTCACGTGGGCCCTCGCCCGCGCCTGGTATGCCGACCGGCTGAGTCCGGAGTGGCGTCGCCCGTCGCGCGACGAGGTCGTTGCGCTGTTCACCCGCCTGGGCCTCACCGGTCCCGCCTGGTCGTTCGCCTGACTCGCCCCACACCCTCTCCGATGCGCGCCACGCTGCTGCTTCGCTCGGCCCTCGCGGCCGTCACCGTCCTCCCGGTTCCGGCGCTGCGCGCGCAGGACGCCGCGCTCGCGTCCGTGCCCAGGCTCGCGGCACTGGTCGCGCGGCCCTCCAGCGACTTCGCCCCCGCCGTCGCAAGGCCGACTGGGTGCTGCTCGAGAATCACCTCGTCTACCAGCTCGCGCTCGTCGAGCGGCAGGAGCGCCAGCGCGCCGAGACGGCGCCGCTCCTCCCCTTCGCCGACGGGCTGCTCGCGCTCCACGACGCGCGCCGCGACCTCGTGCCCGTCGTGCCGGCCGCGGCCGCGCGCACGCTCACGCAGGCCACCAAGGTGGTGGATTCGCTCCGCACGCTCTGGGAGCCGACCACCGACTCCGCCGCGCGCGCGAAGAACCGCGCCGCGCAGCCCAGGGTGAACCGCACCGTCGCCAACCGCGGCGCCGTGCAGATTGACCAGCTGCGCGGCACGCTGCGCACGTGGTACCGCTTCTACGACGGGTACGACCCGAACTTCACCTGGTGGGCGCGCCAGCCGTACGCGCGCCTCGACTCGGCCCTCATCCGCTATGCCCGCACCCTGCGCGAGCGCGTCGTGGGGATTCCCGCGCAGGTGGCGCAGCGCCTCTCGGGCGGTGCCGCCGGCCCCGGCGACGAGGGCGCCAACGACGGCCCGATCATCGGTGACCCGATCGGCGCCGAGGGGCTCAAGGCCGACCTCGCGCACGAGATGATCCCGTACACCCCCGACGAGCTCGTCGCGATCGCCTAGAAGGAGTACGCGTTCTCGTTGAGCGAGGCGAAGAAGGCCGCTCGCGAGATGGGGTTCGGCGACGACTGGAAGCAGGCGATGGAGAAGGTGAAGGACACGTACGTCGAACCCGGCAAGCAGCCCGAGCTGATCCGCGACCTCGCGCGCCAGGCCGAGGCGTACTTCGCGCAGCACGACTGGGTCACCATCCCGCCGCTCGCGACCGAGGACTGGCGGATGGAGATGCTCTCCCCCGAACGGCAGAAGACGAGCCCCTTCTTCCTCGGCGGCGAGCTGATCCTCGTGTCGTACCCGACCGTGGACATGGCGGACGACGACAAGCTGATGAGCCTGCGCGGCAACAACCCGCACTTCTCGCACGCCACCGTCTTCCATGAACTGAACCCCGGCCACCACCTGCAGGGGTTCATGGCCCAGCGCTACATGCCGCACCGGCGGCTGTTCGGCACGCCGTTCTGGAACGAGGGGCAGTCGCTCTACTGGGAGATGTTCCTCTGGGACCGCGGCTTCCATGCGAGTCCCGAGGACCGGATCGGCGCGCTGTTCTGGCGCATGCACCGGAGCGCGCGGATCATCTTCAGCCTCAACTTCCACCTCGGCAAGATGACCCCGGAGCAGGCCGTGCAGTTCCTCGTGGACACGGTCAACTTCGAGCGCGCCAACGCCGAGGCGGAGGTGCGCCGGTCATTCAATGGCACCTACGCGCCGCTCTACCAGGCCGGCTACATGCTCGGCGGTCTCGAGTTGCGCGCGCTGTACAAGGAGCTGGTGTCGAGCGGCAAGATGAGCGACCGCCAGTTCCACGACGCGGTGCTCGAGGGCGGGCCGCAGCCGATCGCGATGGTGCGCGCGCGGCTCGCGAAGCTCCCGATTCCGCGCGAGGGGTTGCCCGCGTGGCGATTCGCCGAGCAGCTGCCCCCGCCCGTGCCGTGGACGGTGCGCCGGTGAGCGACCGCGGCGCCGAGCGACGCGCGCACTATCGGATCGTCTACCCGCCGATGGTGCAGCCCCGCCTTGAACTGGTGGGGGTGCGCGACGCCGCGCGCGTGCTCGACGTGTCGGAATCCGGACTGCGGTTCCAGCCGGGCGACGGCACGTTCCCCGCGATGGGCGAGATCGTCACCGGGCGGTTGCGCTTCCATCAGCGTCGCCAGGTCGACATCGCCGGCGAGGTGGTGCGCATCGGCGCGCGCGACGTCGGCGTGGACCTCGTGTCGCCCGGCATCCCGCTCGCGGTCATCTTCTCCGAGCAGCGGCACCTGATGCGGCTCTATCCGGACGGCTACGACGCGCGGCAGTGGGAAGCGCGCGAGCAGCGCGCCCGCGCGCTCGCGGAGGAGCGCGGCCGGGTCAAGATCGGGGAGCTGGAGGCGCGGTTCCGCGCGACGGAGCCGACACCCGTCCCACTGCGCGACGTGCCGGCCGCCGCGCGCGCCGAGCCGATCGAGGTGCACGTGGTGCCGCGCGCGTCGGACGTGGCCGCGTCCGCGCCGCTCGTCCCCGCGACGCCGGCCGCGCGGCCGTCCATTGCCTCGCCGGCCGCGGGGTTCTCGCGGCTGGTCGCGCCGCAGAGCGTGCCCGTCGCCTACCTCGCGCTCCAGTCGGCGTCCGTGCGCGACACGTGGACGCGCACCGGCGCCGAGCCCCCCGCCATCGGGCAGATCACCGCGGGCGAGGTGCGCGCGCACACGAGCGACGAACTCGCGGCGCTGCGCCGCGAGGCGGAGGAGCGCATGGCGATCCACGCGCGCGAACACCTCCGCCTGCGCCAGCTGCCGGGCGGTCGCGGGCGGTCGTTCGGCTGAGCCCGGGCTCGGCGTCCACGCCCGACGCCACGCGCCCGCGCGTCGCGGCCGGGCGCCGCACGACTGCTCGGCACTTCTGCGCGCGCTCGGTTGGCCTCGCCTCCCGGCCGCTCGTATGTTGCGAGGTCCGCCCCAACCCCCCACGTGGACGACCTTCGCGATCGGCTGCAAGCGACGCTGGGCGATGCCTACCGCATCGAGCGCGAGCTCGGCGGCGGCGGCATGGCGCGTGTCTTCCTGGCCGAGGAACGCGCCCTCGGGCGCCGGGTTGCCGTCAAGGTCCTCTCCCCGGAACTGGCCGCGGGAGTGAGCGCGGAGCGTTTCGCGCGCGAGATCCGGTTGACCGCCCAACTGCAGCATCCGCAGATCGTCCCCGTGCTCGCCGCCGGGAGTGCGCTGGGCCTGCCGTATTACCTCATGCCGTACATCGAGGGCGAGTCGCTGCGCGACGAGCTCGCGCGACGCGGCCCGCTTCCGGTCGGGGATGCCGTGCACGTCCTGCGCGACGTCGCCAAGGCGCTGGCATTCGCGCACGAGCGCGGGATCGTGCATCGCGACATCAAGCCGGGCAACATCCTCCTCACCGAGGCATCGGCCACGGTCGCCGACTTCGGCATCGGAAAGGCGCTCTCCGCCTCCGCGACGCAGGCCGGCGCCGACGGCACGCTCACCGGTCTCGGCACCGCCGTCGGGACCCCCGCGTACGTCGCCCCCGAGCAGGCGGCTGGTGACGCCGGCACGGATCATCGGGCCGACCTCTACTCGTTCGGCGTGCTCGCGTACGAGATGCTCGCCGGCGCACCTCCGTTCGCCGGCCGCACGCCGCGCGAGACGCTCGCCGCCGTGATGAGCGAGGCGCCACGCGCGCTGCGCGCCGTGCGCCCCGACGGGCCCGCGCCGCTCGCCGAGCTCGTCATGCGCTGCCTCGCGAAGGATCCCGCCGCCCGGCCGCAGTCGGCGCGCGAGGTGCTGGCGGCGCTCGACGGCGCCGCGACGCGACCCACGTTCGCCGCCACCGCGAACCGGACGCGCGCGTGGATCGCGGCGCTCGTCGTGATCGCACTCCTGACCGTTGCGGGCATCATGGCGTGGTGCGGCCGCAGCGCCTCCGCCGATTCCGCCCTGCGGGCCGTCGCCGTGCTCCCCTGCGCGAACGTCGATCGCGACACGGCGGCCGAATACTTCGTCGACGGCATCACCGGAGAACTGATCGGGCGCCTCGCGCAGGTGCCGGTGTTGCGCGTCACGCCGCGCGCCTCGGCCTTCTCCATGCGCGGCCGAGGGCTCGAGCTGCCCGAGATCGGCCGGCGGCTCAAGGTCGGCACCATCGTCGAGTGCACGATCCGCCGCCTCGGCCCGAACGTGCGGGTCACGGCCGACCTCGTGGACCTCGCGGGCGAGCGTACGCTCTGGGCCGGCACCTTCGAGGGCGCGCTCGGCGGCATCGTGGCCGTGCAGGACACGATCGCGCGCGCGGTGACGGCCGCGCTCCGGGTGGGCGGTGGCGCGACGGCGATGCGCGGTGCCACGGACACCGCCACGTACCTCCTCTTCCTGCGAGGCCGATGGCTCTGGAACCAGCGCACCGTGTCCAGCATGCGGCGGGGGATCGCCAGCCTCGAGGCGGCCATCGCCCGCGACTCGACGTTCGCACCGGCGTGGGCGGAACTGGGGATCGCGGACGCGCTGCTGCCGGCCTTCGGCGACGGTCGCCCCGCGGACGCCGTCCCGCGCGCGCGAGCTGCCGCGCGCCGCGCCCTCCAGCTCGACAGCACGCTCGCGGCGGCGCACGTCGCCGCCGGGATCCTCGCCACGTTCTTCGACCACGACTTCCCGGCCGCGCTCCAGCACTTCGACCTGGCGATCCGGCTCGACCCGACCGACGCGAACGCGCGGCTCTTCCGCACCTGGACGCTTGTGGCGCTCGGTCGCACCCCCGATGCGTTGACGTCGATCCTCGAGGCCCGCCGCCTCGACCCGTTCGCCCCAATCATCAACAC
>JACQES010000195.1 GCA_016200495.1 Gemmatimonadota bacterium
ACGTCAGCGAGAACTGCGGGCAGGGTCGGAAATGGCATAACACCGGAAATTACCGGAAGTTACGAGGCGCGACAAGCGAGAACACGCGTCTGATAAGGCGCGCTCAGGCCTCCGTGCGCCGCACGGTGCCGGGGGCAGGCTCCTCCTGGCGCCGGTTGCTCCCTTCGGGCGACGGCCTCTAGCGCAAACGCGCCCGCACGTACTGGTCGGGCCAGGGGCCCTCGACGCCAAGCGCGCGCGCCGCGGCGAGTGGCCAGCGCGGGTTCCGGAGCAGTTCGCGGGCCAGGAAGACCAGGTCGGCATCGCCGCCGGCGATGATGGCCTCCGCCTGCTGAGGCTCGGTGATCATCCCAACCGCCCCGGTCGGCACCCCCGCCCCGGCGCGCACCGCCCGCGCAAAGGGCACCTGATAGCCCGGCCCCACCGTGATCCTCGCGCCGGAGACGTTGCCGCCCGACGAGCAGTCGATCAGGTCCGCACCGTCGTCCGCGAGCAGCCGCGCGAGTGCCACGGAGTCCTCCACGGTCCATCCGCCTTCCGTCCAGTCGGACGCGGAGATGCGCACGACCAGCGGCAACTCCGCGGGCCACGCCGCGCGGATCGCGCGCACCACCTCGCGCACCAGGCGCACGCGATGCGCGAATGGGCCGCCGTATCCGTCGGTGCGCAGGTTCGAGATCGGCGAGAGGAACTCGTGCAGCAGGTAGCCGTGCGCGGCGTGCAGTTCGATGACCTGGAAGCCTGCGGCCAGGGCGCGGCGCGTCGCGGCCACGAACGCGTCGGTCACCCGCGCGATACCGGCGAGGTCGAGGGCCTGCGGTGCCGCGTAGTCCTCCGCGAACGCAATCGCGCTGGGCGCCATCACGTCGGTCCAGCCGCCCTCCGCGGGGGACACCGCACCGTGCCCCTCCCACGGGCGCCGCACGCTCGCCTTGCGCCCGGCATGCGCGAGCTGCACGCCGGCCGCCGCGCCCTGCGCCCGGATGAAGTCGGCAATCCGGCGGAGCATCGGCACGTGCGCGTCATCCCAGAGCCCGAGGTCGAACGCGCTGATCCGGCCCTCCGGCACCACGGCCGTCGCCTCGGTGAAGACGAGCCCGGCGCCGCCGGTGGCCAGCGCACCGAGATGCACCAGGTGCCAGTCGTTGGCGAAGCCGTCGGTGCTCGAGTACTGGCACATCGGCGAGACGCCGATGCGGTTGCGCAGGGTGAGCCCGCGCAGCGCGAAGGGCGAGAAGAGGGCGCTCATCCCCGAAAGCTAAGGACGGCGCGCCGCGCCTTTCAGGCCGTCGGCTCCTCGCCCGCCATCGGTAGCGTGAAGCTCACCACCGTCCCCTTCCCCACGTCGCTCACGATCCAGATCTGCCCGCCGAGCGCATGCACGATGCCCCGGCAGATCGAGAGGCCGAGCCCGGCGCCCGACCGGTTCGTGCGCTTCGCCTGCCAGAACCTGTCGAAGACGAACGGCAGCTCCTCGGGAGTGATCCCCGCCCCCCGGTCGTGCACGCTGAAGGTCACGAGCGGTGCCGCGACATGCGCCTCGATCCACACCTCCTCGCCGTCGGGGGAGAAGCGCAGGGCGTTGCCGATGAGGTTGGAGAAGACCTGCGTGATCCGGTCGGGGTCGGCCATGACCGGGGGCGTCCCGGGCTCGACCTTGCTCGACAGGCGCAGGCCGCGCGACTCGGCGATCGGGCGCATGGTCTCGAGCGCCCCGGCGACGAGGAGCGCCGAGGCCATCGGTTGCGGCGCCATCAGGAGGCGCCCGGCCTCGATGCGCGTGACGTCGAGGAGGTCCTGGATCAGGGCGTCCATCTGGCTCGCCGCCTGCTGCATCACGCTGGCGTGCTCGGCGACGTGCGGCGGGAGCGCCTCGCCCTCGGCGGCGCTCCGGAGGATCGCGCCCGCGAGCATGCGCACGGCGTTGACCGGGTTCCGCAGGTCGTGCGAGACGAGGCCCAGGAGGTCGTCGCGGGCGCGGACGGCGCGTTGCATCTCGACCAGGAGACGCTCGTTGGAGTGGGCGGCGGCCCGCTCATCGCTCACGTCGCGGAGGATCACGGCGTAGAGCGGGCCGTTGTCGGACATGACCTTGGAGATCGACGCTTCGGCGGCGAACTCCGAGCCGTCCTTGCGCAGTCCGGTGACGCGCGAGCGCTCGGCCATGCGTCGCGCCGGCACGGGCGAATGGGCGAAGTTGCGGACGTGGCTCCGGTGGGCGGCGTGAAAGCGGGCTGGGATCAGGCGGTCGAGCTTCTCGCCGATGACCTCGGGCGCGTCGTAGCCGAAGATGTGCGCGGCGCCGTCGTTGAAGAACGTGATCTGCTGCCGCTGGTCGACGCAGATGATGGCGTCGGAGGCGGCGTTGATGATCTGGGCGAGGAGGGCGTCGCTGGGAAGCTCCATGCCGCAAAGTGGGAGGCCGGCCGGCGAGACGGTAGGCACGTCGGGGGTTGCCCGACATCGGCCGTAGGGGATATTTCCCTGAAGTTCGGTCATCTCCCGACCGCGACACGACTTGCGGACTCACACATTCGTTCCCAGCACTGCGGGACGGGTGGTCCTGCGGGGCGGCAACCACGAGGAGGGACGATGTCTGGAGACCTGATTCGCGTGCTGCTGGCGGATGACCATGCGGTGGTCCGGGCGGGCCTGAAGGCCGTGCT
>JACQES010000008.1 GCA_016200495.1 Gemmatimonadota bacterium
GTTCGGTCGAGATCGAGAAGTCGAACGTGCTGCTCGTCGGACCGACGGGCTCGGGCAAGACGCTGCTCGCGCGCACGCTGGCGCGCATGCTCGACGTGCCCTTCGCGATGTCGGACGCGACGACGCTCACCGAGGCGGGCTACGTCGGCGAGGACGTCGAGAACATTCTCGTCCGGCTGCTGCAGGCTGGCGACTTCAACGTCGCCGAGTGCGAGCGCGGCATCGTCTACATCGACGAGATCGACAAGATCGCGCGGAAGTCGGAGAACCCGAGCATCACGCGCGACGTGTCCGGCGAGGGGGTGCAGCAGGCGCTGCTCAAGATCCTCGAGGGTACGGTCGCCTCGGTGCCGCCGCAGGGCGGGCGCAAGCACCCGCAGCAGGAGTACATCCAGATCAACACGAAGGACATCCTGTTCATCTGCGGCGGCGCGTTCGACGGGCTGGAGAAGATCGTGGAGACGCGCCTCGGGCGCGGCCAGATCGGCTTCGGCGCGCGCGAGGGCGCGGCCGACCCGACGCGGGCGACCAAGCCGGCCGAGGGGCGCAACGCGATGAGCATGACCGAGCCAGACGACCTGCTGCGCTTCGGGCTCATCCCCGAACTGGTGGGCCGCCTGCCGGTGACGGTGTCGCTCGACGCGCTCGACGAGACGGCGCTCGTCCGGATCCTCAAGGAACCGAAGAACGCCCTCACCAAGCAGTACGCGAAGCTGTTCGACCTCGAGGAGGTGAAGATCACCTTCGACGAGGCGGCGCTGCGCGCGGTGGCCAAGAAGGCGCTCAAGCGGGGCACGGGCGCGCGCGGGCTGCGCGCGATCCTCGAGGAGCACCTGCTGCACGTGATGTTCGAGCTGCCCAGTCGCGAGGACATCGTGGAGGTGAAGGTGACGGAGGCGTGCATCGAGCACGGCGCCCCGCCCCTCCTCGAGATCGCCCCGGCCCGCCGCAAGAAGGAAGCGTAGGGCGCCCGCGCGCGCCGCCGGCAGGATCCACGGCGCGCGCCACCGTTCGGGCCGCGGGGCACGGGTGCTCGGCGGTTAGATTGGGGGCATGGCCAACGCTGCCCCCGTCCCGGACGACGCCACCAAGGTGGCCGTCCTCCCGTTGCGTGACGTGGTGCTCTTTCCCCACGTCACCATGCCGCTCCTCGTGGGGCGGGCATCGTCGCTGGCGGCCGTCGAGGCCGCGCTCAACGCCGACCGGCGCGTGCTGCTCGTGGCCCAGAAGGACGGTCAGGTGGAGGAGCCCGCGGCGGGCGACCTGTTCCGGACCGGCACGCTCGCCACGATCACCCAGGTGTCGCGGCAGGCCAACGGCACCACGCGGGTGCTGTTCGAGGGGACCGACCGGCTCAAGGTGACGCGCTACGCCACGGTGGGCGGCGTCCTCCGCGCGACGGGGCACGTGCTCCCCCTCCCCGGCGGCGCGTCGACGGCCGAGGACCCGGCAGTGCGGCGCGTGACGGCGCTGTTCGAGGAGTACGTGGGGCTCCACCGGCGCATCCCGCCCGAGATCGTGACCGTGGTCAACGCCGCGCCGACCACCGAGCGGCAGCTGTGGACGGTGGCCGCGCACATGGCGGTGCGGCTCGACGCGCGGCAGGAACTGCTCGAGGCCGAGGATGCCACGCAGCTCGGTGAACAGCTCGCGCGGCTGCTCTCGGCCGAGCTCGAGCTGCTCAAGCTGGAGCGGAGATCCACCGGGAGCTGGGCTCGGAGGACGACGACGTGGCCGAGCTCGAGGCGCAGCTCGAGGCGCGCCAGCTGCCGGCGACCGCCAAGGCGCGCGTCGAGCGCGAACTGCGGAAGCTCCGGCGGATGTCGCCGCTCAGTCCCGAGGCGACGGTCACGCGCAACTACCTCGACTGGATCGCGGCGCTGCCGTGGTCGCAGCGCACCGACGACGTGCTCGACGTCGCGCACGCGCGCACGGTGCTCGACGAGGACCACTTCGGGCTCGAGGAGGTGAAGGACCGGATCCTCGACCACCTCGCGATCCTCAAGATGGTGGGACGGATCCAGGGACCGATCCTCTGCCTCGTGGGGCCGCCGGGGGTGGGCAAGACGTCGCTCGGCCGCTCGATCGCGCGGGCGCTGGGGCGGAAGTTCGTGCGGATGTCGCTGGGCGGGGTGCGCGACGAGGCCGAGATCCGCGGGCACCGGCGCACCTACATCGGCGCGATGCCGGGGCGGTTCCTGCAGGCGATGCGCCGCGCGGAGGTGATGAACCCCGTGCTGCTGCTCGACGAGGTGGACAAGCTGGGCGCCGACTTCCGCGGCGACCCGGCGGCGGCGCTGCTGGAGGTGCTCGACCCGGAGCAGCACCACGCGTTCAACGACCACTACCTCGAGCTCGACTACGACCTGAGCGAGGTGTTCTTCATCACGACGGCGAACTCGCTGTCGCAGATCCCCGAGGCGCTGCGCGACCGGATGGAGATCATCCGGCTGCCGGGATACCTCGACCAGGAGAAGGTGGCCATCGCGCGGCGGCACCTGTGGCCCAAGCAGCTCGAGAAGCACGGGATCGCGAGCGACGGCGTGACGCTGACGCCGGCGGCGCTGACGCTCATCCTGCGCGGGTACACGCGCGAGGCCGGCGTGCGCGACTCCAGCTCACGGGCACGCTCGGCGACGTGATGAAGGAATCGGCCGGCGCGGCGGTGAGCTGGATCCGCTCGCGCACGGCGACGCTGGGGGTGCCGGCCGATTTCGCGAAGACCCGCGACATCCACGTGCACCTGCCTGCGGGGGCGACGCCCAAGGACGGGCCGTCGGCGGGGGTGGCGCTCGTGGCGGCGATCGCGAGCGCGCTCTCGGGGCGCGCGGTGCGCGGCGACGTGGCGATGACGGGGGAGATCACGCTGCGCGGGCGCGTGCTGCCGGTGGGCGGCGTGAAGGAGAAGGCGGTGGCGGCGCACCGCGCGCGAGTGGCGCGCATGGTGCTGCCAAAGGGGAACGTGCGCGACCTCGAGGAGCTGCCCGACGAGGTGAAGCAGGGGCTCGCGTTCCTGCCGGTGGAGACGATGGACGAGGCGCTGGCGCTGGTGATGGTGCCGGCGAGCGCCGATCGCGTGGTCGACGCGAGCGAGGCCGACGCCAGCGCCTCGCGCGGCGAGAAGGGAGCGCGGAAGGCTCCGCGCGGCAAGAACGAGCCCACGCCGGGCGCCACGGTGCCGCCGCCGCTGGCGCACTGATGAGCGACCACACCGACCCGCTCGTCATCCGCGCGCTCGAGTTCAAGGGCGGCATGGCCGCGCCCGGCGGCTGGCGTCCCGAGCCGACGCTGCCGGAAGTCGCGTTCGCGGGGCGCTCGAACGTGGGGAAGTCGAGCCTCATCAACAAGCTCGTGCACCGGAAGGCGTTCGCGCGGGTGAGCCACACCCCCGGCCGCACGAAGGAGATCAACTTCTTCGAGGTCAACCGGCAGTTCATGCTGGTGGACCTGCCGGGCTACGGCTACGCCAAGGTGAGCAAGACGGCGAAGGCCACGTGGCGCCCGCTCATCGAGGGGTACCTGCGCGGCACGCCCAAGCTGGCCGGCGTGGTGCAGCTGCTCGACGTACGGCACGCGCCGACCGACGACGACCTGGTGATGCTCGACTTCCTGGCCGAGGTGGGGTGCCCGGTGATCGTGGCGCTCACCAAGGTGGACAAGCTCGGGGTGCGGGAGCGCGTGGAGCGCGTGAAGGCGCTCGAGCTGCAGCTCCAGCTGGACGAGGACCAGGTGGTGCCGTTCTCGGCGCGCACGGGCGAGGGGCGGGACGAGCTGGCGGCGGCGGTTTCGTCGATCGTGGCTGGGGCGCTGGAGTCGAGTTCCGAGGAGAGGGCTGAAGAGCTTTGACCACAGAGCACACCGGGCACACCGAGGGGAGCTGGTGTGCGGTGGTGTGGATTGGGAGTGGTCGGGAGGGGGTTTCACCACAGAGGCGCGGGGGCACGGAGAAGTGCGAGGACTGCGCATTGGTTCTGGCGCCCTCGCGGTCCTCCGTGCCTCTGTGACTCTGTGGTATGAGGTTCGGTGTTGACGCGTTCCTGGATTCCTTCACAGGCGAAGCTCAGCCGCCCAAGTCGAGACCTCGATCTCGGTGTGCCCGGTGTGCTCGGTGGTGAAAGCTTTGCGGTCGCGATCGCGCCGACCGCCCGCTCACGCGCGCTGACCTCCTAGGGACAGCGCAGCACGTCCTCCGCCGGCCCGGCGTCGCAGGTGGCGAGGAGCTTGGCGATCGCGTGGAGCTGGGACTCGAGGCGCGGCCAGGTGGCGCGGGCGATGGCGTCGTCGAAGGGGAGCCAGGCGTGCGCGGCGTGCTCGCTGCCCAGGCGGACGGCGTGGCGCGCGTCGACGAACGCCGCGAAGGTGACGGCCATGTAGACGGTGTCGGTGGCGCCAACGTAGAACGGGTGCGCGCTGATCGAGTAGAGGCGGTCGGTGACGAGGCCGGTCTCCTCGCGCAGCTCGCGACGCGCGGCCTCGGGGGGCGACTCGTCGTGCTCGATCTTGCCGTGCACGACTTCCCACGCGCCGGGGGAGCGGGCGCCGCGCGCGCGTTCGAGGAGGAGCACGCGCCATGCGCCTGGGGCGTCGCGCACCACCGGATAGACGTCGACGACGCCGATCGAGAAGTGCGTCATGGGCGGGGGCGCCGCGCGGGGACGTCCGCGCGAGCGCGCATGCACGCGAGGTGGCGCCCCCCGGAGCCCGGCACGGCGCGCACCCCTACGCGCGCTTGAGCAGCGCGTGCAGGCGGGCCGAGAGGGCGCGCGGGCGGAACGGCTTGGTGAGGAAGTCGTTGGCGCCGAACTCGAAGACGCGCACCTCGCTGTCCTCGTCGCCCTTGGCGGTGAGCACGAGCACGGGGAGCCGCTGCGTGGCGGGGCGCGAGCGCAGGTGCGTGAGCACGCCGTAGCCGTCGAGCCCCGGCAGGTTGAGGTCGAGCACCACGATGTCGGGGGCGGAGCGATCGATCTCGGTGAGTGCCGTGACGCCGTCGCCGGCCTCGGTGACGGTGAACCCCTCGCGCTCGAGCAGGTCGCGGACGACGCGGCGGAGCGGCTCCTCGTCCTCGACCAGCAGCACGGTGGTCGCGAGCGCGGGCTTGGCCCCCGCGGGCGGATCCTCGATGAGCTCGAAGGCATCGGAGAGCGACGCCATCGAGGGCACCGAGCGCGGCGTGTTGCGATGCGGGATGCCCGGCACGCGCACTGGCGGCTGCACCGGCGAATGGATCGGCGTGACGGAGGCCGGTGTCGGCGTGTCGCGCCGCGGGACCGGCGTGGCTGCGGGCACGTTGGTGACGGGCCCGCGGCTCGGCGTGTCGCGCACCGTCTCGACCGCCTTGGGCGCCGGCGCGGCGGGGGGCGTCTCGCGGCGCGGCACCGTGGTGGTGGCGCCCCCCTCGTCGGGCGGGAGCTTGAGGTCGGAGAGGCGCATCGAACTCGACACGCGCCCGCCCTCGATCGGGATCTCGCAGACGCGGAGCAGCTCGTCGACGCTCGTGGTGCCGTTCTTGGCGTGCTGCACCCCCGACTCGAAGAGCGACTTCATGCCGCCCTCGCGCGCGGCCTCGGTGATCTTGTCGGCCGACTCGCCGTCGGAGATGCGGCGCTCGACCTCGGGGGTGACGGTGAGCACCTCGGTGATGGCGAGGCGGCCGCGGTAGCCGGTCTGCGCACAGTCGGCGCAGCCGACGGCCTTGTAGAGGACCTCGTCGCCCTGGAAGTACTTCCGGAGGCGCTCGGGCAGCGGCTCGGTGGTCTTCTCGCGGCAGCTCAGGCAGAGGCGGCGCAGCAGGCGCTGCGCGACGATCCCCTTGAGCGCGGTGGCGATCTTGTACGTCTCGATCCCGATGTCCACGAGGCGCGTGATCGAGCTCGCGGCGTCGATGGTGTGGAGCGTCGAGAGCACGAGGTGGCCCGTGAGCGAGGCCTGCACGGCGATCTGGGCCGCCTCGCGGTCGCGCACCTCGCCGATGAGGACGACGTCGGGGTCCTGGCGGAGGATCGAGCGGAGCGCGCTCGCGAAGTTGAGCCCCGCCTTCTCGTTCACCTGCACCTGGACGATGCCCTGCAACCGGTACTCGACCGGGTCCTCGATGGTGACGATGTTGACGCCGCGCTGCTGGATGGCGCGGATCATCGAG
>JACQES010000201.1 GCA_016200495.1 Gemmatimonadota bacterium
GCGCGGCTGTCGGATCACGTGGTGGTGCGAATTCCGTTCGTGGAGGATGCGGTGCCATCCATCCGCCGCCTGTCCGCGGAAGGGGTGCGGGTGTGCGCGACCTTCGTCTTCAACGCCGCGCAGGCGCTGCTCGCGGCCAAGGCCGGGGCGCGGGCGGTGTCGGTGCAGGTGGACGCGCTCGAGGCCAACGGCGAGGATGGCGCCGCCGTGGTCGGGGGCATCCATGAGCTGTTCGCGCGCCACCAGGTCGGGACCGACGTGCTCGCCGTGCCTGCTACATCGCCCGCACGCCTGCTCGCGTTTTCGCGTGCGGGGGCGGACGTCGTGGCCGTGACCGCCGCCGACCTGCGCGCGATGCTGCTGCATCCGCTCACCGATCGCGGCATGGACCAGCACCTGAGCGAACTGGCGCGCCAGCGCGCGGGGAGCGCCTCGTGAGGCGCGGGGTCCTGCTCGCGGTGCTCGTGACGGCGTGCGGCGGCGGCGATGCCGCGTCGCTCGCCAGCGGCAGCATGACGGTACCGGCGGCCGGGGCGCAGGCGGCCCTGCCCGCCAACTCGCCGCGTCGCACCATCATCACCGACGCGGTGCAGAAGATCTCGCCCGCCGTCGTCACGGTGCAGACGGAGATGGTCGAGCGCGTCCCGGTGGATCCGTTCGAGCGGTTCTTCGGCGGGCGGAGCGGCGAGCGCTCGAGCGCCGGCATCGGCTCCGGGTTCATCACGCGGGCGGACGGCGTGATCGTCACCAACGCGCACGTGGTGGCCGGGGCGACCAAGGTCTCGGTGGCGCTGCGCGACGGGCAGACCTACACGGCGAAGATCCTCGGCGCCGACGAGGCGAACGACCTCGCGGTGCTCAAGATCGACGCCCGGAACCTCCCCACCGCCAAGCTCGGGACGAGCGACGACCTGCTGGTGGGCGAGTGGGTGATCGCGATCGGCAACCCGTACGGCTTCCTGCTCGGCAACACGGAGCCCAGCGTCACGACCGGCGTCGTGTCGGGGGTGGGGCGCAACCTCGTGGGCCAGGGCCAGGGCGGTGGCGTGTACGTGGACATGATCCAGACGGACGCCGCGATCAACCCCGGCAACTCGGGCGGGCCGCTGGTGAACGCCACCGGCGACGTGATCGGCGTGAACTCGAGCATCTACTCGCCCACCGGCTCCTCGATCGGACTCGGGTTCGCGATCCCGATCAACCGCGCCAAGCGCGTGACCGAGGACCTGCTCGTGCACGGGCAGGTGCGGCGCCCCTGGGTGGGCATCAAGCCCGCGCTCGCGATCTCGCCCGACGGCTCGCGCATGCAGCTGACGCGCGGCGTCACCGTGCAGACGGTGGTGCCCGGCTCGCCTGCCGCCCAGGCCGGCATCCGCGCCGGCGACGTGATCGTCAAGTCGCGCGCGCGCACGCTGCGCAATCCGTACGACTGGGATGCGGAGCTGCTGGAGCTGCGCGCCGGCGAGAAGCTGACGGTGGTGGTCCGGCGCGATGGCCGTGACACGCCGCTCACGCTCACGGTGGCCGACCTGCCCGAGATCAGCGCCCCCAAGGTGCAGGTGCTGCGCGAGCTCGAACTCGTGTCGCTCACGCCGGCCATCCGCACGGAGCGCAACATCCGCTCGGCGCGCGGCGCCGTGGTGTACAAGGTGTCCGATCGCGTGAGCGAGGAACTCGGGCTCCAGCCGGGCGACGTGATCGTGCAGATCAACCAGGTCCGCATCGAGGACGCGGCGACGGTCGAGAAGGTGATCTCGTCGCAGGGCGGCCGCGGCGCGCTCCGGCTCTACTTCGAGCGCGGCGGCCAGGTGTTCTCCTCCGACTTCATGGTGCGATGAGCGGCCAATGGACCTCGCCGCTCGCGGAGCGGTATGCCTCGCGCGCGATGCTCGAGCTCTGGTCGCCGGCGACGCGGCACGGGCTCTGGCGCCGGCTCTGGCTGGCGCTGTCGGAGGCCGAGCAGGAACTGGGCGTGCCGATTCCCGACGCGGCGCTCGCGCAGATGCGCGCGCACCTCGACGACGTGGACTTCGCCGCCGCGGCCGTCTACGAGAAGCGGTTCCGCCACGACGTGATGGCGCACGTGCACGCGTTCGGTGACGTCGCGCCGGCGGCCAAGGCGTTCATCCACCTCGGCGCGACGAGTGCGTTCGTCACCGACAACGCGGACCTCGTGCAGATGCGCCGCGGCATGGCGCTGCACCGGATCGCGACCATCCCCTTCCGCGGGGTCAAGGGGACGACGGGGACGCAGGCGTCGTTCCTCGAGCTCTTCCACGGCGACCATGCCAAGGTGCGCGAGCTCGACCGGCGCGTCTGCGCGAAGCTCGGCTTCGCCGCGTCGATCCCGGTGAGCGGGCAGACCTACAGCCGCAAGGTGGACGCGCAGGTGCTCGGTGCGGTGGCCGGCGTGGCCGCGAGCGCGGCCAAGCTCGCCTCCGACCTGCGGGTGCTGCAGGCGTTCGGCGAGATCGAGGAGCCGTTCGAGAAGGAGCAGATCGGCTCGAGCGCCATGGCCTACAAGCGCAACCCGATGCGCAGCGAGCGGATCAACGCCCTCGCGCGCTTCGTGCTCGCGCTCGAACCCAACGCGAACCAGACGCACAGCGTGCAGTTCCTCGAGCGCACGCTCGACGATTCGGCCAACCGCCGGCTCGCGATCCCCGAGAGCTTCCTCGCGACCGACGCGATTCTCGTGCTCGTGGGCAACATCGTGCGCGGCCTCGAGGTGCACCCGGCGCGCATCCGCCGCCGGCTGATGGACGAGCTGCCGTTCATGGCCACCGAGGAGCTGATGGTGCGCGCGGTGCGCGCCGGCGGCGACCGGCAGGTGGCGCACGAGGTCATCCGCCGCCACGCGATCGCGGCGGCCCGCGCGATGAAGGACGAGGGCAAGGCCAACGACCTGCTCGAGCGGCTCGCGGGCGACCCGGAGATGAACGTGCGCGTGGACGAGCTGGCGGCCGCGCTCGACCCGCAGCGGTTCGTGGGGCGCGCGCCGGAGCAGGTGGACGAGTTCCTGGCCGAGGCGGTCGCGCCGCGCCTGGCGAAGCTCACGGCGGTCGTCGAGGCCGAGGAGGTGCGCGTCTGATGCCGGTGGCCACGACCGACCTCCCCCTCCCCCTCGCGCGCCGCGGCAAGGTGCGTGACGTCTACGAGGTGGACGACGCGCGGCTGCTGCTGGTCGCGACCGACCGGGTGAGCGCCTTCGACGTCGTGATGCGCGAGGTGATCCCGTTCAAGGGCGCCGTGCTCACGCAGGTGACCGCCTGGTGGCTGGCGCAGTTCGAGGGGCAGGTGGCGCACCACCTGCTCACCGCCGACGCCGATGCGATCGCGCGCGAGGTGCCCGCGCTCGATGCGCACCGCGACGAGCTGCGCGGCCGGGCGATGCTCTGCCGTCGGACGACGGTGTTTCCCGTCGAGTGCGTGATTCGCGGCTACATCGCGGGTTCGGCGTGGAAGGAATACCGGCAGAGCGGGACGCTCGCCGGCGAGCCGTTGCCTGCGGGGCTCACCGAGAGCGCGCGGCTCGAGCACCCGATCTTCAGCCCCGCCACCAAGGCGGAGACCGGACACGACGAGAACATCACGATCGCGCGGATGCGGGAGATCGTCGGCGACGCCACGGCGGCGGAGCTCGAGCGCCTCACGCGCCTCATCTACGGGCGCGGCCGCGACATCGTGGCCGCACGCGGCATCCTGATCGCTGACACCAAGTTCGAGTTCGGCCACGACGGCGAGCGGATCCGCCTCATCGACGAAGTGATGACCCCCGACAGTTCGCGCTTCTGGCCGGCCGACGGCTACGCGCCCGGCAAGTCGCAGCCGTCGTTCGACAAGCAGCCGCTGCGCGACTGGCTCGACGCCGAGCGGCGCGGGGGCCGCTGGAACGGCGAGGCGCCGCCGCCGACGCTCCCCGCCGAGGTGGTCGCCGCGACGTCGGCGCGCTACCTCGACGCCTTCCGCCGCGTGACCGGCGCTCCCCTCGACCTGGCGGGACTTTCCTGATGGTGGCGCGCGAAGGGATTCCGTTCATCCTGATCGGGTTCGCGGTGCTGGCGCTCGCGCTCGTCGCGCTCGTCATGCGGCCCGGCGGAGTGACGGTGGGCGTGGCCGCCGTGTGCGCGGTGCTCGCCATCTGGGTGGTCTGGTTCTTCCGCGATCCGGAGCGCACGGGGCCGCGTGGCGAGTCGGTGGTCATCGCGCCGGCCGACGGCCGCGTCGTGCAGGTGATGGAAGTGGACGAGCCCGCGTTCATGGGCGGACGCGCGATCCGCATCGCGATCTTCATGAACGTCTTCAACGTCCACGTGAACCGCTACCCGGTGACGGGCAAGGTCACGTACCGCCACTACAATCCCGGGAAGTTCATCAACGCGGCCGAGGACAAGGCGTCGCTCGACAACGAGCAGGCGTCGGTCGGCATCGAGGCGGGCCAACGCAAGGTGCTCGTGCGACAGATCGCCGGGCTGATCGCGCGCCGCATCGTGACCTATTCCAAGGTGGGTGACGCCGCCACGCAGGGCGACCGGTTCGGCATCATCCGGTTCGGGTCGCGCGTGGACGTGTACCTGCCGCTCGGTTCGGTGCCCAGGGTCAAGGTCGGCGACATCACGTCGGCGGGCACCACCGTGCTCGCGGAGTTCCAGTGACCGAGGTCCCGCACCGCCCCGGCGTGCGGCGCGCCGTCGTGCTGCTGCCGAACGGGTTCACCCTGCTGAACCTGTTCTTCGGCATCTTCGCGATCGTCTCGGCGTCGCGCGGCGAGTACGTCGAGGCCGGGCGGTACGTGGTGTGGGGCGGCGTGGCCGATGCACTGGACGGGCGCGTGGCGCGCGCCACCCGGTCGGGCACGCGCTTCGGCTCCGAGCTCGACTCGCTCGTGGACGCGATCTCGTTCGGCCTCGCGCCGGCGATGATCATGTACTTCGCCGTGCTCAACCGCGGCGGATGGGACTGGATCTTCGTCTTCCTGTTCGCCGCCTGCGCCGTGATGCGCCTCGCCCGCTTCAACGTGGAGCAGGCGGGACGGGCCAAGACCTACTTCCGGGGCCTGCCGAGCCCGGCGGCGGGCATGACCCTCGCCACGTACTACTGGTTCAGCCAGACGCCGCTCTACTACTCGACGGCGCTCGGCGCGCTGCCGTGGGGCACCGTGCTGCGCTTCCTGATGATCGGGCTCTCGTTCCTGATGATCAGCAACGTGCCGTACCTCGCGGTGCCGCGCATCGGCATCCGTTCGCTGCGCGAGATCCTGGGCCTCGTCGCCGTGATCACGAGCATCGCCGGCGTGATCTTCCTGCCGAAGGAGTTCTTCTTCCCCGCCTGCGTCGCGTACGTCGTGCTCGGCCTCGCGAACGCCGCCTTCCTCGGACTGCTCGATCGCCTGCCGGGCGCATTCGAGGAGGGCGAGGACGACGAAGGCGAAGCCAGCGAGCTGACGCCGGCCGAGTTCGGTCGCCGTCGTCGCCGCCGTCGCCGCCCTGCCCGGCCCAACTCCACTTCCACCCCGCCGTCCCCGGAGGACGTCGCGTGACCCGTTTCCGCGTAGCCGTTCACATCGTGCCCCGTCGTGGGCTCCTCGATCCCCAGGGCAAGGCGGTCGCCGACGCCCTCCGCTCGCTCGGCTTCGACGGCGTGGACGACGTGCACGTCGGTCGCCACATCGTCGCCGAGGTGCGGGCCGCCGACGCCAAGGCCGCCGAGGCGCAGGTGCGCGCCATGTGCGCCAAGCTGCTGGCCAACCCGGTGACCGAGGACTTCGAGATCGCGGGGGTGAACGCCGCATGAAGATCGGCGTCATCACCTTCCCCGGCTCCAACTGCGACGAGGACACCGTCGTCGCGGTCGAGCGCGTGGGCGCCACCGCCGTGCGGCTGTGGCACAAGGCGCACGACCTCGAGGGCAGCGAGATCGTGATCCTGCCGGGCGGCTTCAGCTACGGCGACTACCTGCGGGCGGGCGCCATCGCGCGCTTCAGCCCGATCATGCAGGAAGTGGTCGCGCACGCGAAGGCGGGCCGGCCGGTCATCGGCATCTGCAACGGGTTCCAGATCGCGTGCGAGGCGGGCCTCCTCCCGGGCGCGCTGCTCCGCAACGCCTCGCTCAAGTTCGTCAGCGACACCGTGCGGCTCCGCGTCGAGAACGTGGACACGATGTTCACCAACCGGTACGCGAAGGGGCAGGTCGTCCGCATCCCGATCGCGCACGGCGACGGCCGCTACCACGCCGACGCCGACGTCGTCGCCCGCCTCGAGGGCGAGGGCCAGGTGGTGTTCCGCTACGTCAACGCCGCCGGCCAGCAGGCGCCGGACGCCAATCCCAACGGCGCGATCAACGACATCGCCGGCATCGTGAGCGCCGAAGGACACGTGCTGGGCCTCATGCCGCACCCCGAACGCGCCCTCGACGCGAGCCTCGGCTCCGCCGACGGCCTGCCCTTCTTCGAATCGCTGCTCGCCCGCGTCGCCGCCTGAACCGGAGGATCCATGCGCATCCGCACGCTCGTCCTCACCGCCCTGCTCGCCGCGCTGCCCGCCGCCGCGCGCGCCCAGTCCATCGATCCCGGCTTCAGCCGCGCGCAGGTCGAGGCACGGCTCGGCAAGCCGGCCGCCGAGCGCACGGTCGGCGACTTCAGCTACCTCTTCTACAACAACGGCTGCGAGATCGCCTGCGGCCAGCACGACATCGTGGTGCTCAAGGACGGCAAGGTGAGCGACGCGATCTTCCGCGGCACCAAGCGCAGCTACACCGGCCAGAGCTCCAGCCCGTCCGGCCGCACCCCCAAGCACAAGCGCACGGCCAGGAAGAAGCCCGAGCCGAGGCCTGTCTGAGCCCGACCCCGATTCCCATCATGAGCGCGACTCCCCGCCCTGGCGATCCCGTCATCACCCCGGCGCTCGTCGCCGAGCACGGCCTCACGACCGACGAGTATGACCGCCTCGTCGCGATGCTGGGGCGCACGCCGACCTTCACCGAACTGGGCGTGGTCAGCGCGCTCTGGAGCGAGCACTGCTCCTACAAGAACAGCTCGCTCGACGGCGCGCGCACGCGCTACCTGTTCGCCGGCGTCGTGAAGGGGATCGGCGACTACGGCAACTGCATGGGGGTCCCGACCGTCGGCGGCGAGATCGTCTTCGACCCGGCGTACGAGACCAACCCGCTCGTCAACGCGATGTGCGTCGGCCTGATGAGGGAAGAGGAACTGATCACCGCGAAGGCCGAGGGGATCGGCAACCCGATCATCGCGGTGGGCGCGCGCACCGGCCGCGACGGGATCCACGGCGCGTCGTTCGCGTCGGAGGACCTCTCGCACGAGAGCGACGCCAAGCGGCCGCGCGTGCAGGTGGGCGACCCGTTCACCGAGAAGCTGCTGCTCGAGGCGTCGCTCGAACTGATCCGCTCCGGCCACATCGTCGCCATCCAGGACATGGGCGCGGCGGGGCTCACGTCGAGCTCGGCCGAGATGGCCGCGCGCGGCGACGTCGGCGTCACGATCGACGTGACGAAGATGCCGCTTCGCGAGAGCGGCATGACGCCGTACGAAATCCTGCTGTCCGAGAGCCAGGAGCGGATGCTCGTCGTCGCGCGCAAGGGGCACGAGGCGGAGGTCAAGCAGATCCTCGCGAAGTGGGACCTGGCCGCCGAAGTCATCGGCGAGGTGATCGCGGAGCCCGTCTATCGCGTCACGGAGGGCGATCGCGTGGTGGCGGAGTTCCCCGGCTCGCGCCTCGTCACCGACTGCCCCGTGTACCACCCGGCGGCGGCAGAGTCGCCCGAGGCGATCGCGCGCCGCACGCGCGACGTGCACGCGATCGCGCCGCGCGCCGAAGAGGCCGATCCGGTCTGGACGCTCACGCGCCTGCTGGGGGCCCCGACGATCGCGAGCAAGCGCTGGGCGTACCGCCAGTACGACTCGACGGTGCGCGCCTCGACGATGGAAGGACCGGGCGGGGACGCCGCCGTGGTCCGCCTGCCGGGCACCGACAAGGCGATCGCCCTCTCGACCGACTGCAACGGGCGCTACGTCTACCTCGATCCGCGCGTGGGCGGCCGCATTGCCGTCGCCGAGGCGGCCCGCAACGTCGCCTGCGCCGGCGCGCGTCCCAAGGCCATCACCAACTGCCTCAATTTCGGGAATCCCAAGCGGCCCGAGGTCTTCTTCCAGTTCCGCGAGGCGGTGGCCGGCATGGGCGAGGCGTGCCGCGCGCTCGAGACCCCCGTCACCGGGGGCAACGTCTCGCTCTACAACGAGAGCCCGAACGGCGCGGTGTACCCAACCCCGACGATCGGCATGGTCGGGCTGGTCGAGTCGCTCGCCCACGCGACGCCGTCGGCGTTCCAGCGCCCCGGCGACGCGATCGTCCTGCTCGGCGAGAACACGAACGAACTCGGCGGAAGCGAGTACCTGCTCACCGTGCATGGCGTGGTGGCCGGGGCGCCGCCCGCCTGCGACCCCGCGCGGGAGCGTGCCCTGATCGACGCGTTGCTTGACGCCATTCACGCCGGCGCGGTGCGGTCGGCGCACGATTGCGCCGACGGTGGCCTCGCCGTGGCCCTGGCGGAGTGCTGCATCGCGGACCGCGAGCACATGCTGGGCGCGAGCGTGGACCTTGCGGCCTGGGGCGCGCTCGCCCCGCGCGCCCTCCTGTTCGGCGAGGCGCAGGGGCGCATCATCGTCTCGACCGCCGATCCGGCGCGCGTGCTGGCGGCGGTCGCGGCGCGCGGGGTGCCGGCGCGCCGCATCGGCACCGTGGGAGCCGAAGGTGACCCGCTCGCGTTCACCCTGGGTGACGGCCGACACGCCGCCAGCCTGGCCGTCCTCGCGGCGGCCTACCACGACACCATTCCCTCGATCATGAGCGCCGGCGCGTTGCCCGCGGCCGCGCCGGAGCAGGCATAAACGACATGTGCGGCATCTTCGGAATTCGCGGTCACCCCGATGCGGCGGCGATGACGCAGCTCGGGCTGTACTCGCTGCAGCACCGCGGCCAGGAGTCGTCGGGTATCCTCTCCGTGGATGACACCGGCGAGGCGCACCTCGAGCGGGCCATGGGGCTCGTGTCCGAGGGGCTCCAGGCCGACCAGATGACGCACTTGCCGGGGCGCATCGCCATCGGCCACACGCGCTACTCCACGGCCGGCTCCTCCACCATCGACAACGCGCAGCCGATCCTCGCCCGCACGCGCGGGCAGACGATGTCGCTCGCGCACAACGGCAACCTCGTGAACGCCGTCGAGCTGCGGAACGACCTCGAGTCCTCGGGGGCGATCTTCAGCTCGACGATGGACTCCGAAGTGCTCCTCCACCGCCTCGCGCGCTCGCGCGCCGAGACGCCCGAGGGACGCATGGCGGAGGCGCTGCAGGGCGTCGAGGGGGCGTACTGCCTCGTCGTCACCATCGGCGACGCCCTCGTGCTCGCGCGCGACCCGCGCGGCTGGCGCCCCCTCACCATCGGCAAGCTCGGCGACGCGTACGTGGCGGCGAGCGAGAGCTGCGCCCTCGACATCGTCGGCGCGCGGTTCGTGTGCGAGCTCGAGCCCGGCAGCATCGTGCGGATCGAGGGCTCCCGCGTGGACTATCTCGAGCCGCTCACGTCGAAGCCCCTCAAGCGTTGCGTCTTCGAGCTGGTGTACTTCTCGCGGCCCGACTCCACCATCTTCGGCGAGAGCGTCGACCAGTACCGCCGCAAGCTCGGCCACCAGCTGGCCCGCGAGCACCCCGCCCCGCTCGCCGACTGCGTCTTCTCCGTGCCCGACTCGTCGAACGCCGCCGCGCTCGGCTTCAGCGAGGAGAGCGGCATCCGGCTCGAGCACGCGCTGATCCGCAACCACTACGTCGGACGCACCTTCATTCACCCCGTGCAGGCCGGGCGCGACGCCAAGGTGCGGATCAAGTACAACGCCGTGCGCGAGATCATCGGCGGGAAGAAGGTCGTCGTCGTGGACGACTCGATCGTCCGCGGCACGACGAGCCGCGGCCTGGTCAGCATGATCCGGCAGGCCGGGGCGCGCGAGGTCCATTTCCGCGTCGCGTCCCCGCCGACGACCGGGCCCTGCTACTACGGCATCGACACGCCGACGCGCGAGGAGCTGATCGCGTCGAGCCACTCGATCGAGGAGATCCGCCGCTTCCTCGACGTGGACAGCCTCGGCTACCTCTCGCTCGACGGGATGCTCCACGCCAGCGCCGGCGACACCGGACGCTTCTGCGACGCGTGCTTCTCGAACCGGTACCCCACGCCGGTTCCTGCCGACCCCGCGAAGCTGCGGCTCGAAACGGATCTCGCCCGCACCCGCTAGCCCATGAGCCGGTACGTCTACTTCTTCGGCGGCGGCCACGCCGATGGCACGGCCGCCATGAAGGACGTCCTCGGCGGCAAGGGCGCCGGCCTGGCCGAGATGACCAACCTCGGCGTGAGCGTCCCTCCAGGCTTCACGATCAGCGCCGAGCTGTGCATCGAGTACATCAAGACGCGGACCTACCCCGGGACGCTGCGCGAGGAGGTGGCGGCCAACCTCCAGCGTGTCGAGGAGCTGATCGGGCGCTCCTTCGGCGCGCTGTCGCGCCCGTTGCTCGTGTCGGTCCGTTCGGGTGCCGCGGTCTCGATGCCGGGGATGATGGACACGATCCTCAACCTCGGCTTGAACGACGCGGTCGCCGAAGCCCTGGCCGCCGAGACCGGCAGCCCGGCCTTCGCCTACGACGCCTACCGCCGCCTGGTGCAGATGTACGGCGACGTCGTGCTCGGCCTGAAGGGGCCGCGCAGCCCGTTCGAGGCTCTGCTGCGGGCGAAGAAGGAAACCCGCGGCGTGAAGCGCGACATCGACCTCCCCGCCGAGGATCTCGCGGCGCTCGTCGGCCAGTACAAGGAGGCGATTCACCGCCTCGCGGGCGTCGACTTCCCCGAGAATCCCGATGCGCAGTTGTGGGGAGCGATCGAGGCGGTGTGGCGCTCGTGGCTCGGCGAGCGCGCGGTCGCGTACCGCCTCCTCAACCACATCAGCGAGACCCTCGGCACCGCGGTCAGCGTCGTGGCGATGGTGTTCGGCAACCTGGGCGAGGACAGCGGCACCGGCGTCGCCTTCACGCGCGATCCTTCCACGGGCGCACGGGAGTTCTTCGGCGAGTTCCTGGTCAACGCGCAGGGCGAGGACGTCGTGGCCGGCATCCGCACGCCGGAGCCGATCACGAAGATGGCCGAGCGTCTGCCGGCGGCCTACACCCAGCTGGTCGAGACCAAGGAGCGGCTCGAGCGCCATTACCGGGACATGCAGGACCTCGAGTTCACGGTCGAGCGCGGCAGGCTGTATCTCCTGCAGACGCGCAACGCCAAGCGCGCGGGTGCGGCGGCGGTACGCATCGCGGTGGACATGGTGGGCGAGGGGCTGATCAGCGACGAGGAAGCCCTGCTCCGGGTCGCCCCCGAGGCCCTCGAGCAGATGCTGCACCCGACGGTCGATCCGCGCGCCGAGTGCCGCGTCGTCGTGACCGGGCTTCCGGCCTCGCCGGGGGCGGCCGCCGGTCAGGTGGTCTTTGACGCGCAGGAGGCGTTCGCCTGGGCGGCCGAGGGGAAGCCGGTGATCCTGGTGCGTGCGGAGACGAGCCCCGAGGACATCCGCGGGATGGCGGCGGCCAAGGGGATCCTCACGGCGCGCGGAGGCATGACGTCGCACGCCGCCGTGGTGGCGCGCGGGATGGGCAAATGCTGCGTTGTCGGCGCGGCAGGCCTCGAGGTGGACCCCGACGCCGGGACGATGTGCGCCGACGGCGGGTCGTTCCGGCGCGGCGACTGGATCACCCTCGACGGCTCGACCGGCCGCGTGATCGCCGGGCGGGTAGCGCTCGTCTCGCCGTCGACGGGAGAGCATTTCGAGCGGTTCATGAAATGGGCGGACCGGTACCGCCGCCTGAGGGTGCGGGCCAACGCCGATACCCCGGCCGATGCCGCGCGCGCCCGTGCGTTCGGCGCCGAGGGGATCGGTCTCTGCCGCACCGAGCACATGTTCTTCGCGGCCGACCGGATCGAGTGGATCCAGAAGATGATCCTCGCGAAGGACTCGGCCGGCCGCCGCCGCTCCCTCGCGAAGCTCCTGCCGATGCAGCGCGAGGACTTCGAGGCGATCTTCGAGGCGATGGACGGCCTGCCGGTCACGATCCGGCTCCTCGATCCGCCCCTGCACGAGTTCCTGCCCCACGAGCCGGAGGCCATCGCGGCGCTGGCGAAGGACCTGGGCCTCTCGGCGGCGCGCCTCACGGCCATGGTCGAGTCGCTGCGCGAGACGAACCCGATGTTGGGCCACCGCGGCTGCCGGCCCGGGATCAGCCACCCGGAGATCACCGAGATGCAGTCCCGGGCGATCTTCGAGGCGGCGGTCGCGCTGGCGCGAAGGGGCCTGAAGCCGGTGCCCGAGGTGATGATCCCGCTGGTGGCCGACGTCGCCGAGTACCGGAACCAGGCCGAGCTCGTCCGGCGCGTCGCTTCGGAAGTCTTCCTGAAGGCCCGGCACGAGGTCAGCTATCTCGTGGGCACGATGATCGAGCTGCCGCGCGCGGCGCTCACCGCTGACGCGATCGCGCAGGAGGCCGAGTTCTTCTCCTACGGCACCAACGACCTGACGCAGACCACCTTCGGCCTCTCGCGCGACGACGCCGGCCGGTTCCTGCCCGCCTACGTCGAGCGGGGCCTCCTGCCGCAGGACCCGTTCCAGGTCCTGGACCAGCGCGGCGTCGGGAAGCTCATCCGGCTTGGCATCGAGCTCGGCCGCGGGGTGCGCAAGGACCTCAAGGTCGGCATCTGCGGCGAGCACGGCGGCGAGCCCTCGAGCGTCGGCTTCTGCCACACCGTGGGGATGACGTACGTTTCGTGCTCGCCATTCCGCGTTCCGATCGCACGGCTCGCCGCGGCCCAGGCGGCCCTGAAGGAGCGCGGCCTGGAGGACCGGACGGCGGCGACCGTGTGAGCAAGACGGCAAGACAGCAAGACGGCAAGACGGCATGATAGATTCGCTTGCCGTCATGCCGTCGTGCCGTCTTCAGCGGCGGGCTTGACGCGAGGGGGCTGAACGCCAAACTTGGGCGCCACACGAGTGGCGGCCGTTCTGATTCGTCACGTACCCGTTCACCCGGAGGACGCATGCGACGCATGCACGTCGCCATCGCTGCACTGGGCCTGCTGGCCCTGCGCACCGCCCCGCTCTTCGCCCAGACCGGCAGCGTCCAGGGACGCGTTACGGACTCGACCGGAACCGCGCTCCCGCGGGCGACCGTGACGATCGAGGGCACGAACCTCCGGATCGCGACCGACGAGCGCGGCGCCTTCGCGTTGCGCGGCGTCGCGGCCGGCCGCCACACGCTACAGGTGCGCCTCATCGGCTACCGTCCCTCCAGCGGACCGGTCGACATCCCGCCGGGCGGCGCCGCCACGGCGAACGTCACCCTTTCCGCAGCGCCCATCGGGCTCGCCGCCATCGACGTGGTCGTCGGCTCGCGAGCGCGCCACACGGCCGCCGAGGAACTGGCGGTGCCGGTGGACATCTTCCCCGCCGAGCAGCTCGCCGTGCAGGG
>JACQES010000202.1 GCA_016200495.1 Gemmatimonadota bacterium
TAGTCGGCGATGTCGGCGCCGCCTCGTCCCGAGGCGCGGAGCCGGGCCCACGCCACCACGTCGGCGAGCGTGGTCATCAGGCCGTCCATCTGCGCCGGCTGGTCGCGCCACGCGGCCAGCTCCACGCGGTCGGCGCTCGGCTGCAGCTCCTTGAGCACGAATCCCACCTGCCCGATCATCACCGGGCGCAGCAGCGCGGGCGGCACCGCCTGCAGCCGCTTCTGCAGCGTGATCACGCGCTCCACTTCCGACTCGAACCGCGGCCGGCGCTCCCCCTTGATCACGGCGTCGGCGGGCTCGACTTCCTTGAGGTCGAGCAGCGTCGCCTTGTTGGTCGTGAGCGGCTTGACCAGCGCGATGTAGCGCTCGACGCCGAGCGAGCCGATGCCGGCCACCCGGTGCGCGACGTCGAGCACCTTGACGCCGCCCCAGGTGGGATCCTCGTCGAGCACGTGCTGCAGGGCGCGCGTCACGCGGCGGCGGACCTCGACGGGCACGGCCAGCTGCCGCTCGTTGTCGATCAGGATCCGGCGCCCGGTCCCGCGTCCGACCGTCCTCTTGGCGAGCAGCGCCTTCCGCGTGCGGAGGCGCGACTGCTCGAGGAGCGCCCGCACGATGCCGGTCGCGCAGTCGCGCTCCACCCAGCGCGCGTGGCCGTCGATGAGGGCGTTGCGATGCGCCTCGAGGAAGTGCCGAGCGAGCCCGACGCCATCCTTGGGCGGCAGGGCGAGCTCGTCGGCCGCGAGCAGGATGCTCGCCACCATGCGCACCAGCTCCGCCGTCGCCGGGAAGCGCGCGGCGTCGTCGAAGTCGTTCACGTCGAAATAGGTGAGCCGGTTGTCGCCCTTGTAGCTGCCGAAGTTCTCGAGGTGCAGGTCGCCGCACCCCCACACCTGCGGTTCGCGCCCCGGCCCCGGCGGCAGCAGGTCGTAGAAACGGCGGCAGGACCCGCGCAGGAAAGCGAACGCCGACGCGCGCATCCGGTCATGCTTTCGGGCGAGCAGCGCGGGGTCGCGCCCGCGGTCATGCTGCACGAGGGCGCGGAGCGGATCGGTCATGCGGGCAATGTTGCCCGCTCGCGCGTGACGCGCCAGCCGAGGCGCGGGTAAAGCGTTCATGAAGCGCGGTCACGAAGCCGTCTCGGGCCCGCTCGCCACCCACCTCGCGAGATCGCCATGACGACGCATCCCCGCCAGGCCGCATGCCCGGTCGCCCTCCTCGCGGCGCTGCTCGTCGCCTGCGACGCGGGCGGTCCCGCCGGTCCGCCGCAGGCGCTCACGGCCCTGCCCCGCCCCCTGTCGGCCACGGAGTCCGAGGCGCTCGCGGGCAGCGCGAACTTCGGCCTTGGCCTCCTGCGCGAGACCAGCGCCGGCGCGCCCGGGCGCAACGTGGTCGTGTCGCCGCTGAGCGCCTCGATGGCACTCGGGATGGCGCTCAACGGCGCCGCCGCGGCCACGCGCGACTCGATGCGCGCCGTGCTCGGCTGGGGCAACCGCAGCGACGACGAGATCAACGCCGCCTACAAGGGCCTCGCGACGCTCCTCGTGTCGCTCGATCCCCAGGTCCGCTTCACCTCGGCCAACGCGGTGTGGATCAACCAGGGGTTCCCGGTCCTGTCGCCGTTCGTGCAGGTCAACCGCGACGCGTTCGGCGCGCAGGTCGCGAACCTCGACTTCACGTCGGGGTCGGCCGTGGGGACCGTCAACCGGTGGGTGAGCGGCGCGACCAGCGGCCGCATCCCGTCCATCATCGACGGCTTCCAATCCGGCGACGAACTGCTGCTCGTGAACGCACTGTGGTTCAAGGGCTCGTGGCGCGATCGTTTCGATCCGGCGAATTGACGCGTTCGTGGACTCCCTCACCCCCGCGCGCTGGAATGGCATCATCGCCGCGCTGCAGTCGGGCGAGGGGGCGATTCGCCTGCCACGCTTCACCCTCGCCGGCGCCTACGACCTCAAGCGGCCGATCGCGAATCTCGGCATGGGGCTCGCCTTCAGCGACTTCGCCGACTTCTCGCGCATCTCCACCGTGCCGCTCAAGATCACCAGCGTGCGCCAGCGCACCTGGATCGACGTGAACGAGGAAGGCACCGAAGCCGCGGCGGCGACGAGCGTGGGCATCGGCGTCACCAGCGCACCGGTGGCCTTCGTCGTGGACCGGCCGTTCGTGTTCGCCATCCGCGAGCGGTTCTCGGGGGCCATCCTCTTCCTCGGCAAGATCACGACGCTGCCGGCGCCCGCCAGCTGAGTCCCGTGGCTGCGCGGCGTGCGCGCGGATAGCTTCGCGCGCATGCCCCAGTCCGGTTTGCCCGCGCGCGTCGGCACGCTCCTGGCCGCACTCTTCGCCGGCCTCGCGGTCGACCGCCCGGCCGCCGCTCAGGGCAGTGCAGCTCCCACGCCAGCCTCGCCGACCGCGCCGGCCAGCGCCCAGGCCGCGGTCACCCGCGCCGACCTCGCCCTCGCCTACCTCGCGTTCGATCGGGCGTGGACCGGCCACCGGCCCACCGGCAGCCAGGTGGCGACGACGAGCCAGGCCTTCGACCAGGCCACGCTCGCCTTCTTCGCCGGCCGCAATGCCGACGCCGTCCGCGCCATCCACCGCGTCACGCAGCAGCTGCTCGCCCCCGGCGACTCGGCCGCCGTGAGCCCGCTCGCGGTGCGAGCCACCGTCGAGCCGCACGTCTACCGACGCGGCGGCTTCCAGGCGCCGGTCCTCAAGGTCGTGCCGCTCTACGCGCGCGGCTCCGAGACGGCGCTCACGGAACCCGCGCTGCTCGTCCGCGTCACCGTGCTCTCCGACGCCGGACGCACCATCGCCTCGCAGCTGGTGCCCGTGCCGCCCGACGCGCCGCCGGGCGTCGCGATCGAACTGCCCCTCGCCGACAGGCCGGCCGAGGTGCCGCGCGGTCGCTATCGCGTGACGGTCACGCTCGTCCACACGCGCTCCGCCCCCACGCCCGGCGCCCCCACCGGCGACGCCGCGAGCGAGTGGTTCGTGACCGACGACGATCCCGATGCCCACCGCGAGGAGCTGCTGCGCAAGGTCGGCACGCTCGACACGACCGCGAGCGCCGAACTGCTCGACGGGATCGCGACCTTCAAGGCGCGCGCGCGGCTGCTCACGTCGCGGCCCTCGCCGCTCAACACCGCGCAGTGGCGCGCCAATCCGATCACGCTCGCCCGCGAGCTCGACCTGGAGCTCAGCACGCTCCTCTCGGGCGCCGACCCGTACGTGCGCCGCGCCGGCCACCTCTGGCGCGTGGTGCGCGGCCCCGCGCGCAACGTGCCCGTGCGGACCTACGTGCCCGTGGCCATGGCGCGCAGCGGTGCGCAGGCGCCGCTCCTCATCGCCATCCACGGCGTCGGCGGTGACGAGAACATGTTCCCCGACGCGCTGGGCGAGGGGCGCATCACGCAGCTCGCCGACTCGGGCGGCTTCATCGTCGCCAGCCCCAACGGCGACCAGTTCACCACCCCCGAGGACTTCGACCGCCTCGTCGAGACCGTCGCGGCGGTGGCCAACGTCGATCGCACCCGCATCTGGATCGTCGGGCACTCGCGCGGCGCCGGCCAGGCGCTGGCCCTCGCGCGCACGCGCGTCGAGCAGGTCGCGGCGGTCGTCTGCATCGCCGGCTTCGGTCGGGTCCCCCCTGACGGTGCGATCGCGCCGGTGCGCGTCGTCCTCGGCGAAGTGGATCCGCTCGCGGCCCCCGCGCGCCTGCGGCCGCTCGTGGCCGAAGCGACCGCCGCCGGCCGCACCGTCGAGCTCGAGGTGATGCCCGCACTCGGCCACACGACCGTCGTGAGCGAGGCGCTGCCGGGGGCCATCGCGTGGCTCCGTTCGCGCACCTTGCCGCCTGCTGCCCCGGGGCGTAGATAGCGCAGTCCACCCGCTGGTTCGACCGCCGACCGCGCCACGAGGCGCGTGCACCGCACATGGCGCCCACGATCGTCCACCTGACCGCCGAGTACTTCCCGTACGCCCGAACCGGCGGCCTGGCGGAAGCGGTGGCGGGGTTGGCCAACACGCAGCACCGCGCGGGCGAGAACGTCGTCGTCTTCGTCCCGCTCTATCGCTCGGTGCGCGAGCGCGCGCCGGATCTGGCACCCGTCGGCCGCACGTACTCCGTGCACCTCGGGCCGCACGAGGAGGAAGTCCGCTACTTCCGCGAAATCAAGCCGCCCCCGGGCCCCAAGGTGGTCTTCATCGACCATCCGCACTTCTACAACCGGGGCGGCCTCTACGGCGAGAACGGGCGCGACTTCGGCGACAACGCCGAGCGCTTCGCCTTCTTCTCGCTCGCGGTGCTCGAGGCGATCCCGCGCCTCATCCAGGGCGACGTCGTCATCCACGCGCACGACTGGCACACCGCGCCGGTGTTCGCCTACGCGCGCAGCTACGGCAAGTTCCGCGAGAAGTTCCTCCGCACGCCGATGGTGATGTCGGTGCACAACGGCGGCTACCAGGGGCACTTCCCCGCGAGCGTCGTCCCGCAGATCGGCATCCCGCCCGAAATCTTCAACTTCCGCGGCGGCGAGTGGTACGGGCTGCTCAACTTCCTCAAGCTCGGCCTCACGCACTGCGACTGCGCCGTGACCGTGTCGCCCAACCACGCGCGCGAGCTCCGCACCGACGGCGGCGGCTTCGGCCTCCAGGAGGTGTTCCGCTGGATGGGCGACCGGTTCAACGGGATCACCAACGGCATCGACCAGCGCGAGTGGGACCCGACGACCGACGCGCAGGTGGCCGCGCACTTCTCGCGCGACGACCTCGACGGCAAGGCGCGCTGCAAGGCCGCGCTGCAGCGCACCTTCGGCCTCCCGCAGCGCAAGCGCGTCCCCATCTTCGCCATGGCCGCGCGCCTCGTCACGCAGAAGGGGCTCGACCTCGTGCTGCGCAGCCACCGCGTCCAGACGCTCGACGCCCAGTTCATCTTCCTCGGCTCGGGCGAGAAGAAGTTCGAGGAGGGGCTCTCGAGGCTCGCCGCGCGCCGGCACAAGAACGTCGCCGTGCAGCTCGCCTTCACCGACGTCCTCGAGCACCGCCTGATCGCCGGCGCCGACGTGCTGCTCATGCCGAGCCAGTACGAGCCGTGCGGCCTCACGCAGATGCGCGCGCAGCGCTACGGCACGCTGCCCGTGGTGCGCCGCGTGGGCGGCCTCGCCGACACCGTCACCGACGACGTCACGGGCTTCCTGTTCGACGACTACCACCCCGCCGCGCTCGACTGGGCCATCGACCGGGCCCTCAACCGCTACGCCGACCAGCCGGGCTGGACCAAGCGGATGCGCGCGGCGATGGCCCGCGACTTCGACTGGACCAGGTCCGCGGAGCAGTACAATCAGCTCTACCGGCGCGCGACGGAACTGTCGAGCCGACGGTAGGCGACCGGCACCCCCCGCATGCTCCGCCTTGCCGCCGTGCTCGCCCTCGCCGGAATCGCGGCCGGAGGCGCGTGGTCCCCCGCCCCCGGTGCCGGCGGCGCCGATCGCCCGAACATCGTGGTCGTGCTCGTTGACGACCTCCGGTTCGACGAGTTCCACGCCGGCGGTCATCCGTACCTCGAGACGCCGAACATCGACCGGCTTGCCCGCGAGGGCGCGCTGTTCGTGAACGCGTTCCACGCGGTCCCGCTCTGCTCGCCCAACCGCGCGACGCTGCTCACCGGGCAGTATCCCTCGCGCCACGGCATCATCGACAACGTCGCCCGCGACCTCGCGAGCCATCACCTCGAGACCTTCAACATCCCGCTGCAGCGCGCGGGCTACCGCACGGCGTTCCTCGGCAAGTGGCACATGGGGAACGACCCGACGCCGCGCCCCGGCTGGGACTACTGGTCGGCGATGCCCGGGCAGGGACACGCCACCGACCCCGAGCTCTTCGAGGACGGTGCGTTGCACAAGGTGAAGGGGTACACCACCGACCTGCTGACCGACCGCGCCGTCGCGTTCATCCGGCGGGAGGCCGCGCACCCGTTCCTGGTCTACCTCGCCCACAAGGCGGTGCATCCCGACGTGGTGCAGCGCAACGATGGCTCCATCGATGCCGAGTCGGACCGGGGCTACATCCCCGCACCGGCCGACGAGGGCCGCTACGCCGGGCGCATGTATCCGCGCCGGCAGGCCGCAGCCGACGTCGCCGCCGACCTCGAGGGAAAGCCCGTCATCCGGCAGGCGCTCGCCCGCCTCTCCGCCGCGCCCGCCGCCAGCGTCACTCCCGGCGCGCCGGAGGAGCACCAGCATCCGTCGGCGCCGTTCACCGGCGAGGAGACGATCCGCCGTCGCGCCGAGATGATCCGCGGCGTGGACGCGAGCCTCGGACGGATCATCGCGACGCTCGACTCCCTCGGGGTGCTCGACCGGACGGTGATCGTCCTCAGCAGCGACAACGGCTTCTTCTTCGGCGAGCACGGCCTCACCACCGAGCGGCGGCTGCCCTACGAGGAGTCGATCCGCAATCCGCTCCTCGTGCGCTATCCGCCGCGTGTCCCGGCCGGAGCCCGGCCGGCCGGCCTCGCCCTCACCGTGGACCTCGCGCCCACGCTGCTCGAACTGGCCGGGGCACCGATCGGCCCGCGCATCCAGGGTCGCTCCCTCGTGCCGTTGCTGCGTGGCACCCCCGCCAACTGGCGACAGGCCGTGCTCGTGGAGTTCAACACGAACGAGCAGCCGTTCCCGCACCTGCTCGACGTGGACTACCGCGCCGTGCGCACGGCGCGGTACAAGTACATCCACTGGATCAGGTACCCCGTCCTCGACGAGCTGTACGACCTCGCCCGCGATTCGCTCGAGCGACACAACGTCGCGCACGATCCGGCGATGGCCGGCGTCCGGTCGCGGTTGCGCGCGGAGCTCGCGCGCCTCGTGATCGACGCCATGGGACTCGGACAACGATGATGCCGACCGACTTCGCGCGACGCACGGCCAGGCACCTGGCCGCGGCGCTCCTGCCCGCCCTCGCCTTCGCCCAGGTCCCGGACACGACGCAATACGTGGTCTGGAACCACGGCCGCGAGGCCGGCGAGATGCGCGTCATCACCTTCGGCGACTCCGCCGTCGTCCGCTTCCGCTACCAGGACCGGCAGCGCGGCCCCAAGCTCGAGACGCGCTACAAGTTCGGACCGGGCGGCACCCTGCTGGGTCTTGAAGTGCGCGGGCTCAACGCCACGATGTTCCCCACCGAGCGCAGCGAATCGTTCGAGCGCGACGGCGCGGGCGCCAAGTGGACGGCGGGCGACGACTCGGGGCGCGTCGCCAACGTCGGCAACGCGTTCTATCTCGCTTCGAGCGGCAACCCGTACGACTTCGCCATGGTCGTGCGCCACCTGCTCGCGCAGCCGGGGCAGAAGGCAAAGCTCCTCCCCGTGGGCGAGGCGCGCGCCTTCGTGGCCGCCGAGACGACCGTCACCGCGCTCGGCCGGAGCCACCACCTCCGCTTCGTCATGCTCGACGCGAACGAGGGCGCGCCCAACGGCCTCTGGCTCGACGACGCGGGCCGCGTGTTCGCGAGCGAGGCGGGGTGGTTCATCACCGTGCGAGCGGGCGCCGAGGCGATCCTGCCCGGGCTGCGCGCCATCGAGCGCGCGTGGCACGCGAAGAAGGCCGCCGAGTTGGCGCGCAAGCTCGCGCCACCCGCGGCGTCCACCGTCGTCATCCGCAACGGCGACCTGTTCGACAGCGAACGAGGCACCGTGCGCGCGCGCCAGAGCATCGTCATCACCGGCGACCGGATCACGGCGATCGGGCCCGCCGACTCCCTCAAGGTGCCGGCCGGCGCCACCGTCATCGATGCCACGGGCCGCACCGTGATGCCGGGGATGTGGGACATGCACACCCACCTCCACTTCACCGGCGAGACCGAGGCGCCGCTGCGCCAGCTCGCCGCGGGGATCACCACCATCCGCGACGTCGCCTCCGACATCGATGCCGCGCTCGCGCAGCGGGCGCGCGCCGACTCGGGCACGATCCTCTCGCCGCGCGTCATCCTCGCCGGATTCATCGAAGGCCCGGGCGCATGGGCCGGCCCCAGCGCGGCCCTCGTCCGCACCGAGGCCGAGGCGCGCGCCTGGGTCGCGCGCTACGACTCGCTCGGCTACAAGCAGATCAAGCTCTACAACCTCGTGCACCCCGACCTCGTGCCGACCATCGCCGAGGAGGCGCACAAGCGGAAGATGCGCCTCTCCGGGCACATCGCGCGCGGGCTCACCATCCAGGACGCCGTCACGCTCGGCTACGACGAGTTCCAGCACGCCGCCTTCCTCTTCTCGACCTTCTACCAGGATTCGCTCTACGTGCCGCGCATGCGGGCGTACTCGAACCTGGCCGCCGTGCTCGCCCCGACCTTCGACGTGGACGGCCAGCGCGTGACCGACCTGATCGGCTTCCTGCGCGCGAAGGGCACGGTGGTGGACGGCACCTTCAACATCTGGCAGGATCGCTCGCAGCCGCTCCCCGACGGCACCGACGCCGTGTTCGGCCCCACGCTCGCGTGGATGGGACCGATCACGCAGCGCGCGCTCACGCCGCGCGGCACGCTGCCACCGCAGGACGCCGCGCGCGCCGCGGCCGCGAGCGCCAACTACCGCAAGTACCTCAAGCGCCTCTACGACGCGGGCATCACCCTCGTGGCCGGCACCGACAACGCCGAGGGGCTGAGCTTCCACGGCGAACTCGAGATCTACGAGCGGGCCGGGATCCCGGCCCCCGCCGTGCTGCAGATCGCCACCATCATCCCTGCGCGCGTCATGGGCGACACGGCGCAGTACGGCTCGATCGCGGTCGGCAAGGTGGCCGACCTCGCGATCGTCGCGGGCAAGCCGTACGAACACGTCACCGACCTGCGCAAGACCGAGCGCGTCGTGCGCGCCGGCCGCGTGTACCGCACGCGCGACCTGTACCTCGCCACCGGCCTCACGCCGCGATAGGGACGCCCCGCGCGGCGGGGGGCGTCACGGTGCTATCGTAAGGGCTCCCCCCACCGCGCCATGCCCGACCCGATCGACCCGCTCACCCACCGCCTGTTCGCCGACCGGTTCGAGGTCGAGCGACCGCTCGCGCGCGGCGGCTCGGCCACCGTCTACCTCGCGGTCGAGCGCAAGCACGGACGCGCCGTCGCCGTCAAGGTGCTGCATCCCGAGGTGGCGGCCTCGATCGGCACCGAGCGGTTCCTCCGCGAGATCGGCATCGTCGCGCAGCTGTCGCATCCGCACGTCGTGCCCCTCATCGACTCCGGCGAATCCGACGGGCTGCTCTACTACGTCATCCCGTTCGTGCCCGACGGCTCGCTCCGCGACCGGCTCGCGCGCGAGTCCCGCCTGTCGCTCGCCGACGCGCTGCGCGTGACCGAGGAAGTCGGCGCCGCCCTCGACTTCGCCCACCGCCGCGGGATCATCCACCGCGACGTGAAGCCGGAGAACATCCTCATCGCGGACGGCCACGCGCTCCTCGCCGACTTCGGCATCGCCCGCGCGCGGGCCGGCGTCGCGGCTGGCGATCCCTCGGCCGACCACGCCCGGAGCGCCGCGGTTTCCGTGCCCGGGCTCGCCATCGGCACGCCGAGCTACATGAGCCCCGAACAGGCCGCGGGCGAGAGCAACCTCGGCGCGGCCAGCGACATCTACAGCCTCGCCTGCGTTGTCTACGAGATGCTCGCCGGCGAGCCCCCCTTCCACGGCGGCGACGCGCGCACCCTCATGCAGCGCCACGTGATCGAAACCCCGCCGCCGGTGCGCTCCCTTCGCCCCGACGTGCCGCCGGCGGTGGAGGCGGTGCTCGCCCGCGCCCTGGCCAAGGATCCCGCCCACCGGCCCCAGTCGAGCGGCGAGTTCGTGCGCGTGTTCCGCGAGGCCGCCGAGGACGCCGACCGGGGCACCACCGCGCACGGCCGGGCCCGCACCGTCGCCGTGCTGCCGTTCGTGAACGCCAGCGGCGACGCGGAGAACGAGTACCTGAGCGACGGCATCACCGACGAGCTGATCGACGCGCTCAGCCACGTGGACGGCGTGCGGGTCTGCTCGCGCACCTCGGTGTACGCGCTCAAGGGGCGCGCCCTCGACGTGCGCGCCATCGGCTCCCTGCTGGGCGTGTCGGTCGTGCTCGAGGGCACCGTGCGCCGCGTCGGGCGCCAGCTCCGCGTGACGGCGCAGCTCACCACCACCGGCGACGGGCGCCTCCTCTGGTCGCAGCGCTTCGACCGCGAGCTCGACGACGTGCTCGCCATGCAGGACGAGATCGCGCGCACCATCGTGACCACGCTCCGCGCCACCTGGCTCACCGACCTCTCCGAGCCCGCCCCGCGCCGCGGCACCACGCGCCCCGAGGCGCACCGCGCCTACCTGCGCGGCCGCTGGGCGCTCAACAAGCGCACGCGCGAGGGGACGTACGAGGCGATCGCCGAGTTCGAGGCCGCGATCGCCGACGACCCGCAGTTCGCCCTCGCGTACACCGGCCTCGCCGATGCGTACGCCCTCCACGTGGACTACCGGAGCATCCCGGCCGCCGAGGGGCTCGAGCAGGCCGCGATCTACGCGCGCGAGGCGCTCCGGCTCGACGATTCGCTGGCCGAGGCGCACACGTCGCTCGCCTGGTACCAGTTCATCTACGCCTGGGACTGGGCGGCCGCCGAAGGCTCGTTCCGGCGCGCGCAGCAGCTCGACCCGCTGTACGCCACGGCGCACCAATGGCACGCGATGCTCCTCGCCGCGCGCGGCCGCCACGAGGAATCCCTGGTGGAGGCGCACACGGCGCAGGAACTCGACACGGGCTCCGTGAGCGTGCGCCGCTCGCTGGGCTGGGCCTACTACTATGCGCGCCGCTTCGACCGCACGCGCCACCACGTCGAGCGCGCCATCGAGATGAACCCGACGTCCGAGGAATCCTTCCGCATGCTCGGCCTCGCGCTCGCCATCGACGGCCGCACGCGCGATGCCGTGGACGTGCTGCGCGAGGCGTACGGCATGGACGGCGCGGGGAGCTACACCGAGGCCACGCTGGCGTATGCGCTGGCGCGGCATGGCGAGCGGGCGGAAGCCGAGGTGCTGCTCGACCGGCTCGTGACGCGGTCCGCGACCGAGTACGTCTCGCCCGCCGCGACCGCCACCGCGCTCCTCGGCCTCGACCGCCGCGAAGAGGCCGTGGCGCAGATCGAGGCGGCGCACGCCGAGCGGCGCGGCTGGGTGTGCTACCTCGCGGTCAACCCGATCTTCGATCCGGTGCGCCGGCTGCCGCGCTTCGCCGCCCTCGAGGCGGCGATGGGGCTCAGAGCACCCCTTCGGCCGTCTCCGCGATGAGCTGGTCCACCACGGCCACGAGGCTCTTGGTTTCCTCGTAGGTCTTGAGCTGGCGCATCGCGCTCGACCCGGTCTCGAGGATCGTGTACGCGTACTCGATCTCCTTGCGCGTGCCGAGCTCGTCCATGACGTCGCCGATGAACCACTCGATCAGCTCGCGGATGAGCACGGGCGCGGGCAGCTCCTCCTTCTTGCCGAAGTCGATGAGCTTGCCGCCCAGCCCCCAGCGCACGGCCCGCCACTTGTTCTCCTCGATCAGGTCCTGCGGGTAGATGCGGAAGGTCATGTTGTCGCGCCGCAGCTTCCACAGCTTGTAGACCACCGCCTGCAGGATCGCGGCGATGCAGATCGCCTCGTCCACGCGCGTGTTGACGTCGCAGACGCGGAACTCGAGCGTCGGGTACTTGTAGTGCGGGCGCACGTCCCACCAGATCTTGCTGCCGTCGGGGATCGAGCGCGTCGTCACCAGCGTGTCCACGAGGTTGTCGTAGTCGGCCGCGCTCTGGAAGACGCGCGGCACGCCGGTGCGCGGGAAGTTCTTGAAGACGATGCTGCGGTAGGAGTGGAGCCCCGTGTTCCGCCCCATCCAGAACGGGCTCGACGCGCTCAGGCAGAGCAGGTGCGGCAGGATGTAGCGGCTCGCGTTGAGCGCGTCGATGCGGAACTCCG
>JACQES010000247.1 GCA_016200495.1 Gemmatimonadota bacterium
CTGGCGCTGCGGGCGAGGCGCCCCGCCTGCGTCGCGTCGTGGTTCGTGTCGTGCGATTCGGCCAGTTGCCAGGCGAGCGACGCGGCGAGCTCGGCCAGTTCGCGCCGCTCGGTGGCGACCAGCCGCTCGAAGTCGGGGGCGTTGGCGTGGAAGCCGTCGAGCAGCGGGGCGCCGTACAGGGCGAGCGCCTCGGCATGCGCGCCGCGCCGGTGCGCGTCGCGGAGCGCGGTGACGTCGCACCACACCACGGCGGGGTCGAGCCGCACCTCCTCGTCGCCGCGCGCGAGGATCGCCGCCTCGCCGAGCGCTTCGCGCAGGTGGTGCAGCACCTTGCGGAGCGCCCCGCGCGCGCTCGCGGTGTCGTGCTCGGGCCAGAACATCGTCGCGAGCGAATCCCGGCGCAGGAAGCCGGCGCCCTGCCGGATGCCCAGCCACGCGAGGACGGCGGTGCGCCGCGTCTGCGCGAGGAGGGCATCGGCCGCCGGCACGCCGACGAGGCGCACGGAGCCGAGCAGGTGAAGGCGAATCGTGGCCGACGAGTCGGGGGAGGCGTTCACGGCGCTACCTGCGGAGGTGAGAGGGTGACGTTCGCGTGACGGCGTCCGCCCTCGCCCACAAGAAAGGGGCGCGGCACCCGTACGCGGTATTGGACAAACTGCCTATGTCACGGCCGGACCGGGGCGTTCACGCGCCGGCGACACGGGCGACGGCGGCGCTCGCACCGCCGGCCTACTTGCGCCGCATCGCGTCGGCGAGGGCGCGGGTCTCGGTGCTCGGTTCGACGTCGAGTTCGCGCCGCAGCCGGTCGCGGCATTCCTCGTAGAGCGCGAGCGCCCCGGCGCGGTCGCCCGCACGCTCCAGCAGCAGCATCGCGTTGCGCACGGTGCGCTCGTCGGTGTCGGCCAGGCGCGCGGCGCGCCGCGCATGCCGGGCGGCGAGGGTGAGCGCCTCGGCGCGCTCGTGCGACTGTGCGAGCGCCCACTCGCACACGACGGCCTCCTCGCGGAAGCGGCGGCGGGCGACGGTGAGCCATTCGTCGAAGCCCGGCGCGTCGGCGTGCACGCCGTCGAGCAGGGGGCCCGTGTAGAGCGCCTGCGCCTCCGCATAGCGGCCGCCGGCGATGGCCGCGTCGAAGGCGACGGCATCCACCCACACGTGGGCCGCGTCGAGACCGAGTTCCTCGCCGCCGCGCGAGACCACGGCGTGGGCGCCGATCACGCGTCGCACCGCGTAGAGCGCCTTCCGCAGCGCGCTCCGCGCGTGCGCCTCGTCGTGTTCCGGCCAGAACATCGCGGTGAGCTGGTCGCGGCGCACCCAGGCGCCCGGGCGTCCGAGCGCGAGGAAGGCGAGCAACGCCAGCCGCTTGGGTTGGGCGAGCAGTTCGTGCGCCGCCGTGCCGCCCTCGACCGTGGGGACGCCGAACAGGCGGACGCGCAGGGGAGTGTCGCTCACGCGGGAACGCTGCAGGGCACGCACGCGGGACGCCAGAGGGGGCGCGCGCGGGGCCGGGTGGACGATGGGGGGTTGGCATGGTGGGCGCGCGAGGGCTCGCGGGTCGGACCCTCGCCCACCCTCACGAGGAGTTTCCATGTTGACCGCCCTGCCATCGCCCGTCCTGCGTTGTACCCTCGCCGTCGCCGCGTTCGCCCTCGGCGCCTGCATCGGTGGCCCCGAACCGATCCCGTGCGCCGTGAATCCCGCGTGCGCGTCGCCGCACGTGTCGACGTCGTCGCTCTCGGCGGTCACGGTGAGCAACGAGTCCGGCCTGCTCCTCGACTCGGCCGAGGTGCGCCGGTGCAACGAGACCGAGCGCCTGTTCGCCGCGCGGCTGGAGGCGGCCGAGACGGCCAGCTGGGTCCTCGACGGCGGCTGCTACGACTTCTTTGCCCGCGACTCCGCCGGCGACACGAACTGGATGCTCGTCGGGCGCGTCATCGAACCGTCCACGCAGGCGACGCTCCGCTTCCTGCCCGGTGGGAAGGCGGCGCTCGAACAGTACGCGGCCCTGCGCATCCCAGGCGGCTGAAAGCGACGCGCGGGGGGACCGACGACCGGTCCCCCCGCACGTTGCACCGCACTCGGCCCGCGCCGTGGCGGGTTACCCCCGTGCCAGGTTCCGCAGCACGTACGGCAGGATCCCGCCGTTCTTGTAGTACTGCAGCTCCTCCGTCGTGTCGATGCGCACCATCACCTCGAACGACTTCGTCTTGCCGCCCTCGGTCGCCTTCACGGTCAGCCGCTGGCGTGGCTTGAGATCCTCGCCCAGGCCGACGAACTCGAGCGTCTCGAAGCCGGTGAGCCCCAGCGACTGGCGCGTCGCGCCGTCGGTGAACTCGCAGGGGAGCACCCCCATCCCGACGAGGTTCGAGCGGTGGATGCGCTCGAAGCTCTCGGCGATCACCGCCTTCACGCCGAGGAGCATCGTGCCCTTGGCCGCCCAGTCGCGGCTCGAGCCGGTGCCGTACTCCTTGCCGGCGATGATCACGAGCGGCGTGTTCGCCTTCGCGTAGCCCAGCGATGCCTCGAAGAAGCTCGTCGGCTCCGCGCCGGGCGCGGTGCGCGTCCACCAGCCCTCCATCCCCGGCGTGAGCTCGTTCTTGAGGCGGATGTTGGCGAAGGTGCCGCGCATCATCACCTCGTGGTTGCCGCGCCGCGCGCCGTACGAGTTGAAGTCCTTCTTCTCGACGCCCAGCGACTTGAGCCACTGGCCGGCCGGGCTCTTCTCGGCGATCGATCCCGCGGGGGAGATGTGGTCGGTGGTGATCGAGTCGGCGAACATGCCGAGCACGCGGGCGCCGGTGATGGGCCGCACGCCCGGCGGCGTCATCGTCATCCCCTCGAAGTACGGCGGGTGCTTCACGTACGTGCTGGTGCCGCTCCACGCGTACCGGCTGCCGGTCGGGGCCTGGATCGCCTGCCACGTGGCGTCACCGGCGAAGACGTTCGCGTACTGCACCTCGAACATCTCGCGCTTCACGTTGGCGAGGATCGTGTCCTCGACCTCCTTGGGGCTGGGCCAGATGTCGCGCAGGAAGACCGGGCCGTCGGTGCCGACGCCGAGCGGCTCGCGCTCGAGGTCGATGTCCATCCGGCCGGCCAGCGCGTACGCGACCACGAGCGGCGGCGACGCGAGGTAGTTGAAGCGCGTCTGCGGGTTCACGCGCCCCTCGAAGTTGCGGTTGCCCGAGAGGACCGCCGCCACGGTGAGCTTGCCGTCGTCGATCGCCTTCGCGATCGGCTCGGGCAGCGGCCCCGAGTTGCCGATGCACGTCGTGCAGCCGTAGCCGACGCTGTTGAACCCGAGCGCGTCGAGCGCGTCCTGCACCTGCGCCTTGGCGAAGTAGTCGGTCGCGACCTTGGACCCGGGCGCGATGCTCGTCTTGACCCACGGCTTGGTGCGGAGTCCCTTGGCCACCGCCTTCTTCGCGAGCAGCCCGGCCGCGAGCATCACGCTCGGGTTGCTCGTGTTGGTGCAGCTCGTGATGGCGGCGATCACCACCGCGCCATCCTTCAGGTCGAACGTCTGTCCGCGATGCGTGCAGCTGACCGAGGCGGGCACGGGCGCGCCCTCGCCCTCCATGACGGCCACCGCCGACGCGTCGGCCTTGCTCGACGCGGCGCGCTGCGCCTTGTACGCCTCGGCGTACATGGCCTTCGACTGCGAGAGCGGCACGCGGTCCTGCGGGCGCTTGGGCCCCGCGAGGCTTGGCACCACGGTCGCGAGGTCGAGCTCGAGCGTGTCGGTGAACTCGGGGTCGGGGGTCGCGTCGGTGCGGAAGAGGCCCTGCGCCTTGGCGTACGCCTCGACGAGCGCCACCTGCTGCGCGCTGCGGCCCGAGAGCTGGAGGTACTTGAGCGTCTCGGCGTCCACGGGGAAGAAGCCCATCGTCGCGCCGTACTCCGGGGCCATGTTCGCGATCGTGGCGCGATCGGCGAGCGCCAGCGACGAGAGTCCCGCGCCGTAGAACTCGACGAACTTGCCCACCACCTTCTTCTTCCGGAGCATCTCGGTGCAGGTGAGCACGAGGTCGGTCGCGGTCGCGCCCGGCGGCAGCTTGCCGTGCAGCTTGAAGCCGACCACCTCGGGAATCAGCATGCTCACCGGCTGGCCCAGCATCGCGGCCTCGGCCTCGATGCCGCCCACCCCCCAGCCGAGCACGCCGAGGCCGTTGATCATCGTCGTGTGCGAGTCGGTGCCGACGAGCGAGTCGCAGTAGGCGAGCGTCTCGTTCCCCTGCGCGGCGGTGAACACCACCTGCGCGAGGTACTCGAGGTTCACCTGGTGGCAGATGCCCGTGCCGGGCGGCACGACGCGGAAGTTGTCGAGCGCCGTCTGCCCCCAGCGGAGGAACTGGTAGCGCTCGTTGTTGCGCTCGTACTCGAGCTGCGTGTTGAGCAGGAGCGCCGCCTCGGTGCCGTACTCGTCCACCTGCACCGAGTGGTCGATGACGAGGTCCACCGGCTGCAGCGGGTTGATCTTCGCGGGATCGCCGCCCAGCGCGGCGATCGCGTCGCGCATCGCCGCGAGGTCCACGACGCAGGGGACGCCGGTGAAGTCCTGCAGCAGCACGCGCGCGGTGCGGAACGCGATCTCCTTCTCGACCTTCGCCTTGACGTCCCAGCGCGCGAGCGCCTCGACGTCGGCCGCCTTCACGAACGCGCCGTCCTCGTTGCGGAGGAGGTTCTCCAGCAGGATGCGGAGCGAGAAGGGGAGGCGGGCCGCGCGCGAGCCCGCGAGGGCGTCGGCGGCGGCGAGGCGGTAGTACGCGTAGCGGTGGCCGCCGACCTCGAGGGTCGCGCGGCTCTTGAACGAGTCCGGATGTGCCATGGGAGACAATTCTCTCGGCCGGGGCGCCCATCGCACGGAGCGGGGCGCTTGTTGGCAACGGAGCCACTGCCCGGGCGACGCAGGCCTCGGACAGGCTGGACGCAAGTTAGCACGGGGGACGCCGCAATGCCTGCGCGACGCTGCCACCGGCGTGACAGATCGCGCCGCCGGCCGCATTGCCCGGCCCCACCGCCCCGGTTACCGTAGGCGCATGCCTGCCCTCGACCCGATTGCCCTCGCGGAACACCTGGTCGAGGTGGACTCGACGTCGGGCCGCGAAGCCCCCGCCCTGGAGCGCATGGAGGCCGTGCTGCGCGAGCGCGCCTGGCGGCTCCAGCGCATCCCGGTGAGCGAGGGGCGGTGGAACATCTTCGCCACCAGCGGCGACGCCCCGCGCGTCACCCTCTCCACGCACCTCGACACCGTGCCGCCGTTCATCCCGCCGCGGCGCGCCGACGGCCGGCTCTACGGGCGCGGCGCCTGCGACGCGAAGGGGATCGCGGCCGCGATGGTCGTGGCCGCCGAGCGCGTGCGGAGCGGCGGGGTGAGCGTCGGGCTCCTGTTCGTCGTCGGCGAGGAGACCGCGCACGATGGCGCGGCCGCCGCCAACCGCCACACGACGTCGAGCCAGATCCTGATCAACGGCGAGCCCACGGAGGGCGCGCTCGCGGTGGGCACCAAGGGCGCCATGCGGGCCGTCGTGCGCGTCGCCGGGCAGGCAGCCCATTCGGCGTATCCGCACCTTGGGCGGTCCGCAACGGCGGAGCTGGTCGCGCTGCTGCACGAGCTGCGCACGCTCGCGCTGCCAAGCGACCCCGTGCTGGGCGACACGACGGTCAACATCGGCTTCGTGTCGGGTGGCGTGGCCGACAACGTGCTCGCGCCCGCGGCCGAGGCGCGGCTCATGGCGCGCCTGGTGGGACCGGCCCGTGACGTCGAGGCGCGGCTGTCGGCGTGGGTCGGCACGCGCGGCACGATCGAGTTCGGCACCACCGTGCCCGCGGTGCACCTGGGCACGGTGCCCGGCTTCCCCACCGGCGTCGTCGCCTTCGCCAGCAAGCCGTACCTCTACGGGCCGGGGTCGATTCACGTCGCCCACACCGACGGCGAGTATGTCGAGGAAGCGGAGCTGCGGCGCGCCGTGGATGGCTACGAGTTGCTCGTGCACGAGGCGCTCGCGCGGCTGTAGCGCCGGACGGGCTACGGGCGCGGCGCGCCGACCGCGGGGATCGCGTCCATCGTGCCGCTCACGCGCCGCTCGACGCGCCGGGCCGTGATCGCGCCGGTGGGGCACTGCCGCACGAACGCCCCGTCGGCCGGCGACCAGTGCAGCACCCGCTCGCGGATCATCGCCTTCCCCTGGGCGTCCATCACGAAGAGCCCCGGCGCCAGCACCGTGCACATCCGGCAGCCGCAGCAGCGCTCGCGCTCGACGTCCACCTCCATCACGCGCCGCGGGAAGATCCCGGCGGGCGACGCCAGCGCCGTCTCGAGGTGGTCCAGCGCCTCGCGCGCCGCGCGGTAGCCCTCGTCGATCAGGAACCCCGCGTGCCCGAACTCGAACCACCCCACGTGGTTCACGCGCGGGCGGATGAGCAGCATCGGCGGCGTCGTCCACTTGTCGAGTTGCTCGCGCTGCAGCGCGGCCATCGTGATCTGCGCCGCGCGCATCGAGATGTCGAAGAAGCCGCGCGAGGCGATTCCGTCCTCGCGCGTGAGGTCGGTGCTCCCCACGTCCACCGCGACGACGAGCTCCATGTCCTGGTCCGCGATCGTGACGGGCAGGTTGTCGGCCGCGCCGCCGTCCACGCAGACGTGGCCCCCGACCACGCCGGGGGGAAACGCCCCCGGCAGGGCGCACGAGGCGTAGATCGCGTCGCGCACGGCCACGTCGCGCTGCCCCGACAGCCCCCAGATCACCTGGAACCCGGTCTCGACGTCCACGGTGTTCACGAGCAGCGGGATGCGCGCCTCGTCGAAGCGGATGTCGCCCACCAGCTTCGCGATCAGCGCCACGAGGGGCTCGGCCGAATAGACGCTGGGCGTCCGCATCCGGTCGAGGAGGATCTTGACCCGGTTGATCTGGAAGAGGTCGCGCCGGGCGAGGCCGCGCGCCGTCGCCTCGAGGGCCTCGCGCGTCGTGCCCGTGGCCACCGCGCCGCCGATCAGCGCCCCGATCGACGTTCCCGCGATCACCGACTGGGCGAGGCCGCGCTCCTCGAGCGCGCGCATGACGCCCAGATGCGCGAACCCCTTGAGTCCCCCGCCACCAAGAACGAGGGAAAAGCGCACGCGGCCGGGATCGAGAGCGGTCGTCACGAGGAATGGACGGCGGAGACCCGGCAAAGCTACACGCCGGTGCGTGCCCTTGGGTCCGGGCGGCCGATCGGCGTGCTACCTTAGGGCCCATGCTGCGAGCCGATTCGGACAAGGCCCTGATCCGCGCGATCGGGGTGTGGGGACTCTCCGCCGCGATCTTCAACACCACCGTCGGGGGCGGCATCTTCCGCCTGCCGGCCGCGGTGGCGGGGATGATCGGACCGGCCGCCCCGATCGCGTACCTGGTGTGCGCCATCACGATGGGCCTGATCGTGCTCTGCTTCGCCGAGGCGGGGAGCCGCGTCTCGATGACCGGCGGCCCCTACGCCTACGTCGAGGTCGTGTTCGGCCGCTACGTGGGGTTCCTTGCCGGCGTCCTGCTCTGGATGCTCGGCACCGCGGCCGTCGCGTCGGTCGCGAGCGCCTTCGGCGATACCGTCGGCAAGCTCGTGCCGGCGCTCGCCTCGCCGATCGCGCGCGCGCTCGTCATCGCCGGCGCGTTCGCCTTCCTCGCCGGGGCGAACGTCACGGGGGTCCGGCGCGGGAGCCGCATCAACACGATCGTCGCGATCGCGAAGCTGGTGCCGCTCCTCGTGCTCGTGGGCGTCGGCGCGACGGCGGTGCAGGGCCCCCACCTCGCCATCCCGCACCTCCCCGAGGGCGGCACGCTCGCGCGCACCGCCATCGTGCTCATCTTCGCGTTCACGGGCGTCGAGAGCGCCCTCGTGCCGTCGGGCGAGGTGACGGAACCCTCGCGCACGGTGCCGCGGGCCATCGCCATC
>JACQES010000225.1 GCA_016200495.1 Gemmatimonadota bacterium
CATGACCGCCGCGAACGGCACCTTCTGCGGCAGCGCGGCCGCCACCTGCGTCCCACCCGAGGACGCCGGAACCGACGCCGTGCGGCGCGGGATGTCCGGCAGCTTCATCCCCTTGTTCATCCGGTCGGACAGCTGGCGGATGGCGTCCATGAACGCCTCCGTCTTGCCGTTGACCACGTCGGTGTGGACGATGCGGCTCGTCTCGACGTCCACCGCGCGCGCCGTCAACGCGACGTTCCCCTTCGGGTCCGCCACGAAGCCGCCGAGCACCATGTAGTGCACGTTGAGCAGCTTGCCGATCTTGACCGCCGTCTCGACCTCGACGCGGTTGGTCTGGCCAAGGTCCTGCTCCTTCATGATCTGGTCGAGCGCCTGGCGCTCCACCACGCGAAGGGCGGGATTGCCGGCCAGGTCGGTGATCATGAAGTCGGCAATGCCGCGGCCCAGCGCGTCGTAGTCCGCGCGGTCCTTGCCGAAGGAGCCGTTGTTGAAGTACAGGACGGCGACGGTGGGCCGCACGTCGGCCTGCGCCCGCGCGGGCGGCGCGGCGAGGACCGCGAGGCCCAGCGCGGCAAGCGTCGTCACGAGTCGGGTGCGCTGCATGTGTTCCTCCAGGTGGTGGACACGTACTGCAGGAAAGCTAAGTCCATGGGCCGCATCGCGCGGTGCCCCCGGACGTCCGGCGCCGGTGGGGTGCGTCACACCAGACCGCGGGCCCCGTGCGCCACGTCACCGCCTCAGACGGTGAGCGACATCCCCTCGGCGGCGGCCTCGATGCGGAGCTTCGAGCCCCGCGCACGGGCGGCCGCGCGCAGCGCGTCGAGCTGCTGGTCGATCTCCTCGTCCGAACGCTCGGGCTTGTGGTGGAAGAGGACCAGGAGTTCCACCCCGGCCTCGAGCGCGAGTTCCAGCGAATCGTCGTACGTCGAGTGCCCCCACCCCTTGTGCTGGGCGTACTCGTCGCGCGTGTACGTCGCGTCGTGGATCAGCACCGCGGCCCCGCGCACGAAGTCGGTCATGCCCGTGCGCCAGCCCGGCGCCGTCTGGTACGACGGGTGCGACGTCAGCTCGTTGTCGCTCACGTACACGAGCGCGCGCGACGGCGACTTGGCGTCGGTGAACCGGTACGCGAGCGCGCCACCCGGATGCTGCACGTGATACGCGCTCACCGCGTAGCCGCGCCCCTGCCGCACCTCGTCCTCGCCCAGGTCCTGGAAGTCGATGCGCGCGTCGAGCTCGTCGAAGCTCACCGGGAACACCACGGGCGACATCTGGTCGCGCACCACGCGGTCGATGCTCGTCTCGAGCGACTTCGAGCCCCAGATCGTGAAGTGGTTCCCCGCCATGAAGATCGGCGCGAAGAACGGGATCCCCTGGATGTGGTCCCAGTGGGCGTGCGTCAGGAAGATGTCGCTCTTGATCGCCGAGCCGTTCGACCGGCCCACCAGCGCGCGCCCCAGCTCGCGGATGCCGGTGCCGGCATCGAGGATCACCAGCCAGCCATCGCTCGTGCGGAGCTCCGTGCACGGCGTGTTGCCGCCGTAGCGCACGGTGCGGGCGCCGGGGCTCGGGATCGAGCCGCGGACTCCCCAGAAACGAAGCGAAAGGCCCATGTGGTCAGGCGCGTATGGCGAGAGAAGAATTCAGGTCGCCTGCAGCAACGCAAGATGCATTCCGAAGGACGCGCCAGTGGGTGACGCGTATCACACGCGCACCTGGGCCCGCTTCTTCAGCGCCTCGGCATCGGCCAGCGCGATGCGCCGCCGCTCCACCTTCACCCACCCCAGGTCCTGGAACTCCCGCATCGTCCGCGACACCGTCTCGCGGCTCGCGCCGATCATGTTGGCGATCGTCTGGTGGGTGAGCGGCTTCTCGATCAGCCCCCCCGGCGCCTCGGCGCCGAAGTCCAGCAGGAGCCGGGCAATGCGCCCGGGGACGTCGAGCAGGACCAGGCCGCCGATCTTGCCGTCCGCCGCGCGGAGGCGGCGCGAGAGCTCGATCAGGAGCGCCCACGCCACGCTCGGGCTCTGCTCGACCCGCTTGCGGAAATCTTCACGCCTGAGCACGAGCAGGGTGGCATCCTCCATCGCGATCACGTGCGCCGATCGCGGCTGGTCGTCGATCAGGGACAGCTCGCCGAAATGCTCACCGACCCCCAGCACGCCGAGGATGACCTCGCGGCCATCCTCCGCGACCAGCACCACCTTCACGCGTCCCTCGCGCACCACGAACAGCGAGTCGCCGGGATCGTCCTCGAAGACGATGACACTGCCCTTTGGATAGGACTTCTCGCGGGTCAGGTCGGCGAACCGTCCCATTTCCGACTTCTCGATACCGGAAAAGAGTGGAACGGTGGCCAGAAAGTCGGCAGTCGTGTTCCCTTGCACCGGGTTCGAGCGCTGAAGGCGGAACGGGTCCGTCATGTCAATCGAGTGGCTCGGGGGGCGTTCAGGCGCGACCTAGCTTACTGTGGCTCCATAAGTTAGGCCCGCCCTCCGAGGGTGTCAAATAGTTCGAGGCTTTCGCCTTGAATGGCGGGCGGCGACCTGACTATATTCCAAGGCTCCCCGGCAATTTCGCTCAAGGGGACCAGACAGGAGTTTCCGGTGAAGGCCGACATCCATCCGATGTACGCGACCGCCACGGTCAAGTGCGCGTGCGGCAACGTCTTCGAGACGCGTTCGACGCGGGACGAGATCCATCTCGACATCTGCTCGAACTGCCACCCGTTCTACACGGGCAAGCAGAAGCTCATTGACACCGCGGGCCGCGTCGAGCGCTTCCGCCAGAAGTACAAGAAGGCGGGCACCAACTGAGCCTGCGCGACCGGCTCGCCGACGCGCTCACGCGCGCGGCAGAGGTCGAGCGACAGCTGCTCGACCCCGCGACGACCAAGGACGCCCGCCGGTTCGCCGAGCTGGGACGCGAACACCAGCGTCTCGGCGCGGTGACCGAGCGGGCGTCTCGTTTGTCCAAGGCGGAGTCGGAACTGGCCTCCGCCCGCGAACTCCTCGAGGA
>JACQES010000223.1 GCA_016200495.1 Gemmatimonadota bacterium
CGCCCGCGCCCGGGCCGGCCCCGGGGCAGCCGGCGCGCGCGACTCCCCCCGCGCCCGCATGACGCCGACCGACATCATCGACGAACCCCTCGCCTCCGCACCGGTCGCCACGCACGAACCACGGCTCCGCCTCTCCACGGAGTCCGTCTGGTACGCCGAGCACGCCGCCCTCCTCGTCAGCACGGCCAAGTGGGCCGTCCTCGGCGCGGCGTGCGGCGGCCTCGTCGGGCTCGCGACGCGCGCCTTTCTCGGCACGCTCGCCTGGTCCGGCGCGTGGGCCACGGCGCACATGCCGCCGAACGTCCCGACGTACGCGTTCCTTCCGTTCGCCCTCGCCGCCTGCGTCTTCCTCATCCGCCGCTTCGCGCCGGAAGCCGAGGGCCACGGCACGGAGGCCGTCATCGCGGCCGTGCACCAGTCCGCCGGCCGCATCGACTGGCGCATCGCGCCGGTCAAGCTCGTCGCCACCGCGCTCACGCTCGCCTTCGGCGGCTCGGTCGGCAAGGAGGGGCCGGCCGCCCAGATCGGCGGGGCCCTCACGAGCGGCGGCGCGGATCTCATCGGCCTCGCGCCCGCCGACCGGCGCCGGCTGGTCATCTGCGGCATCAGCGCGGGCTTCGCGGCCGTCTTCGGCACGCCGATCTCGGGCGCGCTCTTCGGCGTCGAGGTGCTGTATCTCGGCCAACTCGAGTACGCGGTGCTCTTTCCCGCGATGGTGTCGGGCATCGTCGCGCACCTCGTGTGCGGCACGGTGCCGCCCTTGCCCGTCCTCCAGGAATCGCTGCAGGGGATGCCGGGCGGGCGCGCGCTCCTGCTCGCGATCGGCTCCGGCGCCGTCTTCGGGCTCGTCGCGCTCGCGATCATCGAGGCGATGCGCGCGGTGGAGCGGGTCGTCGAGCCATACCGCCGCTCGCCGTACAGCACGGCCCTCCTGGGCGGCGTGGCCCTCGTGCTGCTCTACCTCGTCGCGGGCGACGGCTTCGCGGGACTCGGCTCGGCGGGCATCGCCGATGCGCTGGTCGGCACCGCGGACGCGCCGTGGTGGACCTTCGCGGTCAAGATCATCGCGACGGCCATCACGCTCGAGGTGGGCGGCAGCGGCGGCGTGATCACCCCGATCTTCTTCATCGGCGCCACGAGCGGCGCGGCGCTGGGCCACCTGCTCGGTGTCTCGCCGCACCTGCTCGCCGCCTTCGGCCTCGTGGCGGTGCTCGCCGCCTGCGCCAACACGCCGGTGGCCGCCGCGGTCATGGCCATCGAGCTGCTGCCCGGGGGCGATGGCGTGTACGCGGCGCTCGCGGCGGCGACCGCGTTTATTCTGGTCGGGCACCGCAGCGTGTACGCCAGCCAGAAGCTCGGTCTGGCCAAGTCCGCCGGGCTCGAGATCGACCTCGGCGGGACCATGGGCGACGTGCGGCCGCACGCGCTGCGCCTGCGCGAGGGTTCGCTCGTGCACCGCGTGCTGCGGAGGCCGCGGGGCGGCGACGCCGGCGAGCCCTAGTATCCCGCGGCGAGCCCGTAGCCGCGCGGCTCCGTCACGCCGTACCAGCGCCCGCCCGTGCGGTGCAGGCTCTGCACGTTGGCCAGCGCCCCCCACGGTGACGGCTTGACCGCGTGGCCGAACGGCGCGAGCTCCCGCGCGATCGTGTCGGCCCACGCCACGCGCTCGACCACCAGCGAGTCGGGCACGTCCTGGTGGTGGAACTGCGGCGCCTGCATCGCGGCGCCCAGCGGCTGGTGGAAGTCGAGCACGCTCGTGATCACGTGCGCCACCGCCGTGATGATGTAGGCGCCCCCCGCCGCCCCCGTCACGAGCACGGGCGCGCCGGCCGAGTCGAGCACGATCGTCGGCGTCATGCTCGAGAGCATGCGCTTGCCCGGCTGGATGGCGTTGGTGGCGCCCTGCACGAGCCCCATCGCGTTGACCGCCCCCACCTTCGCGGTGAAGTCGTCCATCTCGTCGTTCATCAGGAACTGCGCCCCGGGCACGGTGAACGCCGAGCCGTAGCTCTCGTTGATCGTGGTCGTGATGGAGACCGCGTTGCCCCTGGCATCCACGACGGAGAAGTGCGTCGTGTGGCGCGGCTCCTTCGTCTCCGCCACCGGCGCGCTCCCGCTCGATCGCGGGCCGATCTCCGCCAGGAGCCGCGCGGCCGTGTCGCGCGAGAGGAACGACGCCTCGGGGATCTTCACGAACCTGGGGTCGCCCAGCAGCGCGTTGCGCCGAGCGAACGCGCGCCGTTCCGCCTCCGCCATCAGGTGGATCGCCGCCGGCGAGCGCCACCCGAGCGTGGCCAGCGGGCTCTTCTCGAGGATGCCGAGGATGAGCCCGAGCGTGAGCCCGCCCGACGACACGGGCGGCATCGAGACGACGCGGTGGCCGTGATAGGTGAACGTCACGGGCGTGCGCCACGCGGGCTGGTACGCCGCGAGGTCCGCGGCCGAGATGATCCCGCCCGACTTCTCCATCGCGGCGGTGATGAGCGCGGCCGTCGTTCCCTTGTAGAAGCCGTCGCGCCCCTCGCTCGCGATCCGCTTGAGCACCGCCGCGAGTTCGGGCGCCTTCCACGTCGTGCCCACCGGGAGGAACTTGCCGTCCTTGAGGAAGAGCGCGGCGCTGGCCGAATCCCGGCTCAGCCGCTTGGCGCCGCCCTCGTCGTCGTCGGCGAACGCCGTGTCGATCGCGAACCCGCCCTCGGCCAGCGCGATCGCCGGCGCCAGCAGCTCGGCCCACGGCTTGCTGCCGTACTTCCTGTGCGCCTCGTAGAGTCCCGCCACCGAGCCGGGAACGCCCGCCGCCAGCGCGCCCGTGACGCTCTTCGACGTCACATTGCCGGTGCTGTCGAGGTACATGTCGCGCGAGGCGCGCTGGGGGGCGATCTCGCGGAAGTCGAGCGCGACGTCCTGCCCGTTCACGTGCGCCACCATGAACCCGCCGCCACCGATGTTTCCCGCGGCGGGATAGGTGACCGCGAGCGTGAACGCCACCGCCACCGCGGCGTCCACCGCGTTGCCTCCCGCCTTGAGCACCGCGAGTCCCGCGTTGGTCGCGAACGGCGACGCCGAGGCGATCATGGCGGAGTCGGCGGTGGCGACGCGCGCGGTGCGCTGGAGCCGGTCGCCCTTGAGCGTGGGCGGCTTGGGATCGGCCTTGGTGCAGGCGACGCCGAGCGCGGGCAGGAGCGCGAGCAGGGCAGGACGACAGCGCATGGACAGACTCACGGTTGGAGAGGCGACCGGCTGCAACCTGACGGCCGTGGACACGGGCGGCAAGCACGCGCTTCCGTCCATCCGACGCGACCCGCAGATTGCCCAAGCCCATCCGCACGCTTCCCAGGTCGGCCGGAGTTCCGTCGTGCCTTCATTCGTTCGCCTCGCCCTCCTCGCCGCGTGTCTTCCCGCGGTCGCGTTCGCCCAGGCCAAGCCGGCCAAGGGCGCCAAGCCCACCACCGTCTGGCCCGACGAGGGCCCGAAGACGTGGGCCCCGCGCCCCACCGTCCCCGACATCACCGCGAACGACCTGCGCACGCGCCTCTACCAGTTCGCCGACGACTCGATGCTGGGCCGGCGGATCGGCGAGCCGAGCAACTACAAGGGGACGGCGTGGATCGCCGCCGAGTTCAAGCGCATGGGGCTCAAGCCCGCCGGCGAGAACGGCACGTACTTCCAGGAGCTGCCGTTCGGCCCGCTCGCGTTCGACACCGCGCAGGTGATGCTCGCCGCCGGCAACGCGCGCCTCGCGCTGCGCAGCGACTGGGTGCCGCTCGGCACCACGCCCACCGCGTCGGTCACGGGCACGACACGGTTTGACGCGCTGCAGACGGTCTTCGCCGGCCGGTGGGGCGACACCGGTGTCGTGCTCGATCCCGGGGTCTTCCGCGGCAAGGTGGCGGTGTTCGTGAACGGGCCCAACGCGCCGGGCGTCCCCGCGCCGCCCCGCCCGGTGCAGTTGCCGCGCTGCGACTCCGTGCCCGACCGGTTCGGCGCGGCCGCGGCCATCAAGCTCGAGGCCTCGCAGGCGGCGCTCAACGCGTCGCGCCCCGCCACGCCGACGCCGGGCCCCGTGCGCGATCGTCGCGCGCTCAACGCGGGCGCCGTCGCGGTGCTCATCGTCGCGCTCGACGAGCTCACCCCCGCGCAGGTGACGGGGCTCCTCGCCTCGCGCATGAGCATGCAGCCCACGGCGCCGCCGGCCGGCCAGCAGGTCATCGCCGGCGCCCTCATCAGCAACGCCGCCGCGCAGCGCCTCTTCGGTTCCGCCGTCCAGTCGCTCGCGGTCGGCACCACGGGCCAGCCGGTGACGGGCTCGTGGGACTACGCCTGGAAGATGTCGCCCACCCCCGCGCGCAACGTCATCGCGATGCTCCCCGGTTCCGACCCGGCGCGCGCCGGCGAGTACGTGCTGGTGGGGGCGCACAACGACCACGTCGGCATCAACCCCACCGTCGTGGACCACGACTCGCTCCGCGCCGTCAACACGGTCACGCGCCGGCAGGGGGCCAACGACCCGGCGTGCCGCCCGACGGCCGAGCAGCAGCACCGCATCGACTCGCTCATCGCCTACGCGCGCTCGATCCGCCCGCCGCGCCGCGACTCCATCATGAACGGCGCCGACGACGACGGCTCGGGCACGGTGGTGATGCTCGAGATCGCCGAGAAGTTCGCGAGCGAGAAGCCGGCGCGCTCGATCGTCTTCATCTCGCACCAGGGCGAGGAGGCCGGGCTGCTCGGCTCCTTCTGGTTCTCCAACCACCCGACGATCCCGCTCGCGCAAGTCGTCGCGGTGCACAACATGGACATGCTCGGCAAGGGGCGCGCGGAGCAGGTCAAGTTCGGCGGCCCCAACTCGGTGCAGATGCTCGGCAGCCGCCGGCTCTCGCGCGAGTTCGGCGACATCATCGACTCGGTGAACGCGGTGCGCGCCGAGCCGATGGCGATCGACAAGAGCTGGGACGTGCGCGAGAACCCGCTCAACCGGTTCTGCCGCTCCGACCAGGTCGCGTACGTGCGCAAGGAGATCCCGACCACGTACTTCTCGCTCGGCTACGCGCAGGACTACCACCAGCCGACCGACGAGCCGCAGTACATCGAGTACGAGCACGCGGCGCGGCTCGCGCGCTTCATCCACGACGTGATGTGGGCGATCTCCGAGCGGAAGGACCGGCCGGCGATCGCCGGGCAGGACCCGAACTACCCGAAGTGCTGAGCTGACCGCCGGGACCCGGTGCGCTGGCGCCGGGCCCCCCTCCTGCACGGAGTCGTCCATGCGATCGATCGTTCCGTTCGCCGCGCTCGTCCTCGTGGCGCCGTTCGCCGGGGCGCAGGCGCGTCCGGTCCAGCACGTGGTCGTGAACGGGGCGCACCGCCTCGCGCTCTGGGAGAAGCGGCCGCCGAACCCGCGACGCGCGATCGTGCTGCTCCATGGGCGCACGTGGAGCGCGCTCCCCGACTTCGACCTGCAGGTGCCGGGCGAGCGGCGCTCGTTCATGGATGCGCTCGTCGCGCGGGGCTACGCGGTGTACGCGCTCGACCTGCCGGGCTACGGCAAGAGCCCGCGCGACGCGAGCGGATGGAACACGCCGGAGTCGGCGCGCAGCGACCTGGTCGCCGCGCTGCGCTGGGTCGCCGATTCGTCGGGGGTCAGGGGCAAGCCCGCGCTCTTCGGCTGGTCGCTCGGCTCCACCACGTCGCACTTCACGGTGCAGGCGCACCCGGAGCTCGTCTCGGCGCTCATCCTCTTCGGCTACCCGCCGGGTGACCGCGTGTCGGAGCTGTCGCCGCTCGACACGATCAAGGCGCCGCTCCGCCTCGCCACCACCGCCGAGGCGGCGGCGGAGGATTTCATTCGTCCCGACGTGATGAGCAAGAAGGCGATCGCCGCGTACGTGAAGGCGGCCCTCGCCGCCGACCCGGTCAAGAGCGACTGGCACCGCACCGAGCAGTGGCGCGCGCTCGATCCCGCGAAGGTGACCGTGCCGACGCTCCTGCTGCAGGGCGAGTTCGACCCGATCGGGTCCACCGAGGCGGGGACGCCGCTCTTCACCAGGCTGGGCACCGGGGAGCGGCAGTGGGTGGTGATCGCCGGTGGCGATCACGCGGCGCTCATGGAGGACACGCAGCCGGCGATGGTGGCGGCGATGGTGGCGTTCCTCGAGCGGCCGCGCCGCAAGTGAGCGCCGCGGCGGACGACGCCATCCGATCGCCGGGGAACGCCGCGGGCCGCGCCACGAGCGAGGGCGCCGCCACGTCGGGCGCGGGCGCCGGCACGGCGCCCAACGCGCGCCTGATGCTGTTCGTGCTCTTCGCCATCAACCTGCTCAACTTCTACGACCGGCAGATCATCGGCATCCTCTCGGAGCCGATTCGCAAGGAGTTCGCGCTCGGCGACCAGGCGCTGGGCTGGCTCAACACCGCCTTCGTGCTGTTCTACGCCGCGGTCGGGCTGCCGCTCGGCCGGTGGAGCGACCTGCGCTCGCGGGTGAAGATCCTCGCGGCGGGCGTCGCGGTGTGGAGCCTCTTCACCGGCTTCTCGGGGCTCGCGCGCGGCTACTGGACGATGTTTGTCGCGCGCATGGGGGTCGGGTTCGGCGAGGCGAGCTGTTCGCCGGCGAGCAACTCGCTGCTGGGCGACCTCTTTCCGCCGGCCCGGCGCGCGCGCGCGATCTCGATCTTCATGCTCGGGCTCCCGATCGGGATCTTCCTCTCGAACCTGATCTCGGGGCTGGTGGCCAAGGCGTACGGGTGGCGCATGTCGTTCTTCGTGGCCACGATCCCGGGGCTCCTGCTGGCGTGGTGGGTGTCGCGCATGCGCGAGCCCAGGCGCGGGGCGGCGGACGCGGCACTGGCGGCGCGCACCGCCGCGGCGCGCGCGCACGACGACGCGGCCCACGCCGACCATCACGGCTTCTGGAAGCCGTACCTCCAGCTCATGAAGATCCCGACGCTGCGCTGGATCGTGCTGTCGGGGGCGCTCCACAACTTCAACGCGTACGCGGTCAACGGCTTCCTCGCGTCGTACCTCGCGCGGTGGCACAAGCTCCCGATCGAGCAGGTGAGCGTGGTCTCCGCCGTCGCGATCGGGCTCTCGGGGCTCATCGGGCTCGTGATCGCGGGCATCGTGGCCGACAAGCTGCACGCGTGGCGGCAGGGCGCGCGCCTCACCTTCGGCGCGATCGCGGTGGCCGCGGTGGCGCCGCTCCTCTGGTTCGCCATCGCGCAGCCACCGGGACAGTGGCTGCCGTTCGCCGTGCTGCTCGGCCTCGGGTGGACCTGCTTCTACGCGTACTACGCCACCGTGTACGCGTCGGTGCATGACGTCGTGCGCCCCGAGCTGCGCGCGCGCGCAATGAGCCTCTACTTCTTCTGGATGTACGTGCTGGGCGGCGCCTTCGGCACGGCGATCCTCGGCTTCCTCTCCGATCGCGCGGCCAGGACGGCCATGACCGCGGCCGGCGCGACGGAGATGACCGAGGCCTTCCGCGCCACGGGGCTCCACGACGCGTTCCTCGTCGTGCCGGTGGTGGCGGTGGCGCTCTCGCTCGTGCTGTTTGCCGCGAGCGCGACGATCAAGAAGGACATCGCGGCGGTGTCGGCGCGGGCGTGATCGCCTCGAGCGTCTGAAGCCTGAACCACAGAGCACACCGGGCACACCGAGGACACCGAGGCACTCCCGCTCTCGCGGTTCTCCGTGCCCCCGTGCCTCTGTGGTGAGCCGTTCCGACGAACCCGCTGTGGTGAGCCGTTCGACGAACCCGCTACCCCTCGCGCTCCCGCCGCAGGTACGCCACCAGCAACTCCGCAAACCTCGGAAACCCCTCGAGGTTGTAGCGCACGCGGATCCGCCGCCCCGTGGGCTCGGCGTTGATGTCGAGCGACGCGATCCACCGCCGGTACTTGACCCCCGTCACCTCGCTCCAGCGGATGAAGGTGCGCGTGCCGTCGGGCTCCACCTCCTCGATCCCCTCGGGGCCGAGGGTGAACGACACCAGGTCGGAGTTCCAGAGCCGCTGTTGCATCCCCACGCTCCCCGTGAGGAACAGGCCCACGAGCCACGCGAAGGTCGTGCGGTGCCAGCCGCTCACGATCGCGAAGAAGGCGACCGCCGCGCCGATCGCGCTCACCCAGAAGGTCCCCTCGCGCAGCGCCCACGGTGTGCGCGGATAGCCGAACCGCTCGCTGCCGGGTGCGACGCGGCCGTCGTCCACCGTCGCGATGCCGAGCTGGATCCGCGCCGCCGCGCGCTCGTCGTCCGTCATCGCCTCGAGTGCGCGCGCCCGCTCGGCGGGAGCGAGCGCGGCCACCTGGCGCAGCCGTTCGCGCCGCTGGAGGCGCACCAGCCGCATCAGGATGAACGTCGTGACGGGGATGCCGATGAAGGCCCCGATCCACACCTTCACCCCGAGCGCCTCGCGCAGCGCCTCGAGCGCCGCGAGCACGAGCAGGTGCGCCGCGACCTGCCGCCAGTTCACGCGCGCGGCTCCGTCGCGGCGTCGGGCGCTCGCTGGGGGCGGGGGGCAACCATGGGCGGGAAGGTAACGCCGCTGGGCCGCCGCAGTCAGCGCGCGTCGCTCGTGCGTGCCGAACGCGACGCGACGGTCTTCACCCGCCCGCAGCCGCGGCCGTGCGCGCCCCCGCCTACCGCGTCCCCTCGCTGCGCGCCTTGAGGCCGTCGGCCTCGAACGCCATGTACTGCTCGGTGATCGATCGCCCAAGCACGCCGAGCAGGTGCCCGATGACGCCGCCGAACGTGAGCTCGAGGCGCACCGTGCACCCGGTGCCGCGCGCGATGACCTCGTGCACCCCGACGCAGTGCACGCCGCCGCTCCGCATCTCCCACGCGAACACGCGCCCCGGCTCCCATCGCGTGATCGTCCAGGTGTTGGGCGGCAGCTTGGGCTGCGAGATCCAGACGCGCGTGCCGACGCCGGGCGGCGCGGCGCCCTCGACGCGGATCTCGGCGATGGACGCCGTCCATTCGGGCCAGCGGGGCAGGTCGCTCATCACGCGCCACGCCGTATCGGCACTGGCGGCGACCTCGCGGGAGACTTCGTAGCGCTTCATGGCAGCAAGGGGGAAGGCGCGCGGGTCAGGCGCGCGGGAACGGCGCGCGGGTCAGGCGCGCGTGAACGGCGCGCGGGTCACGCGCCGAGTGCATTGATGTCGCGCGTGGTCACGACGCGCGAGGGAAATCCCGAGATCGCCACCGTGATCATGGCGCGCGCCATGCGCACCGACGTGGTGGCGACACCGGGGAGGACGCGCGTGAGGAGCGGCGAGAGGGGCGCCATGACGGTGTAGATGGCCTGGTACCAGCCCGTCTTCGAGCGCACGCCGGCCATCGGCTGGATGAATCCGGGACGGAACATGTACGCCGCCCGGAACCCGAGCGCGAGGAGCGCGTTCTCCGTGCGCCCCTTCACGCGCGCCCACATGGCGCGGCCGCGCTCGGTGCTGTCGGTGCCCTGGCCGCTCACGTAGCAGAACACGCAGTCGCGGTTGGCGGCGAGCTGGGCGCGGGCGCAGGTCAGCGTGAGGTCGTGCGTGAGGCGGGTGTAGGCGGCCTCGTCGAGCCCCACGGCCGACACGCCGAGGCAGAAGAAGCAGGCGTCGGCGTCGGCCATGACGCCCGCGAGCGGGGCGTAGTCCGTGAAGTCCTGGTGCAGCACCTCGCGCAGCTTCGGGTCGGTGCGACCGAGGGGAGCGCGCACCACCGCGGTGACGCGCGTGACGCGCGGATCGGCGAGGCACTCGTGCAGCACTCCCGAGCCGATCATGCCGCTCGCGCCGAACAGGAGGACGCGCATCGGGCTCACGCGGCGGCGGCGAGGGCCGGGTCGAGACGGGCGCGCGTCAACGCGCCTCCCCGAACTCGGGCTCGACGCGCACGTCGGTCGTGACCGAGTTCGCGATGTAGCAGGCGTCGTGCGCCTGGTGGTGCAGGTGCGTGATCTCCTCCCGCGTCGGACGCCGCTCGCCGGAGAAGGCGACGTCGGGGTGGAGCGTCACCTCCGTCATCGCTTCGCGGCCCGCCGCATTCTTCGCCAGCACGCCGGTGGCGTGGTCGGCGTAGCGGTCCACGCGGAACCCTGCACGCGCGGCGAAATCGAGGAACCAGAGCATGTGGCAGCTCGAGAGCGACGCGACGAACCCCTCCTCGGGATCGAGCGCCGCCGGATCGGACATCGGCACGCGCACCACGTGCGGCGACGACGATGCGGGGATCTCGACCCCGCCGTCGAGGCGGATCAGGTGACGGCGGCTGTAGCGCTTGTCGAGGAAGGGCTGGTCGCCCCGGGTCCAGACGAGGTCGGTGCTGTAGTGCGCCATGGGAAGTCGGAGGAAGCGGACCGCCTCACTGGCCCGCGAAGGCGAGCACGAGGCTCAGGAGGCCGAGCGTGCAGACGAGCGGCGTGTAGAAGCGCGAGTCCTGCCGGCTGAAGGGCGTGCCGCGCTCGCGCTTGAACAAGCCGACGTAGCGGAAGTCGCCGATGGTGCGCAGCGAGAGCGCGATCGAGACAAGGACGATCCCCGTGACGCGGGCCCAGTGCGGCAGGAGCGCGGGGCCCACGCCCCCGCGCCCGAGGTGCACGAGCGCCGCGACGGCGAGCAGCACGGCAACGACCGCCGACTCGCCGCGCGACGGATCGATGATCGGCGTGCCGTCGCGCTTGCTCGGGATCACCGCGGCCGGCACGCGCCCGGTCACGGCCCAGCCGAGGTGGATGAGCGAGAGCAGCGCGAACAGCGAGGCGCCGGCGACGGCGAGGACGGCGAGCATGGGGCGGGACGGAAGGGCGAAAGATGGCGCGCGTCACGCCGTTCCCACCAGTTGAGGCGCGTCCTCCGCCTCGGTCGCGCCGTCGCCCGACGCGCGTCGCGCCGCGGAGGTGCGCCGGCGCCGCGTCCACGACACGAGCCCCGTGCCCATGAGCGCGAGGAGCACGAGCGCGCTCGCGAGCACCAGCACGCGGCCCCACGGACCCGCGACGTCGCCCGCATGCAGGTCGCGCATCACCTGCACGAACCGGCCGCCGAAGTCGTACACGCGCGCGCCCATCACGATGCGCCGCTCGGGACCCGACGCGCCCTCGGTGACGATGAAGAGCCCGCCGCCCGGCATCACCTGCGCGAACCGGAGGTGCGTGAGGTCCACCTGCGGGGCCGCATGCGTGAGCGCCTCGACGAGCGGCACGGGCGCCACCTCGCGGGCGAAGCCGGGCGGGCGCCCGATCGGGACGACGATCAACACCGCCGTGAGCGGCAGGAAGACGATGAGCGGCCACGAGAGCCACCCGAGCGCGATGTGCCAGGTGAGTGCCGTGCGCGGTCGGCGATAGGGCCCGAGGAGCGGCCCGAGCGCGGCGAGCACGAGGAGCGCAAACGTCGCGAGCGTGACGAGGCCGCCCAGCCCGAACCACAGGTTGCGATGCACGCGCGCGGCGACCTCGAACAGGTCGGGCGCGTCCTCGGCCGGCAGCGGCACCTGCGCGAGCGTGCCCACGTCGATCGCCACCGGCGGCGCGTCGGGCGACCCCGCCACGACCGTGCGCCCATCGGGGCTCACCTCGAACGCGGTGGCGTTGCGCGGCACCGCGGGATTCGCGAGCGCCTGCGTGATCCGCGCCACGTCCACCACGGCGTTCGCGCGGGTGCGCGCGGGGCGGGAGGGGAGGATGTCGCCGGAGTCGAGGAGGTCGGGGATCACCGGCGCCAGCGCGAGCGCGGGGCGCCGGTGCC
>JACQES010000224.1 GCA_016200495.1 Gemmatimonadota bacterium
CGCGCTGCTCATCGGCATTGACGCGTACCAGCCCCCCACGCGGCCGCTCGACGGGTGCGTCAACGACGCGAACGAGATGCGCGCGGTGCTCGAGGAGCGGTTCCACTTCACCGACATCCGCATGCTGCTCAATGAGCAGGCCACGTCGGTGAACATCCTCAAGGGGTTGAGCGACCTGCTCGCCGCCACGCAGCCCGGCGACAACGTGGTCATCTACTATGCCGGCCACGGCTCGCGCATGCGCGACCGCGAGGGCGACGAGCCGAGCGGCTTCGATTCCACCTGGCACACGGTGGATTCGGGGGGAATGGGCCCGTCGGGCACCTACGTGGGCCAGAACAACGACATCACCGACGACGAGATCGGGCTCTTCCTGCAGAAGTTCGGCCAGCGCACCGACCGGCTCACGCTGATCGTGGATGCCTGCCACTCGGGCGGCATCTCGCGCTCGACCGACGACAGCGTGCCCGTGCGCTCCGCTCCCGACGACACGCGCCCCATCTCCGAACTCCCGCCCTCGCGCGTGACGGAGCCCGTGCTCCCCAATCCGGAGCGCGCCCGCGTGGGGGGCGGGCAGACGGGAGCCACGTACGTGCTGCTCGCCGGCTGCCGCGACGAGGAAGAGTCGCGCGAGATCGATCCGCGGCGCACGCCGGGCCCCGACAAGCAGCATGGCGCCCTCACCTGGTACCTCACGCAGGCGTTGCGGAAGGCCGAGAGCGACTGGACGTACCGCGACGTGTTCGAGCAGGCCGCGGCGGACGTGTCGGCGCTGTACGCCATCCAGCACCCGCAGTACGAGGGGCGCGTGGACCGCGCCCTGTTCGGGCTCGAGGACATTCCGGCGGGGCCGTACGTGCTGGTGTCGGACCGCGCCGCGAACTCGAGCGTGACCCTCGCGGCCGGCGAGGTGCACGGGGTGACGGTGGGCTCGCGCTACGACGTCTATCCGGCCCGCGCGAAGCAGTTCGGCACCAGCACCACCCCGCCGCTGGGCGAAGTGGAGGTGGTGACGGTGGGCGCGGTGACGGCCACGGCGCGCATCATCAAGGAAGCGACCCCCAACACGATCGGATCGCTCTGCCGGGCCGTCGAGACGCAGCACGTCTTCGTGGGACGCCGGTGGGACGTGAGCATCGTTGCCCCGGCGGAGCTCGCGGCCCCCGCCGATGCCCTGCGCACGCGCATGGCCAAGTCGCTGGACTGCCCGCTGGCCGAGAACGGCGCGAAAGCCGACTTCACGGCCACGCTGCTCGGCCCACGAACGAGCGCGGGGGCCACCGATCCCTTCCCCTCCGTGGGCGCGCTCGGCGCCCCCACATGGATCATCAGCAACGCGGATGGGAAGCGCCTGGCGCCCCCCGTCGAGGCCGGGCACGAGGACGTGGTCGCCTTCAACCTCGCGACGCTCGCCCGCTGGCATCGGCTCCGCAACCGGCAGAACGAGTCGCCCGCGAGCGCGATGCGGGGCAAGTTCCGCGTGCAGCTGCAGCAGCTGAGCAACGGGGCGTGGGTCACGCGCGCCCCGGCCGAGGGACAGGAACACGTGGTCATCCAGGACCGGGCCAACTTCCGATTGGTCGTCAGCAAGACCGATCCGTCGGTCCCCGCGGCCTACCTCCACGCCCTCTACCTCGACAGCACGGGGGCGATCGCCCACATGTGGCCCAAGACCACGATGCCCCCGATGAGCGAGGCGCAGTTCGTCCTCGGCGGCGATCCCAAGCCATGGTGGGTCGAATGGCCGTCGGCGACGCCCATGGAGCCGCACGCCTGGTCGGAATACGGTGCCGACTACACCCGCGACACGATCCTCGTGTTCGCGACGCTCAACCAGACCAACCTCGCCGGGTTCAAGCAGCCGGGGGTGACGACGTCGCTCGCGAGCACGCGTTCGTTCGGCGAGGAACCGGCCACGCCGACCGACGATTGGGCCGTGATCGCGCTGCCGCTCCACATCTGGCGCCTGTCGAAAGCGACGTGATGACATGAAGGATTGCTTCATGCGCGGGGTCCGATGCGCATGAGGCGATGGGCTGCTCTCGCATTCGTCCTTCGTCGCGACTATTGCAATCCGTTCAATTGATTGTAGGATTGCTCAATGCGAATGAACGCTCCATCCGGGGGGCGCTTCAATCAGTCGCTCACTCGCACGCGAGTGGGTGCATGACGCGAGCCCGCAACGGTTCCGCCACTCGACGCAAGGTCGCCGACACGCCGTTGGCGCCGATGCTCGTCTGGGTCCTCGTCCCCTTCATCGAGACGGACGACCCGACCATCCAGTACTACAACGATTTCGAGGCGGGGCGCGAGGAATTCGCCCGCGCCTTCGCGGCGCTGCGCCTGGAGTTCCGCTGGCAGCAGGTCACGATGCGCGACTTCGCGCGCGTGATCGACGGGATCCCCGCCGCCTCGGCCGGCTACCGCCCCGTCATCTTCAACCTCTGCGACGGCGACGAGACCAACGGCTCCCCGGGGATCTCGGTCATCCGCCACCTCGAGCACGCCGGGCTGCCGTACACGGGCGCCAACGAGCACTTCTTCGACATCACGACCTCCAAGATCCCGATGAAGGAGGCGTTCGACAAAGCGGGGGTCCCCACCGCACCGTGGGAGGTCATCCCCCCCACCACGCGGCAGATCAACGGGGTCTTCAAGCGCATCCCGGCCCCGCTCATCCTGAAACCGGCGATCTCGGCCGGCAGCATGGGACTCGGCTGCAAGAACGTCGTGTCGAGCCGTGCGGAGCTGATCGAGCGGGTCTCGGAGCTCCGGAACAACGAGCAGGGGTGGTCGCTGGCCGAGGGCGGGCTGTTCGTCGAGCGCTTCATCGCCGGCCGCGAGTTCACGACCTTCATCATCGGCAACGGCCAGTCGTCCGACTCGGCCATCGTCTTCCCGCCGGTCGAGCGGGTGTTCAACCCCGAGCTGCCCCCCACGGAGCAGTTCCTGTCGTTCGACCGCCTGTGGGAGTTCCACAAGGACGAGGCCCCCCTCCCCGGCGGCGCCAACCTGTGGGAATACGCCCCCGTCCCGTCCGACCTGAGCGCGCGGGTCTGCGACGTGAGCTGGGCCGCCTATGCCGCCGTCGGCGGCACCGGCTACGGCCGCGTCGACCTGCGGATGGACGCGGAAACGGGCGAGCTGTACGTGCTCGAGGTCAACGCGCAGTGCGGGCTCTCGGAGGACGAGAACTACACCTCGATCGGCGCGATCCTGCGCTTCGCGAGCACGCCGTACAGCGCCATCGTCAAGGACATCCTGGAGGAGTGCTTGCGGCGGCCGGTGGCCGCCCCGACCATGCGTTCATGAAACTGTGCGTCCTCCAGCCGGACTATTCCGCGTCGTCCGTTGATTTCAAGAACTACGATCCCGCCCGCGACCTCAGCCCCATCTTTCCGGGGCACGAGGTCCATCACGTCCTGCTCAACAAGCTGAGCGTCTATCGCCAGCTGCGGGACCTCTCCAGGCAGGGGTTCGACCTCTTCATCAACCTCGTGGACGGCTACCTCGAGTGGGACATCCCCTCGATCGACGTCATCCACAACCTCGACATGCTCGGGCTGCCCTATTCGGGCCCGACGGCCGAGCTGTACCACCCCAAGAAGGTCCTGATGAAGTACGTGGCGCACATCTCGGGGGTGAAGACGGCCCCCCACGTGCTCGCCACGTCCATGGCCGACGCCGAGCAGGCGGCGCGGAAGCTCAGCTTCCCGCTGTTCGTGAAGCCGGCCCACGCCGGCGACTCGCTGGGGATCGACGAGGCGTCGCTCTGCCGCACCCCCGAGGCGCTCTACGCCAAGGTCGCGGCCACCCTGCCCGACTATCCCGAGCTCCTGATCGAGGAGTACATCGACGGCCGCGAGCTCACCTGCCTCGTGATCGCCGACTCCAAGGCGCACGGCAAGGTGCGGGCCTTCACCCCGGTCGAGTTCGTCTTCGACCATGGGCCGCACTTCAAGACCTACGCCCACAAGACCTCCGAGCTCCACCCCGACGCCAACCAGCCGGTGCGCGATCCCGAGCTGGTGGCCCGGGTCCAGCGCGCCGCGATTGCCGTGTTCAACGGATTCAACGGGGTCGGCTACGCGCGGATGGACTTCCGCCTGAACGACAAGGGGGAGCTCTACTTCCTCGAGGTCAACTTCTCCTGCTCGATCTACTACTCGGACGGGCTCGAGGGGTCGGCGGACTACATCCTCAAGCACGACGGGATCGGGCAGCGCGGGTTCGGCGAGCTGATGCTGGCCGAGGCGGTCGAGCGCCACCGCCGCCGCACGCGGCCCTTCCAGATCCAGGGGTCGAACATCGCGGGGTACGGCATCTACGCCACCCGCGACATCCAGGCGGGCGAGGTCGTGTTCCACGGCGAGGAGAAGTCGCAGCGGGTGGTGACCAAGGCCCACGTCGAGTCCACCTGGTCGGCCGACGAGCAGGAGACCTTCCGGCACTACGCCTATCCGCTGTCCGACGAGGTGTTCATCCTCTGGGACGCGAACCCGTCGGAATGGGCGCCGCAGAACCACTCGTGCGACCCCAACACCGTGCTCCTCGGGCTCGACGTGGTCGCCCGGCGCGACATCGCCAAGGGAGCCGAGCTGACGCTCGACTTCGCCGACTTCCTGAGCGAGACCAGCGCCACCTTCCAGTGCAACTGCGGCGCCGCCACCTGCCGCGGCACGGTGGGCGGCACCCCCGGCAACTCGGTGACCGCGCGCGAGCGCGCCCGCCGAACGGCGCGAGAAGGCTGGCCGCGGTGAGCGACTTCACCCCGCTCCGGAAGGTGTTCGCGCAGCACCGGAGCCGGTTGGTGCTGACGTACACGCTGTTCGGGCTCGAGATGCTGGGGACGCTGCTGCGTCCCCTCTTCCTCGGCCGCGCGGTGGACGGCCTGCTCGACGGGCACTACCTGGGGCTCATCCAGCTGATCGTGGTGCACGCGGCGTACCTGGTGGTGGGCACGATCCGCCACCTGTACGACACGCGCACCTTCACGGCCATCTACACCGACTTCGTGACGCGCCTCCTGGCCCGCGAGATCGGCAAGGAGGACGTGAGCCGCCTGTCGGCCCACTCGCAGCTGGCGCGGCAGTTCATCGACTTCCTCGAGTTCGACTTCAACTACGTCGTCGAGGCGGGCTACAACATCCTCGGGTCGCTCATCCTGCTCATGTTCTACGACCGCACGGTCGTGGTCATCTGCCTGCTGATCCTCGTGCCGGTCTCGCGGCTCAGCTACCTGTACGGGCGCCGCACGGAGCAGCTCGCCAAGGGGGCCAACGACGAGCTCGAGCGCCAGGTGGACATCATCGCCTCGAGCGACCCGAAGCAGATCCAGGAGCACTACACCAGCCTGCGCCGGTGGCAGGTGCGCCTGAGCGACCAGGAGGCGTGGAACTTCGGCGCCATGGAGCTGCTGGCGCTCGTGGTCATCACCGTGTCGCTCCTCGCCACGACCGACATCACGAGCGAGAACCTGCAGGCCGGCTCGATCATCGGCATCTACCAGTACATACAGAAGTTCACGTCGGGGCTCGACACGATCCCCTACACCATCCAGCGGATCGGGGCGCTGCGCGACCTGACGCGGCGCATGGCGCTGGAGCGCGTGACCCCCTAGTGCACCGTGATGGGGGTCAGCATCGAGAAGACGGCCACCCCCTTGCTCGCGTCCTGCAAGTGCATCGGCACGAACACCGGGCTCGGCTGCAGCACCGTGCCGGTCAGCGTCCCCTCGTAGCGCGTCGTCGCGCTCGGGGTCCAGGTGAGGCCGAAGCCCGGCGGCATCTGCACCACCAGTGACAGGCTCGGGCTCGCGGCCGCCGGCTCGGGCGTGCTGTCGGCCGACATCCAGAGGAAGCGGAGGCGGGTGGGGGTGTTGATGGCCACGGACACGGGCGATCCGACGGGACCATCGGCCACCACGTTGTACTGCGCCGTCACCGCCCCCGTGCCGTCGAGCACCTGCACGATGGCGTAGGCGACGGCGATGCCGGGCTTGGCCGTGTCGCCGGCGCAGCCGATGACCAGGAGGCCGGCGGCGGAGAGGACGAGGGAGCGGAGTCGCATGAGGATCGGAGGGTCAGGGGCGCGTGAAGAGCGCCAACCGCGCGGCGGAGCGACGGACGCGCACTAGCGCGCCCCCCAGTAGCGCCGCTTGGGCGCGCTGCCGGACGCGGCGGGTGGCGTGGGCCCGGTGAGGAACCGCTCGAACGCCCACGCATCCTCGTCGAGGCCGAGCGCCTGCGCGTTGGGCTGCTTCTCGAGGATGGCGTTCGCCGACGTGCCGGCCGCAACCGCGCCCGCCATGCGGATCAGCTTGAGCGACTGCCGGTACCCTTCCTCGAAGTCGCCGGCGCGGAACTCGACCATGGTCGGGAACCAGCCGAGTTGCGCGCCCGCGACGTAGCTCGCGTTGCGCGCCTGCAGCTCGTCCTGGAAGGTGAGCTGGAAACGGTAGGGTCCCGCCCACTCGGGGATCTTCGCGTCGGTCAGCTTGAGCACCGCCTCGCGCGCCGCGGCCTCGATGCGGCGGCTCGCCTCGTCGCGCGCGAGCGGCTCGGCCTTCGACCGGTCCACGGCGTGCTTGGTCATGGCGTAGCGCACCCACGGCATCATGCGCTTGAGTTCGCGCTCGAGCTGGTCGTCGCCGCTCACCATGATGACCGGGATGCGGAGCCGCCCGGCCCCCGCCGCGAGGATCATCGTCTCGTTGAACGGCACCCCGTTCACCCGGTACTCGACGTCCTCGAACGTGTAGGTGTGCGAGAGGAACCCCTGCCGGTTGCCCGCCCCGGCGTGCATCCCGATGGCCACGATGGCGTCGATCGAGTGGTCGTAGGAGTCCATGTAGATGTCGAAGGGCGCGTCGCGGCTCACCATCTTCGCGGGGGCCAGGAGCTGGTCTTCCAGCACGTCGGGCGACTCGAAGTTCCCCGAGCCGTGGCCGTCCACCACCAGGATGTCGCTCACGCCGGCCGCCTTGAGCCCGGCGATGGCCGCGTTCACGTCGGCCGTCAGCGACTTCCGCCCTTCGGCGTAGCGATCGGTCTGGCGGAACGAGGTCATGCGCCAGTCGGAGACGCCGCTCACCCCCTCCATGTCATAGAGCACCATGACCTTGAGGGGCCGGCCCTCTGTGGTGCCCTGCGCCTGCGCGGCCGGGACGAGGGCCAGCGGAACGAGGGCGAGCAGCGTGGCAGGCAGGCGGTGCATCGGGGCTCCAGTGGACGGGTGGAACGACGTCACGAAAGGTCAAAGGAGGCGCGGGGGGGCCGCAAGCCGCCGGGCGGGTTGTGCGTTCGGGCGTCCCGTCGTACCGTGTACGCGCGCCCCCCACCCCGAGGTCCCCCGATGCACCCCCGCGTCCGAACGCTCGCGTCAGTTTTTGCGCTCGTGTCCGCCGCTGCCGCGCTCGCTGGGTGCCGGTCCGCGCCACATCAGGTGTACGAGGAGCCGGTGCCCGAGACCCTCGTGGCGCGCCACCCGCTGGAGGGGATTCCCACGGGCACGAGCGACGACACGCTCACCGCCCTGCTCTTCCGTCGCGACACGCTCGACAAGCAGGTGATTGCGCTCGCGCAGACCAAGCGCGACGTGCACCAGGAGATCGTGGACCTGGCGCGCTATCCCGGTGGCAGCCGCCTTCCCGCCTTCGGATCGGCGGGCAGCCGCGGCGGCATGGCCGACCGGTTCCGCGAGGAGGTCAAGACCGAGATGGCGGCGTGGCGGCTGGCGGAGCAGGAGCAGCGCGTCACCCTCCAGCTCAAGGTGGCGATCGACGAGCGCGAGGCGGTGTGCACGGAGCTGGGGGCGCGGCTGCGGCCGCTCGATGCGCGGCGGTGCACGGCCTAGGTCGGCGTCCAGGCAGGCGGGCAGCAAACGTCGCCCTCGGGCGTTCGAATGACGACCGGCAGTTGGTGTTTCGCGTACGACTGGGCGCTCAGTCGGATGGATCGGTCCGCAGCGGCGGCCAGCGTCCGGTTGTGCCGGTCGAACGGGAAGGCCACCGCGACCTGTGCCGCCGGGAAGAGCACCTTCGCGGTCCTGATGGCCGGTGCGATGTCCGAGTCACCGGTCACGAGCACGACGGCATCGGAGTCGCCGCGCGCCAGGCCAGCCAGCATCGCGCAGGCGATGGCCACATCGGTCTCCTTCTCCTCGTGCGTGCGCCAGGAGAGCTGCACGCCCGGCACGGGCAGCTGGAACCAGCGCCGCGACCATGGCAGCCGCAGGCGCACGTCGCGAAGTGAGCCGACCCGGTCCTTCCGCTTGAATCGCCCCATCGAGACGACGACGCCGCCGTGCTCGAGCGCCGCCACCAACGCCTCATGGCGGCGCACCACGTCTGGATCGCGAGCGACAAGATGTCGCGCGAACGCGGAGAAGTAGGTCACTCCCACGAGTTCCGCACCGGGACCGAACGACGACCGCATCACGGTGCGGCAGAGCGCGGCGACGTCGAGCCATCGGAGCGGACCCGTTCGGGCCTTCCGCTCCGCCGACTTGACCGAGTGATATTAATTGAATCCGTCGATGAGGAAGGCGACGCGCATGCAAAAGAAAAAACCCCGGGGCCGTAGCCCCGGGGGATCTGAGGGCGCAAGCCGCTCAGGGATGATGTGCTCGAAGATTTGCCTGCGCGTGCCCGTTCGTCAAGACTCCGATTGTTGCATGACCGACCCCCTTCGTGCGTGAGCCTTGGCTCAGTAGTCCACCGACCACCCCACCTGCACCTGGTGCCCCGGGGTGGCGTACCAGCCGGCTTGGTACGCCACCCCGATCTGCGACCGGTCGCTCAACCGCCACCAGCCGCCCAGCTGTGCCCGGAACTCCTTGTCGCGATCGTCCGGGTAGCGCGCCTGCGCGTATGACAGCTCGGCGAGGAGCAGGAAGCGCGGATGGACGCGCACCCCCACCGCCCCCGATGCCACGGCGATGAAGCCGTTGCGCGAGAGCCCCACCACGCCCGTGAGCGAGTTGCCGGTGAGCACCGCGCCCAGGTTCCCGCGCAGCACCACGCCGTTGGCCAGCGTCCGCTCGGCGATCGCGTTCACCACCACGTCGGTCTCGCCGGTGCCCAGCGAGCGCGCGGCATCGCCGGTGGGGACTTCGACCTGCACCGTGCCGTAGAACGCGGGGAGCCAGCCGGCCTCGTCGGCGTCGCGCAGGCGGAACTTGGCGACGAAGTTGAGGTCGCCCAGCCCGGCCTCGTTGTCGATCCCCTGGTTCTCGATGTGGAGCAGCGGGAAGTCGATCCCCAGCTCGAGCCACGGCAGCACGCCGCGCATGGCCGAGAAGACGAGCGTGTGCTGGCGCACCGCCGGCAGGTCGAGCGGGCGCAGCGCGGCGAACTGCTCGTAGATCTCGAGATGCCAGCCGCCTCGCGGGGTGACGGAGGCGTCGTCGGTGATGAAGGGGGCCTGGGCGTGCGCGGCGGCCGGCCACGTCATGCCCAATCCAACCATCAGGACGCTGACCGTCCGCCGCGCGCGTGCCCCGATGGGTGAGCGCGCGCGCCTCACCCTCGGCTACCCGCGCTGCCCCGCGCGCGCCGCGATCCGCGCCGCTTCCTCGCGCAGGTTCACCTCGGGCGCGACCGTCGTGAAGTCCTCGCCCGGGTTGATGAACTGGTCCGTCTCGATCCCGTGCTGGCGGTCGTAGAGCTGCTTGTAGCGCCCGTTGAGCGCCATCAGCTGCGCGTGCGTCCCCCGCTCGGCGATCTCCCCCTTCTCGACCACGAGGATCTGGTCGGCGCTCTCGATAGTCGAGAGGCGGTGGGCGATGACGAAGGTGGTGCGCCCGGCGCGGAGCCGCTTGAGCCCGTCGCGGATCATCGCCTCGGACTCGGAGTCGAGCGAACTGGTGGCCTCGTCGAGGAGCAGGACGCGCGGGTCGGCGAGGATGGCCCGCGCGATGGCCACGCGCTGCCGCTGGCCGCCCGAGAGCTTCACGCCGCGCTCGCCCACGATCGTGTCGAGCCCGAGCTCGAAGCGCTGCGTGAACTCGGTGACGTGCGCGATCTGCGCCACGCGCTCGATCTCCTCGCGACTCGCTCCCGGCTTGGCGAAGCCGATGTTCTCGGCGATCGTGCCGTCGAAGAGGAAGTTGTCCTGCATCACGACGCCCAGCAGCGAGCGATACTCGCGGAGGCGCACCGACTGCAGGTCGCGGCCGTCCACCGTGATGGCCCCCTTCTGCGGCCGGTTGAAGGCCATGACGAGGCCCAGGATCGTGCTCTTCCCCGAGCCGCTCGACCCCACGAGGGCCACCGTCGAGCCTGCGGGGACCTCGAAGTCCACCCCCTTGAGCACCGGCGTGTCCTTCTCGTACTCGAACCAGACGTCCGAGAACTTCACGTGGCCGACCACCGTGGGGATCGGCTCGCGGGTCTTGTCGGTCTCGTCCTCGGTGTGCATGTCGAGGATCTCGCGGATCCGGTCGAGCCCCGCGAACGCCTCGCTCACCTGCGTGCCGATGTTGGCGATGTTCACCACCGGCGCCGCCAGGAGCCCCACGAAGAAGGTGTACATGATCAGGTCGCCGAGCGTCATCTGTCCGGCGAAGATCGCGCGGCCGCCGACGACCATGATGAGCACGCCGATGGCGCCCACGATCGCGGTCGAGAAGGCGGTGATCGCGCTCGTGCCCGTGATCGTGCCCGCCACGTTCTTGAACAGCCGCTCCGCCCCCTCGGCGAAGATCTTCGACTCGCGCGACTCGGCGACGTAGATCTTGAGGAGCCGCACCCCGCCGATGGATTCGGCGAGGCGGCCGGTGATGTTCCAGTCGACGCCCAGCGTCTCGCCGCGATCGAGCGTCACCTCGACGATCTTGACCTCGATGGAGACCTGCTGTGGCCGGATGTCGAGCGCCGCGACCAGGGCCGCGATGTTCTCCAGCGCCGCGGGCGTGTCCGTGACGGCGACGACGTCCGATCTTTCGGGCGCCGGGCCGGAGACCGAGCTGGCGCGCCTGGAGACGCTGGGCGTGCCGAAGCTGAAGCC
>JACQES010000226.1 GCA_016200495.1 Gemmatimonadota bacterium
GTGGTCGGCGACTTCAACGCGTGGGACCGCTCCGCCACGCCCATGCGACGCGACCCACAGACCGGCGACTGGACCGTGGACCTGCCACTGTCCGCAGGCCGCTACACCTACGCCTTCGTGGTCGACGGGGGACGCTTCATTCCCGACCCCGCCGCTCCCCTCGCCCCGGCGGACGATTTCGGCCAACGAAACTCTGTTGTGCTCGTCGCCGCCAGTTACCGCCCGATCCCGCCTCGCTGATGCGCACGCCCCTCGTGATCCGGATCCTGATGATCGTCGGCGGTCTCGCCCGTTCCGCGGAGCCCCTTGCGGCCCAGGGCGCGACGCCGTCCCCCTTGGCGGCCGTCGCCCCGGAGGCGCGCGCCGAGATGGCGGCCCTGCTCGACTCGGCACAGCATGACGGATTGCCGCTGGGGCCGCTGCATGCCAAGATCGCCGAGGGCGTGGCGAAAGGCGCGGATCCCCGACGGATCGCGGTCGTGCTCGGCGAGATGGTGCGCGCCCTGCGCGCCGCCCGCGCGGCGCTGGGCACGTCGATGTCGGAAGGCGAGTGGACCGCGGCCGCGGGGACGCTCCAGGCGGGCGTGACCGCCGCCCACCTGCGCGAGCTGCGCGCCTCGCTCCCGACGTCGAGCGCACTCACCACGGCGCTGGTGGTCCTCACGGACCTCGTGCGGCGCGGCGTGGGCGCCACCGACGGCGTGACCGCGATCGTGCGGGTCGCCCGAGCCGGTGCCGACGATGCCACGCTCACGCAGCTGCGCGCGCAGGTCGTGCAGGACATGACCGCCGGCGCCGCGCCGCGAAGCGCGCTGGAGCGGCGCGTGTCGTCGTACATCGCGACGCGCGAGACCCTCGGCCGCCCGGCGATCCCCGTCCCGGCGCCGCTCGACCCATGACGCGGCGACGGCTGCGCGGCGCCCCGCCGGGCTTGGCGCTGATCGTCGCACTCGCGATGGTCCCCGACGTGCAGGCGCAGGTGCCGATCGACGTGGACCTGGCCGACAGCGCCCGCCAGGCCCTGGCCGTCGGCACCGTGTTTCGGGCCTGGCCCTCGATCGGCGGAGGCGCGCAGGGGGTGGCTGCCATGGCGCGCGGGCAGTTCAGCGCGGGCTTGATGCGCCTGCGCGCCGAGGGAGCGATCGCCGCGCGCGATCAGGTCAACTCAGGGGGGGCCGGCACGGGGCTGCTCGACGGCCGCGTCACGGTCGACGTCCAGCCGATGCGCCTCGGTCCGCTCCGCGTCGATGCCGCCCTCGGCATCGAGCGCGATGCGTACGACCCCGGCTTCACGTGGACGCAGCAGGGCGCCCAGCTGCGTGGATGGCTGTCCGGCGAACGCGGTGGCTTGTGGGCGGGCATCGGCGTTCGGGCGCCGCTCGCACCCGCGTCCACGCCACCCGCGAACGAGCTGCGCGCGGGCACCTGGTGGCGCGTCGGCAGCGTCACGCTCTCTGCCGCCATCTCGACGGTGGCGACACAGAACGTCGTCCGGATCACGACCGATTCGAGCCAGGTGACGCCCGGCAGTTGCACCGTGGAGTACGACGCCACGCGCGCCACGCGCCAGTATCAAACCACGTGCCTGTCGCAATTCCGCACCGCCGACGCGACGGTCGCCGCCGCGTGGGCGGTGGGTCCGGTGGCGCTGCGATTTCACGTCGGGACCCGGCTCGAGGCCCGCACGCCATTCGGCCCCGGCGTGCCGGTCTGGGGCGGAGGAACGGCGGTGGTCCCGATGAACGAACGCACCGCACTCCTGGTGGACGCGGGGCGGCGGCCGCTCGATGTCGTGCGCGGTACCCCCGCCTACACGCGCGTGATGGCCGGTCTGGTGGTGCGGCTTGCGGGGACCCCGACGGTGACGAGGTCGGAGCTGCCGCGCGAGCCATCGGCGGTGGGGACGGCGATGGAGCTCGGCGCGTGCGCACCGGATGGCACCCGCCCGATTCGCCTGCGCGTTCCCGACGCGACCGTGGTTGCCGAACTCCGCGGCGACTTTTCCGGGTGGCGCGCCGTGCGCCTGGACCCGATTGGCGGCGGATGGGCCGTGACGCACGTGCGCCTGTCGCCGGGCATCCATCACCTCATGGTGCGCATCGGCGACGGGCCCTGGCAGCCGCCGGCGGGACTGCCCGTGGCCGACGACGGGTTCGGCGGCGCGGTCGGCGTGCTCGTGGTTCCGACGACCGCCCGGGACGGCTGCGCGCCGGACACGGGAGCCGCGCCTCGGTAGCGCCTCGTCCGTGGCCATCGCGAGGCGCGTGCCACGCGTCCGCACGCGACGCGGTCCGCGACTCACGGGTCGCTGCGCCGCGCGAGCGCGCGAAGCTTGGCGAGCGCGCGAACGAGAAAGCGCAGGTCGAACACCATGCGCAAGCGCAGGTAGCGCCCGGTATTGTTGAGCGGACCCAGGAACAGGCTCTTCACCATCTTGCGATGCCCGTGCGCGCTCGCGCGAAACCGGCCGTTGACCTCCAGCGTCTCGTAGCCGAAGTCGAATGCAAAGACGAAGGACAGGCTCTGGGAGCCCATCGCGGCATCGCATGCGTCCGGCGCGCACTCCGCAGGGGTGAGCCCTGAGCGCCAGTCGAAGGTGACGCACCGGTCGAGATCGGTGAGGTACAGCCGCAGCGGCTGGAAGTATCGCAGCGGAGGCGCCCGCAGGAGCGCGATCAGCGCGCGGTTGTTCGCCCGCGTGACGCGCGCGACGTACTCGCGCGCCTGACGGGCGAGCTCGTCGAGGGGCACCGGCGGCGACGTCACCAGGGACTGGCCACATCGACGATAGTCGCTGTCGTACCGCGCGAGCGCGGGGGCGCTGTCGTGCGGGGTCCCGACTTCCCACGTGTCGCCCGGGTACAGCACGACCGGGCGCGCACCCGTCTCCCGATCGATGAACGCGTGCGCGTCGCGCACGGTGTTCATCGCGTCGTTCAGGTAGTGGTTCTCCTCGTGGCAGAAGCAGACCATGCTCGCGCACGGGATCACGTGATCCGGGGCGAAGGCGGCAACCTGCAAGCGCACGCGCTCGAGCTTCTCCCGCGCCGAGGCCACGCGCGCCGCACGCTCGTCCGGGTTCCCGATCCAGTTCGCGTAGCTGAACTGCGTCAGCAGCACGTCGACCTTGCCCGTCTCGCGGGCGATCTCGCGAGCGATGCCGTCGCCATCGACGACACAGTCATTCGCGTCGAGGAGCCGCCGGCCTCCCGCCTCCACGAGCAGCCAGGAGTCGATGTACGGCACCTTGCCGCACTTGACGCGGACATCGGGCGCGAGCACGTGCCACGCCCGGTCGCGGAGTTCCGTGACGGCGAACCCGAGCGACCGGCAGTGGCGGACGACCTTCTGGTCGCGCGTCTCCTGGAACAGCACCGTGATCCCGGCGCGCACGTCCGCCGGAATCTGCGCGAGCACCCGCGGCGCGAAGTGATCCGGGTGTTCGTGGGAGAACCAGAGGTGCGTGATGCCGGCGAAGTCGGCCACGCGGAAGCGCGTCTCGGCGATGAGCGCCCATCCGTCGTTGAACGCGCGGCCGAAGAGCCAGGGATCGGTCAGCAGCGCCACGTCGCCGTGGGTGAGGACGAACGAGGCGTGATTGACCCAACGCAGCGTGGGACCGGGGCGCGGCATGTGGATGGTAAGCGCCGAGCCCCGCGATCCGTCACATGATGTCCGTGCGTCGCCGGCGGCGCGCACGCCCCGGACGCGCGCCCGCCGAACCGCGCCACGGACGTTCCGGCGCGACCGTTTGGCTGGCCCCCGGTGGCGGAGGGACTACCTTCTCGCGCCTCCTTCAATGCCGCGTGAAACCCACCGACCAGCTCGTCGCCGCGGGGTTCGACGTCGCGCTCGACGGCACGCTCGTGATGTACGTGACGGGGCAGGTCGTTCGCACGCCGTCGCGGCTGGTCCTGTACTCGCGCGACGGGAAGCGGCGCGACCCGGGGCTGAGCGTCGGCGTCTTGCGCCGTCCGCGTGCCTCGCCCGTGGGTCGACCGGTGGTCTTCGTCTCCTACGAATCGGGCGCGGGCGGCGACCAGAGCGACGTCTGGCGCGCCGAGCGCTCGCCGCCTTCGCTCAGCCGGGTCACCCTGTCGCACGCAGCGGAGCGCCCGGTGTTCTTCCGGGACGGGAAGCACCTGCTGTTCACCCGCAGCGCCCCTGGTCCCGTGGGGAACGAGGTCGGGCTCGAGGCCGGCGCCGTCCCGCGAGAGCTCTTCCGCTGGCCGAGGAGCCTCGCGACCGGAGATCTCGGTCCCCCCGGGGCGGATACGCGGTGTTCGCGGTCAACGCGAGTTCCGCCGGAACCGACCTGTGGATCGCACCCATGGACTCGCTGGACCACGCCCGACCGTTCGCCGCGGAACCGTACGACGAGGGCTTGCCGCGCGTCTCGCCGGATGGCCGATACGTCGCGTACTACTCGGCCCGGACGGGCAACAACGAGGTGTACGTCCGCCAGTTGCCGCAGGGCGGCGAGGAAGTCCGGATCTCGCAGGGCGGCGGCATCGATCCGGCCTGGGGCCCGAGCGGCCGCGAACTGTTCCATCGCTCGGCGGATTCGCTGATGGTTGCGGATCTCGACGTGAGCGCGCGCCTCACCGTACAGGGCCGACGCGGACTGTTCGCGCTGCCGCCCAACGCGCTGATCGCCACCTCGTCGGGTTCGTACGACGTGCTCCCCGATGGCCGCGGATTCGTGCTGTTCGAGCGGGCGAGCGTGACGGCGGAACAGCGGTCACCGGTCCTCGTGCGCGTCGGCTCGGCGCGGGAGCTGGCGGAGAAAGTGACGGCGGCGCCGTGAGTGGCGCGGCGGGCGCACGACGGCGCTACGGCGTGCTCGCACGACTGCGCAGCTTCGCCACCTCGGCGCCCAGGTTCCGGATCACGACCGCCCGCGCATCGCGCACGGGGCGCACGAACACGACCTCGCCGCCCGGCCCGACGTCGTAGGGCGCGTGCAGCTGGTTGTCGAGCCCGGGCGACTCGAACACCAGGCGCTCGCCCGCCACGCGGATGCCGCCGTCGAACGAAAGGCTCGCCGCCATCAGCGCGTTGCCCTTCGGGTAGAAGAGCGTGCGCCCGTCGCGGCTCCACACCGGCAACCCGCCTCCACCGCGCGAGATCTGCACGGGGGCCGCGGGGCCGGGGAAGGGCGAGACGAACACCTCGCGCTGCCCGCTCGACGACACGGAGTACGCCAGCCACTTCCCATCGGGCGAGAAGCGCGGCCCCGTCTCGAGCTCGGGGTCGTGCGTGTACGCGTGCACGGTCGTGTCGCCGAGCGTCCACCAGGCGAGGTCGATCATCGGCGGCTTGGTCACCCGCCCCATGACCGTCTTGCCGTCGGGGTGCACCACCAGTTCGTTCACGGTGACGGCCGGTGTCGGCAGCGGCCGCTCGGGCTCGCTGCGATCGAGCGGACGGGTGGCGTAGCCCGCGCCGTTGCCGGCGTTGCGGTAGAGCACGCGACGCCCGTCGGCGAACCACTCCGGCCGGTCGCGGACCGCCACGGGGGCCGCGTCCTCCTCCGTGAAGCGCGAGAGGATCGCGCTGGCGCGATCGAGCAGCCAGACCGCCTTGCGACTGCCGCTCACGACCGTGACCGCGATGGACCGCGCGTCGGGCGAGATGCGCGGATCCTCGAAGTTCGCGGTGTCATTGACGAGCGGGCGCGCCGCGCCGCCGGGCGGCATCGCCACGAGCTGTCCGGCTCCCGAGCCCTCGAGGAAGACCAGGTCGCCGCCGGGCCCGAGCGCGGCATACGCGAACGCGGTGGTGATCGACGTGAGCACGTTGGCCAGGACGCGCACGGGAACGCCGCTCACCTTGCGCGCGGCGCGGTCATAGTGCACGGCCATGAGGTCGCCCGGACGCGTGACGTACAGGAGATCGTCGCCGAGCAGGCCGAGCGGGCTGTAGGTGTCGCCACCGATGGGGTTGGCCTGGCCCGTGGCCGGGGAGCCGGCCCACACCTGCACGTCCACGCCGTTCCGCGACCAGACCTCGTACATGATGTCATCGGTCCCGGCGAGCGTGATCGGCCACCGCAGCCCCTGCGGCCTGGGCGCGCGGAACACGGCATGAGCGGATCCGCCGTTCTCCGACACGGCATAGAGCGTCGTGTCGCTCGAGGTGCCGTAGATCAGTTCGCCGGCGCGCGTCCAGGTGAGGCCGCGCGGGGCGCCGCCGGGAATGGGAGCGAGGAAGGTCGGCGTGCCGCCGCCCACGGGCACCTTGGCCACCTGGCCCGCAATCACGCACCCGATCCACTGGCCGTTGGGCGAGAAGGTCGGCTCGGTCGCTCCCGTGGTGCCCGCGATGCGCTGCGCGTCGGTCGCGTCGAACCGGCGCAGGAAGAGCTCCGACGCGCGACCGTTGGCCGATCCGGTGAACACGATCGCCGAGCCGTCCGGCGCCAGCGCGAACGTCTTGTTGACCACGACCGGAACGCGCACGCCCGCCGGGAACTCGAGCAGGAAGCGCGTGGACAGCTCGCCGGACTGGACGGTCGCGCCGGCCGGCGTTCGGCGCCCGAGCAGCCAGCCCCCCGCCGCGGCGAACGCCAACGCCGTCGCGCCGACGACGACCCACGCGCGCGTGCGCGTCGCGCTACCCGTCGCGTTGCCTGCACCGCGCGCTCCCGTCGAGGACGTGGCGCGCGCCCCCGTTCCGCCGCGCAGCGCCTCCGCAAACTCCCGCACGCCCGCGAACCGGTCGGCCGGCAGCTTGGCGAGCGCCACCTGCAGCGCCGCCTCCACGTGCGCCGGCACCGCCGGCCGCAGCACCGTGCTCGGCCGCACCGGCTCGCTGAGGATCTTGGCGACGATCGCCTGCGCGCTCGGCCCCGTGTGCGGCGGCTCGCCGGTGAGCATCTCGTACGTCATGGCGGCCAGCGCGTACTGGTCCACGCGGTGGTCCACGTTGCGCTCCCCCATCGCCTGCTCGGGGGCCATGTACTGCGGTGTGCCGAGCGAGAGGCCGGTCTGCGTCATGCGCGCGCCGCCGGCCTGCTGCACGGCGAGCGCGATGCCGAAGTCGGCGACGATGGCGTGGCCGCCCTGCAGCAGCACGTTCTCCGGCTTGATGTCGCGGTGCACGATCCCCTGCGCGTGCGCCTCGGCCAGCGCATCGGCCACCTCGCGCGCGATGGCGAGGGCATCGGCCACGGGGAGCTGCGTCTCGCGCTCGAGCCGCGTGCGGAGCGTCTCGCCCTTCACGTGGGGCATGACGTAGAAGAGCAGCCCGTCGGCGCTGCCGGAGTCGAGCAGCGGCAGGATGTGCGGGTGCTGCAGCTTGGCGGTCGTCTTGATCTCGCTCAGGAAACGCTCGCCGCCGAGCGCGGCGCCCAGGTCCTCGTGGAGGACCTTGATCGCGACGTCGCGGCCGTGGCGTTCGTCGTGGGCGAGGAAGACGGTGGCCATGCCGCCGGCGCCGAGCTCGCGCTCGATGCGGTAGCGGCCGGCGAGGGCCGCGGCGAGGCGGGATTGCACGTCACTCATCGCGCGATATCCATCACCCACACGTTCGCCTGCCGGTCGGTGAGCACGAAGTAGATCTTCCCGCCCGAGACGTGGAAGCCGTAGCGATCGGAGCGCAGGCGGTCATCGCCGAGCTTGAGCAGCCGCTGCGGCGTCCCACCGGCGGACGGCACGCCCCAGATGCTCGCATCGCCGTTGGCTTCGTGGCTCTTGAACCAGACGGTGCGGCCGTCCGCGCTCCACGTGCTCGTCTCGGCCACGGGCGCGCCGGGCCTGGTTTCATCATACAGAGCCCGCGGGGCGCCGCTGTCCACGGGCACCACGCGCAACCCGCCGCCGAGCAGCCCGGTGGCGAACGACAGCTGCCGGCCATCGGGAGACCAGCTTGCCCAATAGCCCGCGTCGAGACGCTTGGTCAACTGCCAGCGGCGCTGGGCATCGCGCCGCGCGAGGAAGAGGACCTCGGGTGCGACGAGCGAATTGAACGCGAGCGTCGTGCCGTCCGGCGACCAGACCGGAACCGCCTCATTGTACTGTGGCGTGTTCGTGACGGTCTCGAGCGGCCCGCCATCGAGCGGCAGCACGAAGATGTCGCGCGATCCGCTGCGAATCGAGTGGAAGGCAACCGACTTGCCATCGAGCGACACCTCCGGGGCGAACTCCGAGGTGGGATCCGACGTGAGGCGCTCGGGCACGCCGGCCGGGAGCCGCATGCGATAGAGGTCCGGATTGCCCCCCAGGTCCGAGTCGTAGTACATCCACTGCCCATCGCGGGAGAGGCTCACATCCTCGATCGTCTGCTGCCCGAACGTGACCTGCGTGGGCCGCACGGTACCGGTGACCGGCGCCCCGTTCCACGGCAGCATCCAGACGTTGGCGCTCGCGGTCATGACCGCGTACGCCATGCGGGAGCCATCCGGCGAGAGGCTGAATGAGCTGACGTTGAGGCCCGTCGTCACGCGCTCGGGCTGGCCCGACGCACGCCCGTCGGCATCCACGGCGATCGCGTAGATGTCGGGGAGTCCGAGCCGGTTCGAGACGTAGAGCAGGTGGCGCCCAGCGGAGGACCACCGGGGCGACGTGTTCATGAACGCGCTGTCGGTGACCGCGGTGACGTGGCCGTTGGCCGCGTTGATCACCGCGATGTACGACGGCGCGACGTTGCCGAAGGCAAGCCCGGGCTGCAGGTAGAACAGGTTCATGGCCGCGCAGGCGATCAGCTCGCCGGGGCCCCAGCTGCAGAGACCGGGACCGGGGGCCGTCCCGAGGAAGCGGCTCGTGCCGTCGGCTGCTCGCACGAACACGCTGTCGCCGATCACGAAGGCAATCCGACGCTCGTCCGCCGACCAGGTCGCCGACACGGCGGCGCCCCCTCGGCTCGGCACTTCCTGCCGCGGCGGGCCACCACTCGAGGGCGCGCTCACCACCTGCCCGTTGCGGATGAAGAGTACACGGCTCCCGTCGCGTGACCAGCTCGGATTCGTCTCCACTGCGGTCGAGTCATCGGTCAGCGGCGTCGCACGCCCGCCACTGACCGGGCGCACGAACAGCTGGCTCTTCGTGCCGTTGCCGGACGCGAAGACCACCTGCTTGCCGTCCGGCGAGATGGCCGGCGTGATCTCGAGGCCGGGCTCCCACGTGACCTGCACGGCGCGGCCGAGGGTACCCACGGCCGAGGCGGTCGCGCGTGAGGTCGCGCGGCCTGCGGCGTACGCGCCGACCGCCAGCAGCACTGCCGCAGCCGCCATGCCGATCACGTTGCGGCGCGTGCTCGGCGCTGGCACGCGCGCGCTCGTCACATGCGGCTGCGCCTGCGCGGGCCCCGGCGCGACCAGCGCCGTCGCGAACGCCGCCGCCGTCGGCCACCGATCGGCCGGCAACTTCGCAAGCGCGCGCAGCACCGCGTGCTCAAGCCCGGCCGGCACGGTGTCGCGCACCGACGACGGCGCCGTCGGCCGCTCGTTCAGCACCTTCGCCACGATCGCCTGCACGGTGCTCCCCGTGAACGGTGGGTCGCCGACGATCATCTCGTACGTCACCGCGCCGAGCGCGTACACGTCGGAGCGTGCGTCCACGGTGCGCTCGCCCATCGCCTGCTCGGGCGACATGTACTGCGGCGTGCCGAGGCTCAACCCCGTCTGCGTCATGCGCTGGCCACCGGCCGTCTGCACGGCGAGCGCGATGCCGAAGTCGGCGACGAGGGCATGGCCGCCCTGCAGCAGGATGTTCTCGGGCTTGATGTCGCGATGGATGACGCCCAGCGCGTGCGCGCAGCCGAGGGCGTCGGCGACCTCGCGCGCGAGCAGGACGACGTCGTCCAGGGGCAGCTGCTTCTCGCGCGCGAGGCGCGTGCGCAGCGTCTCGCCCGCGACGTACGGCATGACGTAGTACAGCAGGCCGTCCGCCTCGCCGCTGTCGAGCAGCGGCAGGATGTGCGGATGCTGCAGTCGGGCCGTCGTCTTGATCTCGCTCAGGAAGCGCTCGGCGCCGAGCGCGGCGCCCAGGTCCGGGTGCAGGACCTTGATGGCGACGTCGCGGTCGTGCTTCTCGTCGTGCGCGAGGTAGACGGTGGCCATGCCGCCGGCCCCGAGTTCGCGCTCGATGCGGTAGCGGCCGGCGAGGGCGGCGGCGAGGCGCGTCAGGACGTCGCTCACGGGTGCGTGCGGAGGAAGCGCTCCTCCCAGTTGGCAACGAGCTCAAACGACAGGCGCTGTGCCGACGGCATCCGCACCATTGCAAAGTGCTGGCCATCGGGGCTCACGTCCCAGCGCGCTTCGAAGCCGATGAGCATGTAGGGGCCGGCGAAGAGCCCCTGCGCCGGCGGCGCCGTCGGGACGTCGCCGAGCTGCGGGCGGGTGACGAAGACGGAGTCGCCGCGGCGGAAGAAGAGCTCGCCGGTGCGCGACCAGCGCGGTTCGAGGCCGCCGCCGCGCGAGACGGGCCAGCGCGGGCCGTTGTCATTGAGACGGGAGAGATACACTTCGCTCTGCCCGGTCTCGTTGGAGACGTAGGCATACCAGGCGCCATCGGGCGAGAGCGCGACACCGCGATCGTCGTAGCGCGTGGTGCGCAGGCCGCCCGCAGTCGCGTCCGGCCGGAGGTCGGCGATGAACAGGTCGCGCGCGTTGCCGGGCACGTCCTCGCGCCAGAGCAGTCGCGCCTGGTCCCGCGTGACCTGCAGCTCGTACATGAGGCGCGGTCGGCGCAGCAGCATGGCCGTATCGCCGCCGCCGTCGGCCGAGACGCGGAGCACGCGCGAGCCGCCCCCCACGGAATCGGCGCGCACCATGAGGAGCGAACGCCCGTCGGCGGTCCACTCGGGGGCGCGATTCGCCCCGTCGGACGTCACGCGCACGCGCTGGCCGGACGCGAGGTTCGCGATGTAGACGTCGCCGCCCGTCGTCGAGCGATCGGCCTCGATGAAGGCGACGCGTCGGCCATCGGGGGAGAAGCGGGGTCCGAGGTACGCGCGCCGCTCCGGAAAGACCGGCGTCGCCTTGCCGAGACGGTCCACGATCGTCAGCTCGCGGTCCGTGGACACGACGCCGTGGCGGAGCACAAGCAGGCCGGCGCTGGAGGCGCTGAAGCTGGTGATATCGCCCTGACCACCTGACGTGGCGATCACTTCCGGTGTTCCGCGCAGCGCGAGGGACGCGGAATCAACGCGTTGGGCGAGCAGGCTTCCATCGCGCAGGTACAGGATGATGCCACCCCAGACATACCGCGCCCAGCCACCATTGATGCCCAGGGGACGTGAGCGCCGCTCGCGCAGGTCGAGCACATGCAACTCCGGCAGTGCGCCGACCTTCGGCTGGCGCATGAACAACACGCGGTGGTCGTCGAGCGGCGTGATGTTGCGCGGCCGCGCGCCGCCCGACACCGGCGCCAGGACCGTATCAATCACGGGCGTCGCGCCCGGGCCCAGCCGATACCGCAGGATGCCCTCGGTCGCCTGCACCAGCGTCGAGTCATCCACCCACGCGGTCGCACCTAAGACGGCCCCAAGGCTGCGCTTGTTGCCGCCGTCGAGGGACACGACCTGCACCTGATTGGCCGCCGGATTCACGACGGCGATCAGCTTGCCGTTGGGCGAGATGGCGATCCCGACGACCAGCTCGTCGAGCACGCGGCGCGTGCGCCCCGAGGCGAACTCGAGCACCCAGAGGCCGGGTTGCCCCGTCGAGTCGCTGGCCCCGTAGGCGAAGAATCGGCCGTCGGGGCTGAGCGCCGATGCGTTGAGGGCGGCAAGGCTGTTCTCCATCCGCTGTGCCGTCTGCAGTTGCACGTGCAGCTCTGGCTGCTCGACGACCGGCGCCGCGCGCTGCCCCGCCCACCACCCGGCGGCGCCGGTGATCACGGCCACGACCGATGCGACGGCCACGATGCGGCCCAGCCCGCCGCGTCCACGGCCCGCCTCGGCGGGGGCCGGTGCGGCGCCGGTGAGCGCGCTCGTCCCGTCGCCTGCCAGCGCCCGCGCGAACGCCTCCGTGCTCGCGAACCGGTCCGCCGGCAGCTTGGCCAGCGACGCGAGCACGGCGGCCTCGACGTGCACGGGCACGGTGTCGCGCAGCGTGCGGATCGGCGTCGGCTTCTCGCTCAGCACCTTGGCGACGATCGCCTGCACGCTCGAGCCCGAGAACGGCGGATCGCCGGTGAGCATCTCGTACGTCATCGCGCCGAGCGCGTACTGGTCGGCGCGCGCGTCGATCGTGCGCTCGCCCATCGCCTGCTCGGGGGACATGTACTGCGGCGTGCCGAGCGAGAGGCCCGTCTGCGTCATGCGCTGGCCGCCGGCCGTCTGCACCGCGAGCGCGATGCCGAAGTCGGCGACGAGCGCGCTGCCGTCGTGCAGCAGCACGTTCTCCGGCTTGATGTCGCGGTGGATCACGCCCTGCCGGTGCGCGTAGTCGAGCGCCTGCGCCACCTCACGCGCGATGCGCACCGCTTCGGGGATCGGGAGCTGGCGTTCGCGCTCGAGTCGCACGCGCAGCGTCTCGCCCGTGACCACCGGCATGACGTAGTACAGCAGCCCGTCCGCCTCCCCACTGTCGAGCAGCGGCAGGATGTGCGGATGCTGCAACCGCGCCGTCGTGCGGATCTCGGAAAGGAACCGCTCGGCGCCGAGCGCGGCGCCCAGGTCCGGGTGCAGGACCTTGATCGCGACGTCGCGGTCGTGCTTGAGGTCGTGCGCGAGGTAGACCGTGGCCATGCCGCCCTGCCCAAGCTCGCGCTCGACCCGATACCGGTCGCCCAGGGATGTCGCCAATCGCGCCAGGATCTCGCTCACTTCTTCAACCCCGTCACCGTCGCCACCCAGATGTCGCTCTGCGGATCGCTCAGGGTGAAGTACAGCCAGCCGCCCGACTCCGCAACGCCGAACGACGACGTCCCGTGCGGCCGCGCCGGCTCATCGAACAGCAACACCTTGCGCGCCGTCCCATCGACGAGCCGGATGGCGAGTACGCCGTTCGCCGCGCCGATGCCGGCGGGATCGGCCCGGTATCCGACCAGCACCGTGGCGCCATCCTGCGAGCGTGCCGCCTGCCGCGTACGCACGTTCAGGACGAGCGAATCGATGCGGCCGCTCTTCGCGAGACGGCGAGCCGGTCCACCGGCCACGGGCTGCGCCACTGCGTAACCGCTGGAATCGATGCCGACGATCGCGGTCCCCTGATCCGCCCACGCCAGCAGCAGGGACCGTCCCGTGAACGGCACCGTCACGGCCGGCCCCCACCCACCGGACGCGTCGCGGGTCGCGACCTGCACGCGAGGCCGCAGCAGGGAGCCGAAGTCCCCCGTCACCAGCTGCCAGCCGATGCTGCGCCCATCCGGTGACCAGAACGCATTGCGTTCATCGGGGATCGCCCCCGGCGACAGCTGCACGGGCCGTCCCCCCTCCGCTGCCACGACAAAGATGCGCCGCAACCCCTTCGTGATCGTGTGGAAGGCGATCTCGCGCCCGTCGGGCGAGATGGTCGGCTTGAACGAGGGATTCGAGTCGCGCGTGACCTGCTGCACGGGACCTCCCGCGAGCGGCATCCGGTAGATCTGGAAGACGCCCTGCCGGTCGGAATCGAACACCAGCCACTTGCCGTCCCGCGAGATCTCGAAGCCTTCGATGACCTGCCTTTCGTTCGTGACCTGCTCCGCGGTGCGCGTTGACACCGGCGCGCCCGTGGGCACGCGCACGCGCCAGATGTTCGTGTGATACGTCGCGACCGAGTACGCCAGCTGCGTGCCGTCGGCCGAGAGCGAGATGAGCGAGGGGTTGAGGCCGATGCTGATCCGCACCGGGGCGCCCTGCGGCTTGCCGTCCGCGGACAGGTTGACCTGGTAGATGTCGCGGATCCCGTTCGGCGCCGACACGATGAGCAGGCGCCGGCTGTCCGCGGCCCAGGTGGGACTCATGTGCACCACGTCGGCGCTCGTGATCGGCCACGGCATGCCACCCGCCGCCGGCACGATCCACACCTGGCTCGGCGCGACGTTGTAGCTGTCGAAGTACTGGCTGTTGCCGGACACGTAGGCGATCCACTTACCGTCCGGCGACCACGCGGGCGAGTGCAACGTCAGTCCGCGCGCCAGCAGGCGCGGCGCCTCGTTGTTCGCGCCGGACACGACGAGCGAGTCGCCCACCACGCGGACCACGTGCGCGCCATCCGGCGACCATGCCCCGTGCGCGCTGCGCGGGTCGATGATGGTCCCCTGTCCGCCGAGCGTGGGACGCGACTCGAGACCGCGGGTCGTTCCCAGCAGCAGCCGGTCGCCGGCGGGCGACCACCCGACGGGTCGCCGCGCCGAGCCGATCTGCACCGCATCGCCGCCATCCACGCGTCGCAGCTCGACGCGCGGCGCGGTGTCGGTGGGGCCGAGGGCGATGTAGGCGACCGACTTCCCGTCGGGTGAGATCGTCGGGAACTCCTCCTTCCCCGCCGCACGCGTGAGCTGCGTGTTGGACGCAAGCGCGGCGGTCGCCGGTGGGCGCGTGAGGGCCCACGCTACCGCGCCGGCGATGGCCAAAACGCCGACACCGACGGCCGCACGCTTCGGCCACGGCGACGGCGTCTTCACCCCCGCGTACGGCCGCGTCTCCGCCGGCGTGAGTCCCCCGCTCGACATCACGAGCGGCTCGAGCTGGGCCAGCATCTCCTCCGCCGACTGCCAGCGATCGGCCGGGCGCTTCTCGAGCGCCTTCATGATCACGTGCACGAGAGCGGGCGCGAGCTGCGGCCGGCGCACGCCAAGCGACTCGGGCGCCTGCGTCACGTGCGCCGCGAGCACCTGCTGCGGTGACGCCCCCACGAACGGCGGCCGTCCCGCGAGCAGCTCGTAGCCGACGACGCCGAGCGCGTAGATGTCCACGCGATGATCGAGGAGCGGATCGGCCGTCGCCTGTTCCGGCGCCATGTACGACGGCGTGCCCAGCGCGACGCCGAGCGTGGTCAGGTTGCTGCGCCCGCTCGCCTCGTTCACCGCCTTGGCGACACCAAAGTCCATCACGAGTGCGTGGCGCCCCGAGAGCATCACGTTCTCGGGCTTGATGTCGCGGTGCACGATGCCGCGGTCGTGGGCGTAGGCGAGGGTCTCCGCGACGCGAAGCGCGACGAGGCGGGCCTCTTCGAGCGGGAGCCGGCCTTCGTGGCCGAGCTCGCGCTCGATGCGATAGCGGTCCGCCAGCGCCTCGAGGAGGCGCGCGTCGAGGAGCGTCACGCGGTCGCGCGCGGCGTGACGCGCGGCGCGCGGCATCGCGCACGACGGTGAACGCGGTGGGGGCGTCGGACCATGAGGTGGGTGGGGGCACCGGCGCGCGGCGGCGGGCGGATCATGGCCCGCGCCGCGACGGTCAAATATGCGCCCCGGCCCGCGCCCCGGTGAGAGGCGGTCGGCTGGCCCTCACGCCCGGTGCGCCGTACCTTCGGCACGTCCCCTCATTCGCGCCCCCCGAGGGTCCACCCCTGCGAAGCGGAGCAGTCAGCATGCGCCCCACGATCCGGTCCCGGCGTCCATCACGCGCGTGCCTCGGACGGACGCGCCTCGCGACGCTCGCCGCCGTCGGCGCGGCCGGCGTGGCCGCGCTGCTGCTCGCGCGCCCGTCCACGCCGCTCGTCGCGCAGGACACCGACCCCACCTTCACCGCCGACGTCGCGCCGGTGATCAACCGCAACTGCGCCGGCTGCAATCATCCCGGCGGCATGGGGCCGTTCTCGCTCCTCGACTACGACTCGGCCAAGGGCCACATCGACGAGATCGAGGAGGCGGTCAAGACGGGCTACATGCCGCCGTGGCACGCCGACGGGCCCAAGGGGATGTTCCGCAACGACCGCCGCCTCGACGACCGCGACAAGAGCGTGATCCTCAACTGGATCAAGTCGGGGGCGAAGGCGGGCGACCTGCGCGCGATGCCCCCCAAGCCGACCTTCCCGACGGGCTGGGAGATGGGACAGCCCGACGCGATCGTGAGCATGCCGGAGGACTTCATGGTCCCCGCGAGCGGCACGGTGGAGTACCAGTACTTCGAGGTGCCGACCGGCTTCACCGAGGACAAGTGGGTCCAGGCAATGGAGTTCAAGCCGGGCGCCCGCGAGGTGGTGCACCACGTGCTTGTGTACGCCAAGGTGCCGCCGCCGGCCGCGAGCGCGGCGCGTCCCCCTGCCCCGGCACCCGGCACTCCCGCCGCGCGTCCGCTCTTCGTCCGCAAGCCGCAGTTCGATCCGCCCGAGAACCCGCCGCGCCTCGACTCGCTGCACCCGCCGCCGCAGCGCCTCGGCACGCTCATCGGCGGCACCGCGCCGGGCACCAACGTGATGACCTTCCCGCCGGGCACCGCGGCGCGCATCCGCGCGGGCACGATCCTCACCTTCCAGATGCACTACACGGCCAAGGGCCACGCCATGCACGACCGCACGAGCGTGGGCTTCCGCTTCGCGAAGGAGATGCCGGACGAGGAGATGCGGATGGCGGCCTTCGCCAACGGCAACTTCACGCTGCCCGCCGGGCAGAAGGACGTCGCCGTCGAGTCCGAGCTCGAACCCACGGAGCCGATCAGGATCTGGGGGATCCTGCCGCACACGCACCTGCGCGGCACCCGGTGGAAGTACACGCTCGAGAAGCCCGACGGGTCGTCGCAGGTGGTGCTCGACGTGCCGCGCTACGACTTCAACTGGCAGACGTACTACTTCTACGCCACGCCCTTCGAGATCCCCGCCGGCGGCAAGCTCAGGAGCGTCGCGTGGTACGACAACTCGCGCGGCAACAAGAGCAATCCCGATCCCACGCAGGACGTCCACTGGGGCGACCAGACGTGGGAGGAGATGCAGTACACGGGATTCGTGTACACGGTGCCCAGCCGGCGCCTCAAGCCGGCCAGTCCGGCGAACTAGCGCGGGACGGCGCGCGCGTCGCCGGTCCCGGGCGACGCGCGCCGCGCGGGCGTGGCGCGTTCGTTTTGCTCACGCTTAGCGCCCGGTAGTGGTCATCCGTCACGGTGGCGACGCGACCGAGCGCCGATGATCGGCGACTGCCGCTCCGCCACGCCCGCGGCCGGCATCCACCACCCCCGACCCGGAGCCCCCCACGTGATTCGCACCCGCCTCGTCCGCATCACCCCGCTCGTCTTGCTCGCCGCGCTGGCGGCCTGCTCGGATGCGTCGTCCCCCGTCGGCCTCAACCCGACGGCCGTCACCGGCACGAGCGACCTCAAGGGCGGCGACGACGACTTCCTCGTGAACGCCCGCGTGCAGCCCACCGTGGAAGCCATGGACCTCGCGCGCGCGAACGCGACCGAGGGCCGCGCGGGCACCAAGGCCGCGGGCGCGGTCAGCAACCTCACCTACCACGGCGGCACGGGCGGCATCGGCGTCGAGACCGCGCCCAAGGTCTACCTGGTCGTGTGGGGCTCGCAGTGGACCAACAACGATCCCTCGGGCGAGGTCGCCATCCTGCAGTCGTTCTTCGGGGCCGTCGGCGGCTCGAGCTGGCTCAACAGCGTGACGCAGTACTGCCAGGGCGTCGCGTCGGGCACCGTGAACTGCGGCGCGAGCGGCGCGCACGCGGGCAACCCGACCGGCATCCTGGCCGGCGTCTGGGTGGACAACTCGCTCGCCCCCCGGCACCCGTCACAGGGGGCGCTGGCGCAGGAAGCGATCCGGGCCGCCACGCACTTCGGCAACACGAGCCCCGCCTCGAACGCGAGCGTGCAGTACGTGATCGCGACCTCGCACGGCAACTCCTCATCGGGCTTCGGCACGCAGTACTGCGCGTACCACAGCTCCACGAGCTCGACGCTCGGCAACATCGCCTACACGAACCTGCCCTACATGACGGACGCCGGCGCCAGCTGCGGCGCGAACTTCGCCGGCCTGGGCCCCAAGGCCGGCATCACGATCGTCGCCGGCCACGAGCTCGGCGAGACGATCACCGACCAGTTCCCCAGCACGGGCTGGCTCGACGCGAGCGGCGCGGAGAACGGCGACAAGTGCGCCTGGATCTCGTCGGGCCAGGGCGCGTCGCAGAACGTCACGATGAACGGCAAGACGTTCCCCGTGCAGTCGCTGTGGAGCAACCTGTTCAATGGCACGGGCGGGTGCGTGGTGAGCTACCCGTAACCGTTCGCCGAACGCACGCACGGCCTTCCCGCGACGGGGCCGACGCACCAGCGTCGGCCCCGTCGTCGCATCACGTCACCACGGAGCCACCATGGTCGCCAGCAGCTCGTCGTAGCGTGGGTGCGCCACCAGCGGCGCGATGTCCCCCCAGCGCCACCAGATCGGCCCGATCGCGTCGCGCGTGCGCGCCGAGCGGATCGCCTCGTCCATGGCCTCGTCCACCCGGCCGAGGTACAGGAGGCTCGTGGCCAGCGTGAAGTGCGAAATGCGGGACGTGATCGCGCGCGCCTCGAGCTCGGCGTGTACCGCCTCGGCGCGCCGGCGATCGCCGCGCTGCATGAACAGGCCGGTGAGCACATGGAGGATCCACGGGTGCCGTCCGAAGCGCTCCATCGCGTCCTCGGCGGCGGCGAACCCCTCCTCGGTGCGCCTCGCCCACGTCAGCGTCCACGTGAGCGCGTACGCAGGAGCGAACGCCTCGGGCACGGCCGCCATCGCCCGACGGATCGCCGCGACGGCGTCATCGTACTGGCCGAGAATGCCCAGCCCGAGTCCGCCGATCGTGGCGCAGATCGGACTCAGCGGATCCTCGCGCAGCGCGCGGCGGAGGTGCTCCTCTCCGCGCACGTCGTCACGCCCGCGCCCCATGATGACGAGGCCCCACACGCCGTAGAGGGCGCGCAGTTCGGTCAGGCGCGGATCGAGATCGAGGGCCCGCTCCCACTCCGCGAGCGCCGCGACACTCGGTCGCGTGTTCATGCTCAGCGTCGCGAGATATCCGATGGCCGGCGCGTGCGCGGGTTCGATGGCGAGGGCGCGTCGGAGGATCGCCTCCGCCCGGGGCAGCGTGTCCTCGGCCGGCGCGAAGCCGTACTGCCACTTGAGGCGAAGCGCCTGGCCAAGGCCCGCCAGCGCGTTCGGGGAGTCGGGCACGAGTTCGAGCGCCCGCTCGAAGCACCGGACGGCCTCGAGCACCGGTCGTCCGCGCTGCTGCGAGAGCGCCCAGCCGCGCACCATCAATTCGTACGCCTCGACCTCCGCCGAGGTCGCCCGGGGCGTGTCGGTGCGCTGCGGCGTGAACGTCACCTCCAGCCGCTGCGCGATCGCGCTCGCGATCTCGTCCTGCACGGCGAAGACGTCCACGAGGTCGCGGTCGTAGCGTTCGGACCAGAGCTGGTAGCCGTCCGCGACCGCCATGAGCTGCGCGCTGATGCGCAGGCGGTTGCCCGCCTTCCGCACGCTCCCCTGCAGGACCGTCGCGACGTTGAGCTGCCGGCCGACCTCGCGCAGGTCGGTGTCCTTGCCCTTGAAGGCGAACGCGGACATGCGCGCGGCCACGTGCAGGCCGCTCACCCGCGCGAGCGCATTGATGATGTCCTCCGCGATGCCGTCGCCGAAGAACTCGTTGTCCTTGTCGGGGCTCAGGTTGCTGAACGGAAGGACCGCGATGGACTGCGCCGGTGCGGCCGGCGCCGGGGAGGCCGCCGCCGGCTCCACCTCGCGCAGCGCGGCGATCCACTGCGCGGCGGTCGCGGGCCGATCCACGGGAGTCCGCTGGAGCGCGCCCTGCAGCGCGCGCGCCACCGGACGTGGCACGCCTTCCCGCAGCGCCGTGATCTCCGCCGGCACCTGCACGAAGCGCTTCGCGATCACGGCTTGCGCGTTCGGCCCCGTGAACGGCGGCTCGCCGGCCAGCATCTCGTAGAGCACGCACCCCAGCGAGTAGAGGTCGGAGCGGCCATCCACCTCCTCGCCCACCGCCTGCTCTGGGCTCATGTACGCCGGTGTGCCGACGCTCATGCCCGCCTGCGTGAGCGTGTCGCCGCCCGCGTCGCTCACCGCCTTGCCGATGCCGAAGTCGGCCACGAGCGCATGGCCGTCCTGCAGCATGATGTTCTCGGGCTTGATGTCGCGATGGACGACGCCGGCGCGGTGGGCGTGATCGAGCGCCCCCGCGACTTCCTCGGCGATCCGCACGGCGTCGCCCACCGGCAGGCGCGCCGTCGTCGCGAGCCGGTCGCGCAGCGACTGCCCCTGCACGTTGGGCATCACGTAGAAGAGCGCCCCCGCCGCCTCGCCGCTGTCGAAGAGCGGCAGGATGTGCGGATGGCTGAGTCGTGCGGCCAGCTGGATCTCGCGCAGGAACCGCTCGCGCCCCACGGACTCGGCCAGCTCGGGCTTGAGCACCTTGAGGGCGACGTCGCGGCCGTGCTTGAGGTCGTGCGCGAGGTAGACGGTGGCCATGCCGCCGCGTCCGAGCTCGCGCTCGATGCGGTACCGGCTCGCGAGGGACGCGACCAGGTCCGGCTCGGCGACACCCGTCATGGGCGGATGCGGGCAGGTCGCGGCGGGCGTCGCGTCACCGTCGCGTCACCGGTCCCAGGTAGTGATCCAGCCACTTGAACGACTCCGCCACCAGCTCCGGCCGCGGCAGGAAGTGCCCGCCCTCGTACACGATGTGCTTCTTGTCCTTGCTCGGCGTGCCGAGCAGCTGGAAGAACGGCTTCTGCGAGATCTCGTAGGGGAAGACGCTGTCGTACCGGCCCGAGAGCATGAGCACCGGCACGCGCACGCGCGGCAGGAAGTTGATCGCCTCCTCCTCGGGGCGCGTCGCCTGCATCTTGAGCCCGGGCACGTTGAGCACCGCCGCCTTGATCCGCGGCTCGACCGCGATCGCCACCGCGCCCACCCGCGCGCCCCAGCTGTACCCCACGTACGCGAAGCGGGTCGTGTCGATCTCCGCGCGCGTGGACGCGTAGTCCATCGCGCGACGCATCTCCTTGGACCAGCGCAGCATCTGGTCGCGGTGTGCGATCGAGCTGTCGGGGACGTCGCCCAGCTGGCTCGTCCCGCGACCGTACGTGTGCTCGTAGATGGGATACACCACCGCGCGTCCGCCGCGGACGAGATAGTCCACGAACCACATCGACAGCTGCTTCGGATTCGGCAGGAAGAAGGCGTCCGACGCGGGCCAGACGACGATCGTCTGGTACGGCGGCTTCACGTGCTTGGGCAGGAGCAGCACGACCGGGAGCCGCGGACCGCCGTTCACCGCGTCGATCGTGACGTCCTCGCGCACCCAGTCGGCCGGCGTGGTGTCGCGCGACTCGACCTTCGCGTTGAGCGGCACGTGGTCGTAGTCATAGAGCGCGAGCAGGCCGCGGAAGGTGGCGTCGTCCACCGGCTTCGCCTTCGCCAGGTCCCGCGTGAGGCCGGGAATCGGCGCGCTCGCGCGCGCCAGGTCCGCGGCCTCGCCGAGGCGCTTCACGAGACGGATGCCGTTGATCGCCGACCGGTCGAGCTCGGGGCTCGTGTAGATCTCGCCGAAGAGGTACGCCGGGTCGGTCCAGCCGCCGCCCAGGATGTAGCGGCTCCCGGGCTCGCGCGCGTTGACGGTCCACTCGCGCACGTTGCCCGCCATGTCGTACACGCCGCGCGCGCTCACGCTGCGCGGGTCGCCGACCTTGACCGGTCCGGTGGACTCGTAGCGCCCCGTGGGCACGACCCAGCGCGCCGCATCGGGGATCGCGGCCTCGTTCCACTCCACCACGGTCGGCAGCGCCTTCCCGGCCCAGCGCGCGTAGGCGCGCGCCTCGTACCAGCTCACGCCGCCAACGGGAAAGTCGTCGGCATCGCTCGGCGGCGCGCCCCCTTCCCAGGTGGACGGACCGGGGCGCCCCGACTTGTCAACGAAGAGCGCCATCGCCGCCTCCCACGCGATCGGCCTGCCGTCGCGCACGATCGTCGAGTCCCACCACGCGCGATTGGCGTAGCCGCCGGCGTTCACGAAGGCGCGGTACTGCCGGTTGGTCACTTCGCGCTTGTCGATGAGGTAGTCGGCGAGGTCGAACGTCTCGCGCTCGGCGAGGCCGTAGAGCGTGCCGCCAAGCTTCGCGCCGCGCAGCAGCACCATGTCGCTGTCCGGGTCGGTGACCTTGCGCAGCGGCACGACGCTCGGGATGGGGACATAGCTGCCGCCGAGCCGCGCCCCCATCACGGTCACGCTCCGGTACCCCGGCTTGGTGTAGCGGTAATACCACGCGGTGTTCGGGATCCGCACCTTGGCGGTGGGCGTGGTGCCGACCGGGATCCAGTGCGCAGTGTCCGCGAGCGAGGCCCGCGCGACTTCCGCGCCGCTCGGCTCGCTGAGGAAGACCTGCGACTGCGAGATGTCGCGCCAATACTGGCCGACGAGCGTGTCGCCCGGGGCGCGGGCCTCGGCCTCCATGGCGAGCGCGAAGGCGGAATCGAGGCGGTCGGCCTCGATCAGGCGCTTGATCGTGGGCGCGGCGACCTCGTGCACCCAGCGTGCGCGGCGGTCGCGGACGACATAGAGTGCACCAAGCGCGACGACGGCGAGCGCTGCGCCGCCGACGAGGAGGCGGGTGCGGCCGGCGGCGGGCGCCGTCGGCGTGGCCGGAGAGGCGATGGCGCGCAGCTCCGCGAGCATCGCCTCCGCCGACGCCGGGCGCGCGGACGGTTCGCGCTCGAGGCAGCGCGCGACGAGGCGCACCAGGGCCGAGGGCGCGCCCGGGCAGCGCGGCGCCACCGACGGCGCGGGCTTCGCGAGCTTCTCGGCCAGGATTTTCTGCATCGGACCGCTGAACGGCGCCTCGCCCGCGAGCATCTCGTACAGCATCGCGCCCACCGCGTAGAGGTCGGCGCGGTGGTCCACGTCCGCCTCGCCGAGCGCCTGCTCGGGCGACATGTACACGGGGGTCCCGACCGACGTCCCTTCCATGGTGATCGTCGGGCCCTCGCGCGCGCTGCCGACGGCCTTCGCAATCCCGAAGTCCACCAGCACCGCGTGGCCGCCCGACAGGAGCACGTTGTCGGGCTTGATGTCGCGATGCACGACGCCCAGACCGTGCGCGTAGGCGAGCGCCTCGGTCACTTCGGTCGCGAGCCGGAGGGCGTCGGCAAAGGGCATCCGGGGGTCGCGTGCAAGCCGGTCGCGCAGCGACTCGCCCGTCGCGACGGGCATGACGTAATACAGGATGCGGCCGTCGTCCGCGGTGCCCGAGTCGAGCAGCGGCAGGATGTGCGGATGGTTGAGCCGAGCCGTGATGCCGATCTCGCGGATGAAGCGGTCGCCGGTGAGCGAGAGCGCGAGATCGGGCTTGAGCACCTTGATGGCGACGTCGCGGCCGTGCTTGAGGTCGTGTGCGAGGTACACGGTGGCCATGCCGCCCTGCCCCAGTTCCCGCTCGACGCGGTACCGGTCGGCGAGGGCGGCCCGAAGGCGCTCGAAGCTGTCACTCATGCGATCCTCACTTCCTGTCGGCGACCTTCCGCAGGAACCCGTCGAGCCACTGCTGCATCACGACGAGGCGGACCCCCGCGGCGGTCACCGGTTCGGTGAGCACCATGCGCCCGGTCTTCTTGTCCACGTCCCACGCCACGCCGAGTGTCGGACGCGTCAGGAGCGTCTCGGTCGCGCCGACGGTGAAGGTGGGGCCCGGCGTCACGTGCGTCGCGCGCACCTGCGTGAAGTCGGCGGTCTCGTAGTAGATCGTGCGCCCATCGCCCGACCAGCGCGCCTGCTGGCCATCGGCGGCGACCGTGACTTCCGCACCCGCGGTCGCGAGCGGGAACGGCTTCACGTGGATCTCGCTCTTGCCGCTCTGCAGGGAGGTGAACGCTGCCCACTTGCCGTCCGGCGAGACGATGGCCGCGAACTCGCCCCACGGCGCCTCGAGGTAGCTGCGCACGCCGGTGGCGGTGAGCGGATTGACGAGGCTCGTCGAGCCGCCGCCGACTTTTCCGCCCAGCGTGCGCGCGGCCATGTTGTTCGAGAACACGAGCGTCGTGTCGTTCGGCCAGTCGTTCGCGTGCTGGTCGTTGGGGAGGCGCGGCATGCGGCGCGCGGGCGCGCTCCGGTCCACGGGCTGCACGAACACGTCCTCGGCGTCGGTCTCGGGCGTCTCCGCGGTGAACGCAAGCTGCTTCCCGTCCGGCGACCAGACGGGCGAGTGGCCGCCGCCGTCGGTCGTGAAGCGCGTGAACGCGTGCGTCTCGAAGTTGTAGAGCGCGACGTGGCGGTTGGTGCCGCGGGCCGAGCCGATCGTGAGCGCGAGTTGCGTGCCGTCGGGCGAGAAGCGCGCGTAGCTCAGCACCTTGGGCGCCATCGGCAGCGTGTCCACGCGGCCCTGCGCGTCGCGGATGAGCACGCGGTGCTCCGCGTCCACGCCGGCGCGATAGACGAGCATGCCGCTCCGCGTGATCGCGAAGGGCGCGACGCCCCCGTTGGGCTGGATGTCGAGGACCACCGGCGTCGGCGTCCCCTCGACGGCATGCCGGGCCTGGTTGAAGCGCACGGCATAGAGCCCACCCGCCGTCGAGCCATACACGAGGAATCCCGCGGGAACGAGCGTCCCCTCGGCCGCCTCCTCCACCAGCGTGAAGGTGGAGTCGAGCGCGAGGTCGTAGTACATGAGCTTCGCGCCGGCGTGGTTGTCCACGTAGAGCACCCCCTTGCCGTCGGGGGTCATGCGCGGCTCCTGAGCGTCGCGCGCCTTGGTGAGGACCCGCAGCGCGCCGGCTGGAGTCAGCAGGCCGATCCGCGAGCCCGTCTCGAAGACGATCGTGCCGTCCTCGCCCCAGTTCACGCGCCCGGCGCGCACCGAGTCGCCCGAGATGAGCGCCAGCGGCGTGCCGCCGGAAACGGGCACCTTCCGCAGGCGACCGTTCGTCTCGTACACGATCCATTCGCCGTCGGGCGAGAACGACGGCGACTCGCCGGCCGTGGTGCCCGTGAGCACGCGATACTCGCGCTGGCCGGCGTCGCGATAGACGATCCCCTCGTCGGTCGAGAACGCGAATCGAGCGCCGTCGCCGGAGACGGCGAAGCGGGCGAGGTCGGGGCGCGCGTTGGGCGGCTCGAGCGTGAGCTGGACGACGGGAGCATCCGCCGCGGTGCGGGACGCCCGGAGCGCCCATGCCGCCACGAGGAGACTGGCGAGCGTGACCACCCCCATCGCGGCGAGCGGCAAGCGCGACACGCGCATCGGCGCCGCGACCATGCCGCTGCGCGCACCCCCCGCGCTCGCATGCGGTCCGCTCCGCCCGTCCTGCAGCGCATCGCCGAACGCCTTTACGCTTTCGAACCGGTCGGCCGGCAGCTTGGCAAGCGCGGTGAGCACCGCCGCCTCGACGCCGGCGGGGCACGTGTCGCGCAGCGTCGCGAGCGGGGTGGGTCGTTCGTTCAGCACCTTGGCCACGATCGCCTGCACGCTCGACCCCGTGAAGGGCGGATCGCCCGCGAGCATCTCGTACGTCACCGCGCCCAGCGCGTAGATGTCGGTGCGCGCGTCGATCGTGCGCTCCCCCATCGCCTGCTCGGGGGACATGTACTGCGGCGTGCCGAGGCTCAGGCCCGTCTGCGTCATGCGCTGGCCACCGGCCGACTGCACCGCGAGCGCGATGCCGAAGTCGGCGACCAAGGCCGAGCCATCGTGCAGGAGGATGTTCTCCGGCTTGATGTCGCGGTGGATCACTCCTTGCCGATGCGCGTAGTCGAGCGCACCGGCCACCTCGCGCGCGATGCGGATCGCCTCGGGGATCGGCAGCTGCCGCGCGCGCGTGAGCCGCGCCCGCAGCGTCTCTCCGGTCACGAGCGGCATCACGTAGTAGAGCAGCCCCTCGCCCGCGTCGCCCGAGTCGAGGAGTGGCAGGATGTGCGGGTGCTGAAGCCGCGCCGTGGTGCGGATCTCGCTGAGGAACCGCTCGCCGCCGAGCGCGGCGCCAAGGTCGGGATGCAGCACCTTGATCGCCACGTCGCGCTCGTGCTTGAGGTCGTGCGCGAGGTAGACCGTGGCCATGCCGCCCTGCCCCAGTTCTCGCTCGACCCGGTAGCGGTCGGCGATGGCGGCGGAGAGGCGTTCGAGGTCGCGGTTCACGTGGAGCTCGGCGGAAGGACGAAGGCGGCGCGCAGGCGCGTGACGGAATATGCGTCCCGTCGCACGGGCGGCCAGCAGGGCGTGGAAGGTGTCCGCGCGAGCGTCGGGCGCGGACTCGTCATCGGGCCGGCGGCACCGCGGGGACGTCGACCGCGCGCACCACGCGAATGGTGGCAGAGGCCGGCGCCACGCCCGCACCACTCACCTCGACGCGCACCGTGCCGCCCGCGCCGGGCCGCACGATCGCCAGCGCCCGCCCGTTGTACGCCCGCCGGCTTGGCACCTGGTACGGCGTGTGGTCGCGCAGGTTCGCGTTGTCGAGTGCGAGCAGCGTGCCGCCGGTCACGGCGACGGTGAGCATCGTCGAGTCGGTCGGCGCGATCGTGCCCGTGGCGTCCACGACGTCGATATGGACGTGGAGGACGTCGCCCATCGCGGTCGTGACGCTGTCGCGGTCGGCGCGCACGCGCAGCGCGGCCAGCGCGCCCGCGGTCCTCACCTCGTCGGTCGCGCACGTCGAGCCATCGCGCTTCTTTCCCACCGCGCGCAACGTGCCGGGCGCGTACGGCACGTCCCACGACAGGTGCAGGTCGCTCGTGGTCGCATTCACCACGGGCTCGGCGTACGTGTTCCACCCACCGGCCGTCCCCTGGGCGGGGAACTCGAGCCGCTTCTCGCCCATCGAGCGGCCGTTCAGGAACAGCTCGACGATGTTGCAGTTCGTGTACGCGACCACCGGCACCATCTGCCCCTCGCGCCCCGGCCAGTTCCAGTGCGGGAAGAGGTGCAGCACCGGAGCCCTGGTCCACTGCGCCTGGTAGAGCGCGTAGAGGTCCTTGGGGTTCGCGATGATGTCGAGCGGCGCCGACGCGAACCCGATGAAGGGCCACGTGGCCTCGCCCAGATAGTCCACGCCGGTCCACATGAAGTCGCCGGAGAAATAGTCGTGGTTGGCCACCCACCGCCACCGGCGCTCGATCGGGATCATCCCGCTCGTGTAGTTGGCGCGCACCACCGCCGGATCATCGCCCAGCGAGTACCGCTCGTCGCGGCTCTCGAAGATGAGCCCGCTCTCCGTCCCGATCATCCTCCACTCGGGATGATCGTGCCGGTCCTGCTCGGCGAACAGCTCGCGCCGCTCGCGCCACCGGTCCACGTAGTTGTAGCCCACGACGTCGAGCGCCGAGAGGAACTCCACGGTCGCGCCGCCGCCGTCGGCGTGGATCTGGTCGTTGCCCGTGGTGACCGGGCGCGTGGGATCCTCCCGATGGAAGATCGCCAGCAGGCGACGCAGGACGTCCGCACCGTTCGGCGCCGACTGCTCGCCAATCTCGTTGCCCGCGCTCCACAGCACGATGCTCGGATGGTTGCGGTCGCGGTGCACGTAGTCCACCACGTCGCGCTCCGACCACTCCGCGAAATGCTTGTGGTAGCCCTCGGGCACCTTGGCCACCGTCCACTCGTCGAACGCCTCGGCCATCACCACGAATCCCATCCGGTCGCACAGGTCGAGGAACTCCGGCGCGGGCGGGTTGTGCGACGTGCGGATCGCGTTCGCCCCCATCGCCTTGAGCAGCGCGAGCCGGCGCTCCCAGACGCGCTCTGGCACCGCGGCGCCGAGCGCACCGCCATCGTGATGGAGGTTCACGCCGTTGAGCTTGAGGCGCTCGCCGTTGAGCAGGAAGCCACGATCCTTGTCGAAGGCGATCGTGCGGATGCCGAACGGGGTGACGGTGGAGTCGACGCGGCGGAGGCCGGCCTCACCATTCGCGGCCGTGCGTGCGCCCACCAGCACCTCAGTGCGCACCGCGTACAGCACCGGCGTGCCGACCGACCAGCGCCTGGGCGACGGCACGGTGAGCTGCTGGGCCAGCGTGGCCGACTGCCCTGCGGCGACGGCGAGCGGCGTCTCCACGGTCGCGACGCGCTGCCCCGACGGATCGAGCACGGTGGCGCGCAGGATGCCCGCACGCGCCGCAGCGCCGCGATTCTCCACGATGGTGCGCACCTCCACGGTGGCGGCGCTGGCCTCGACGCGCGGGGTGGTGACCGTCGTCCCCCAGTGCGCGACGTGCAGCGGATCCGCGAGCGTGAGCCACGCGTGCCGGTAGATGCCGCTGCCCGAGTAGTAGCGTGAGTTGGGCTGCGCCGAGTTGTCCACGCGCACCGCGAGCACGTTCATGCCGGGCTTGAGGTGCGCCGTGACGTCGTGCGCGAAGCTGATGTAGCCGTACGGGCGACGCCCGAGCTTCACGCCGTTCACCCACACGTCGGCGTTCATGTACACGCCATCGAACTCGAGCCAGGCCACGCGCCCGGCCGCACCGGCGGGCAGGCGGAACGCCTTGCGGTACCAGCCGACGCCCGTGGGGAAGTAGCCACCGCCACCGCCCGCGGGCGCGTCCTGCTTGACCGGACCCTCGATGCTCCAGTCGTGCGGCAGGTCGAGCGTGCGCCAGGCGGCGTCGGTGAACGCCGGTTGCTCGGCGCCCGCCACGTCGCCGAGCGTGAAGCGCCAGCCGGGGTCCATGGAGAGGCGCTGGCGCTGGGCGCCGGCGTCGTGACGGGCGATCGCCAGCGCGGCCAGCGCGCCGAAGGCGATGCGAAGCACGCGGTCTCGATGCGTGCGTGAGGTCACCGCTCCTCCAGCGGCATGTTCAGCTTCCGGAGCACGGCGGCGAAACGCGGATCGCGGCGCACCGCCGGCACGTAGAGGTAGTCCCGCACGAACGGCGTCCAGACGCTGCGCTCGGCGATGGCCCGGTCGAGCGCGGCAAAGGTGCCGTCGAGGTCGTCGGCCTCCACCAGCCAGCGCATCGCCTCGAACGGGAGCTTCATCCGCTCGAACGCGGCGGCCTGCGCCCGCGCGACCGCGCGCCGGCCTCCCGCACGCCAGGCGGCGCGCAGCGCTTCGACACTCGCCCCGGCCATCGCGGTGCCCCGGGTCATGCGCGCCTGCACCGCGAAGAAGCGCGCGGTGTCGCCACGCGCCACCAGATACGGCGCGATCACCCGCAACGCGAGCGGGTTGTCGGGATCGATCGCGAGCGACCGCTCGAGCCAGGTGAAGGCGCCGTTCGTGTCCCCGCGCGCGAGGAATTCCTGCGCGAGATTCGCCGCGACGGTGGCCGAGAGCGGGTCGAGCTGCCACGCGCGCTCGTACGCCGCCCGGCACGCCGCGCGCCGCCCCAGGATGCAGTGCAGGTCGGCATACCACTTGATCGCGAAGGCGTAGCCCGGGCCCGCGCGCACCGCGTGCTGGAACGCCGTGTCCGAGGCCGCCCAGTTCCAGTCGCGGAGCAGCAGGAGGTACGCGTTGGTGGTGAGCGCCTCCGTCTGCTCGGGGTCGAGCGCGAGGGCCCGATCGGCGGCCTGCCGCGCCAGCGTCAGCTGGGCGCGGCCCCCCGTGTCGGCGTACATCGCCGCGAAGATGTGCGCATCGGCGAGCCCCGACCACGCCTGCGCGAAGGCGGAGTCCCGCGCGAGCGCCCGCTCGTAGAGCGCGACGGCGCGCTGCAGCGCCTCCGTCGTGCGCTTCGCCGCCGCGAACCGCGCCTGCAGGTACCGGTCGTACGCCTCGGGATCGCGCGTGGACGATGCCGCGCCGCGCGAGGCCCCAGCGAGGACCTGTCCCTTGAGCGCCCCGATCACCGCGCGCGCCACCTCGTCCTGCACCGCGAAGATGTCCCTGGCGTTGCGGTCGAAGGTCTGCGACCAGAGACTGCCGCCGTCGCGCGCGCGCACGAGGTGCGCCGTGATGCGCA